>NZ_SLVT01000007.1:0-312363 GCF_004345505.1 Micromonospora sp. CNZ303 | reverse complement strand
CGCCGCCTGAGCCGGAACACTGGCAACCGCCACAGCGGCCGGCGCCACGACGGCCAACACCGCCAACGGCACCACACGCCGCCACAGGCGACGGACGGCGGTGGTCGCCGGTGCCGGATGTTCGTCGGGGGGATGGGTGGTCAGTCGCATTGACTTCCTTCCTGGGTACGGGTGGTGGTGGTGCGTGGTGGCCCGCCTGGCATCCGGCTGCCCGGGGCCGGATGCCAGGCGGGTCGGCGTCGGCCCGCTCTGGTTCCGTAGACGACGGCAGGGTCACGTCGACAACGGAAATTCAGAACTTTGTTTGGATCGCCTACTTACTTGGACAGTGACGGGCGACGATCTTTACAGGGGCATTTCGGTGTGCGAGCATGCCGTGAGCTGCGTCGTTGACCGCTGCCAGACCGGCGGAAGGACGCCGGTCCGGGCGGCGGGAGGCACGCGCCGATCCGGTCGGTCCGCCCACCCGCGACGTGAGGAGGGACCGCCACCGTGACCGGCAGCGACGTCCACGCGCCGGCCCACGACGCGGAACCGGACCCGGGGACGCGCGACCCGTCCCACCCGGACGTGCCCGCCCTGGTCGCCGCCGCCCGCGCGGGTGAGGAGGCGGCGCTCACCGAACTGGTCTCCGCGCACCTCCCGCTCGTCTACGGGATCGTCGGGCGGGCGCTCAACGGGCACGCCGACGTGGACGACCTGGTCCAGGAGACGATGGTCCGGGTCATCCGGGGCCTGCCGGACCTGCGGGAGCCGGAGCGGTTCCGCGCCTGGCTGGTGTCCATCGCGTACCGGCAGGTGCAGTTCCACCTGCGCGGTCAGGCGCGGACCCGGCGCCGCGAGCAGGAGACCGACGCGGACCTGCCCGACCCCGGCGGCGACCTGGCCGAACGGACCGTGGCCGAGCTGATCCTCAGCGAGCAGCGCCGGGAACTGGCCGAGGCCACCGGCTGGCTGGACGACGACGACCGGCGGCTGCTGCGGTGGTGGTGGCGGGAGGCGATCGGCGAGCTGACGCGCGCCGAGCTGGCCGACGCGCTGTCGGTCAGCCCGAAGCACGCGGCGGTACGGCTGGGCCGGATGCGGACGCGCCTGGACGAGAGCCGGCTGATCGTCCGCGCGCTGCGCGCGACACCCCGCTGCCCGGAGCTGGCCGCGCTGCTCCGCGGCTGGGACGGCACCGCCGGACCGTTGTGGCGCAAGCGCCTGAGCCGGCACGGCCGGGGCTGCCCGCGGTGCGGATCGCACGGGCACGTGCTGCTGGCGCCGGAGCGGCTGCTGCCGGGCATGACGACGTTCCCGGTCGCCGCCGGGCTCGTGGCGGGAGTCCCGGCGGCCCCGGTCGCCGGGACGTTCTGGGCCATGGTCCAGGGCTTCTTCGCCAACAAGGTCGTGGCGGGCGCCACGGTCGCGACGGTCGCGGCCGGCG
The DNA here is from genome assembly GCF_004345505.1 of Micromonospora sp. CNZ303. NCBI lineage: Bacteria > Bacillati > Actinomycetota > Actinomycetes > Micromonosporales > Micromonosporaceae > Micromonospora > Micromonospora sp. CNZ303. Next base: position 310,934 of record NZ_SLVT01000007.1, on the reverse strand, counting down.
GCATCGGCTACGCCGTGCTCCAGGCCCCCGACCCGGGCGGCGTCCCCGCCCCGGCCGGCCCCACGGTGGCCGCGCAACCCTCCGGGCCCACGGGTGTGCCCACCGCCGCCGGGCCGACCCGCCCCGCCGCCCCGGCGGCGGGGGCCGAGATCCACGTCGCACCGGGCGGCTCGGACGCCGGCACCGGCAGCGCCGACCGCCCGTACGCCACGCTGGGCCGGGCCGTCGCGGCGGTACGCCCGGGTCAGACCATCGTGCTGCGCGGCGGGACCCACCGGCTCACCGAGCCCCTGGTCATCACCACCAGCGGCACCGCGCAGAGACGCATCACCATCAGCGGCCACCGCGACGAGCGGGCGGTGGTCGACGCGAGCCGGGTGCCCGCCGGCGAGTGGGCGATCACGCAGCGGGCGAGCTACTGGACCGTACGCGGGCTGGAGATCAGGAACGCGCCCGACCACGCGTACGTCTGCGTCTCCTGCCGCCACACCGTCTTCTCCCGGCTGTCGGTCCACGACAACGGGGGCATCGGCCTGCTGCTGCGCGACCCGGGCACGGTGGGCAACCAGGTGCTGGACAGCGACTTCCACGCCAACCACGACACCTCGGACGCGGGCGGCACGGCGGACGGGCTGGCGTTCAAGTACGGCTCGGGCGCCGGCAACCTCGTACGCGGCTGCCGGATGTACCACAACTCGGGCGACGGGCTGGACCTCAGCGAGTTCACGGACCCGGTCAGCGTCGAACGGTCCTGGGCGTACGGCAACGGGGTCGACCGGTGGGACATCCCCGGCTTCACCGAGGGCGGCGGCAACGGCTTCAAGCTCGGCGGCGGTGACCCCGCTCCCGAGGTGCGCCACCGGGTGACCCGGAGCGCGGCCTGGGACAACGCCGGCTACGGGTTCACCGAGGCGGCCAACCACGGGCAGCTGCGGATCACGAACAGCACGGCCTACCGCAACGGCAAGGCCGGGTTCGCGTTCGTCGGCTCGCCGTCGGTGCTGCGGCACAACCTGGCCCTGGCCAACCGCGACGAGACGTGGCTCGGCGGGACGGTCGACGACGAGGACAACTCGTGGAACCAGCGCGACTGGGCGACGACCACCCTGCGCAGCGGCGACCCGTCCTCGGCCGAGGGGCCACGGGGTGCCGGGGGCGCGCTGCCGGAGACCACGTTCCTGCTGAACCGCCGCGATCCGGCGATGGGCGCCGACATGCGGTGACGGCGCTGCCACCCGACCAGGCGCAGCCGGCGGGGCGAGCCGCCGACACCGTGCGGCCGGCACCCGTACGGCCGGCGGGAGGGGTTACCTTGCGCAGATGGATCTGGCGTACCTGCGGGCGCACCCGGAGCACCTGCCGACCTTCCTGACCCACCAGCGGATCCGGGAGACGCCGGTCGCCGGCGGCGACATCTGTGCCGCGTCCCGGCTGACGCTGGACGACGGGCACTCGGTGTTCGCCAAGACCTGGCCGGAGGCCGCCGCAAGGCCCGCGCCGGAGGGCTTCTTCGCCGCCGAGGCGGCCGGCCTGCGCTGGCTGCGCGAGGCCGGGACGCTCGCCGTACCGGAGGTGGTGGTGGCGCTGCCCGGGCTGCTGGCACTGGAGTGGATCGAGCCCGGCGAGCCGACGCCCGAGGTGGCCGAGCGGTTCGGCCGGGAGCTGGCCGGGCTGCACCGGGCCGGGGCGTCGGCCTTCGGGGCCGGGTGGAACGGCTTCATCGGGGCCTTGCCGGCGGACAACACGCCCGATGACGGCCCCTGGTCGGGTTGGTTCGCGCGGGCCCGGCTCGTCCCGTACCTCCGGATGTCGGTCGACGGCGGCGCGCTCACCGGCGCCGAGGCCGGCCTGGTCGAGCAGGTCGTCGAGCGGATCGGCGAGTTCGGCGGTGACGAGCCGCCGGCCCGGATCCACGGGGACCTCTGGCCGGGCAACGTGCTCTGGGGCGCGGACGACCGGGTCTGGCTGGTCGACCCGGCGGCGCACGGCGGGCACCGGGAGACCGACCTGGCGCAGTTGGCTCTCTTCGGCGGCGCGCCGCACCTGGACCGGATCCTCGCCGCGTACGCGCAGGAGTGGCCGTTGGCCGACGGCTGGCGGGAGCGGGTGCCGCTGCACCAGCTCCACCTGATGCTGGTGCACACCGCACTGTTCGGCGCGGCGTACCGGGATGCGGTCGCCCGTACCGCCCGGTCGGCCCTGGCCGGGCTCGGGCGCGCTACCGTCGACGGGTGACCGCCGCCCCGCCGACCGACGGCGCCCTCGCCGACCGGTACGGCCGCGTCGCCCGGGACCTGCGGGTCTCCCTCACCGACAAGTGCAACCTGCGCTGCACCTACTGCATGCCGGCCGAAGGGCTGGCCTGGCTGCCCAACCCGCAACTGCTCGGCGACGACGAGATCGTCCGGCTGGTCGGGGTCGCGGTGCGCCTGCTCGGCGTGACCGAGGTCCGGTTCACCGGCGGGGAGCCGCTGATCCGGCCCGGCCTGGCCGACATCGTGGCCGCCGTGGCGGTGCTGGAGCCGCGCCCCCGCATCTCGCTCACCACCAACGGAATCGGGCTGGACCGGCTCGCCCCCGGGCTGCGCGCCGCCGGGCTGGACCGGGTGAACGTGTCGTTGGACACGCTGGATCCGGAGCGGTTCACCCGGCTGACCCGGCGCCCGCGCCTGGCGGACGTACTGGCCGGGCTGGCCGGGGCCGCCGACGCCGGGCTCACCCCCGTGAAGATCAATTCGGTGCTGATGCGGGGAGTCAACGACGACGAGGCGCCCCGGCTGCTCCGCTTCGCCCTCGACCACGGCTACGAGCTGCGGTTCATCGAGCAGATGCCGCTGGACGCCCAGCACGGCTGGGACCGGCGGACCATGGTCACCGCCGACGGGATCCTGGCCGCCCTGCGCGGAGAGTTCGACCTGGCCCCCGACCCGGCGGAGCGCGGCGCGGCACCGGCCGAGACCTGGCTGGTCGACGGCGGCCCCGCCCGGGTCGGCGTGATCGCCAGCGTCACCCGGCCGTTCTGCGGCGACTGCGACCGCACCCGGCTGACCGCCGACGGGCAGGTGCGCGCCTGCCTCTTCGCCACCGAGGAGTCCGACCTGCGCGGCGCGCTTCGGGCCGGGGCGGACGACGACGAGCTGGCCCGTCGCTGGCGGGCCGCGATGTGGGGCAAGCGGGCCGGGCACGGCATCGACGACCCGGCCTTCCTCCAGCCCGCCCGGCCGATGTCCGCGATCGGAGGCTGACCGTGGCAGAACCGAAGCGCCCGGCTGCCCCCGGGCCACCAGCCCAGGCACGCCCGGCTGACACCGGGTCGCCCGCCCAGGCCGCCGGCGCCGGGGCGCCGGTCACCGTGCGCTACTTCGCCGGGGCGCGGGCCGCCGCCGGCCGGACCGAGGAGACCGCATCCGCCGGGCGGTCCCTGGACGAACTCGTCGTGGAGCTGACCGCCCGGCACGGTGAGCGGCTCGCCGTCGTCCTGAAGGCGGCGAGTTTCCTGGTCGACGGCGTGACCTGTCATGATCGGCAGGCACCGTTACCTGCCGGGGCCACGATCGACGTCCTGCCGCCCTTCGCCGGCGGCTGAGGGAGGCGCACACATGCTGGCGGCACTGGCGTTCGTCGCCACCATCGCGCTGGTCACCGGTCTGATCCACCTCTACCTGTGGAAGCGCCTGGTGCGGGACACCACCGCCCCGGGCCGGTGGCGGCGGATCGGCGGGATCACCGCCCTGGTGCTCGCGCTGCTCGTACCGGCGACCATGGCCGGCACCCAGGCGGGCCTCTACTGGCTCGCGTGGCCGGGCTACCTCTGGCTCGCCGTCATGTTCTACCTGCTGGTCCTGCTCGTGGCGCTGGAAGTGCCGATGGCGGTGGCGAAGCTCGTGCTGCGTCGCCGGGTCGCCGCCGCGGAGCCCACCGCCGCCGCGCCCGAGCCCGCCATGGTCGGCGCGGCCGGGCCGGCGGACCCGCCGGCCGCCGACGCCGTCGCGCAGCCCGACCACGACCCTTCCCGCCGGTTGCTGCTCGCCCGCGGGACGGCGATCTTCGCCGGGCTCACCGCCACCGGCCTCACCGGGTACGGCATCCGCACCGCCCTCGGCCCGCCGCAGCTCGACCGGGTGCAGATCCCGCTGGCCAAGCTCCCCCGCAGCATGGACGGCCTGCGGATCGCCACCGTCTCCGACATCCATCTCGGTCCGCTGCGCGGACGGGCGCACACCGAACGGATCGTCGCCGCCATCAACCGCCTGGACGCCGACATCGTCGCCGTCGTCGGCGACCTGGTCGACGGCTCGGTGGCCGAGCTGGGCGAGGCCGCCGAACCGCTGCGCGGCCTGCGCTCCCGGCACGGCAGCTACTTCGTCACCGGCAACCACGAGTACTACTCCGGTGTCGAGGAGTGGGTGCAGGAGCTGGACCGGCTCGGCCTGCGGGTCATGCAGAACGAACGGACGGAGATCCAGGCCCGGGGCGGCGTGCTCGACCTGGCCGGGGTGAACGACGTCACCGCCGCCGGCACCGGTCTGGCGGCCCCGGCGGACTACGCGGCGGCGCTCGGCGACCGCGACCCGAACCGCCCTGTGGTGCTGCTCGCCCACCAGCCGGTCGCGGCGACGGAGGCGGCGAAGTTCGGCGTCGACCTCCAGCTCTCCGGGCACACCCACGGCGGCCAGATGGTCCCGTTCAACCTGCTGGTGAAGCTCCAGCAGCCGGTGGTCTCCGGCCTCGGCGAGGTCGACGGCACCAAGGTCTACGTCACCAACGGCGCCGGCTTCTGGGGCCCGCCGGTCCGCGTCGGCGCCGAACCGCAGATCACCCTGGTGGAGCTGCGCTCCCGCTGACCCATAGCGCGGGCGGCCGGCGTTGTCCAGCACCGGATGCTCAGGTCACGGGTGTGCGTGGCGACGGGTGGGTAATGGCGCGGGCGTGACAGGATGCGGCGTGCCTCCGTTCAGTCCCGCACCCCCCGGCGGCGTCCCGCCGTTCGTCGCGGATCTGCACATCCACTCGAAGTACTCGCGCGCGTGCAGCCGCGACCTCACCCTGCCCAACCTCGGCTGGTGGGCGCGGCGCAAGGGCATCGGGGTGCTCGGCACCGGCGACTTCACCCACCCCGCCTGGTACGACCACCTGCGCGAGACGCTGCACCCGGCCGAGCCCGGCCTGCACCGGCTCAGCCCGGAGGCGGAGCGGGACATCGCCCGCCGGCTGCCGCCCCGGCTGGCGAGCGAGGCGGAGGCGGACCCGGTCCGGTTCATGCTCAGCGTGGAGATCTCCACGATCTACAAGCGGGACGACCGCACCCGCAAGGTGCACCACCTGATCTACCTGCCCGACCTGGACGCGGTGGCCCGGTTCAACGCGGCGCTCGGGCGGATCGGCAACCTCGGCTCGGACGGCCGGCCGATCCTGGGCCTGGACTCCCGGGACCTGCTGGAGATCACCCTGGAGGCCAGCGCCGACGGCTACCTCGTGCCGGCGCACATCTGGACCCCGTGGTTCTCCGCGCTGGGCTCCAAGTCGGGCTTCGACGCGATCGCCGACTGCTATGCCGACCTGGCCGAGCACATCTTCGCCGTCGAGACCGGCCTCTCCTCCGACCCCGACATGAACTGGCGCGTCGGCAGCCTGGACGGCTACCGGTTGGTGTCGAACTCCGACGCGCACTCCCCGCCGGCGCTGGCCCGGGAGGCCACCGTCTTCGCCACCGCCCGCGACTACTTCGCCATCCGGGACGCCCTGCGTACCGGTGACGGGCTCGCCGGGACCATCGAGTTCTTCCCCGAGGAGGGCAAGTACCACGCGGACGGGCACCGGCTCTGCGGGGTCAACTTGTCGCCCGAGGAGACCCGGGCCGCCGACGGCCGCTGCCCGGAGTGCGGCAAGCCGCTGACCGTGGGCGTACTCAGCCGGATCGAGGAGCTGGCCGACCGGCCGTCGGGGCACCGGCCCGCGCACGCCCCCGACGTCACCCACCTGGTGCCGCTGGCCGAGATCCTCGGCGAGCTCAACAAGGTGGGTGCCCGGTCCAAGCGGGTCGAGGGGAAGCTCAACGAGCTGATCGCCGCCCTCGGCCCGGAGCTGGAGATCCTCACCAGCACGCCGCTCGACGAGATCGGCCGGGTCGGCGGGGAACTGCTCGCCGAGGGCATCGGCCGGCTACGCCGGGGCGACGTGCGCCGGGTCCCCGGCTACGACGGCGAGTACGGCGTCATCACCCTCTTCGACCCGGCCGAGCTGGGCGGCAACGCCGGCGGGGCCCAGGAGACGCTCTTCGACGTACCCGTGCCGGCGCAGCGCACCCCCGCGGAGCCGGCGCCGAAGCCCCGGGCCAGGCGCCCGGCGGCGGCCAAGCCCGAACCGAAGCGCAAGGCCGCGCCGGCCGCGCCGCCGCCCCCGATCGCGCCGACGCCCTCGCCGCACGAGCCGTTCGAGCCGATGCTCGCCGGCATGGAGGAGGTCGGCACCGGCCTGCTGGACCGCCTGGACGCCATGCAGCGGGTGGCCGCCTCCGCGCCGGGCGGGCCGCTGCTCATCGTCGCCGGGCCGGGCACCGGCAAGACCCGGACGCTGACCCACCGGATCGCCTACCTCTGCGCGGAGCTGAACGTCTTCCCGGAGCAGTGCCTGGCGATCACGTTCACCCGGCGGGCCGCCGAGGAGCTGCGGCACCGCCTCGACGGTCTGCTCGGGCCGGTCGCCGAGGACGTCACCGTCGGCACCTTCCACTCGCTGGGCCTGACGATCCTGCGGGAGAACGCCGACGCCGCCGGCCTGCCGACGGACTTCCGGATCGCCGACGACACCCAACGGGCGGAGGCCCGCGCCGAGGCCGGCGACGACGAGGCCGGCTACGCGGCGCTGCTGCGCAAGCAGGACCTGGTGGACCTGGACGAGCTGCTGACCCTGCCGGTCGCGCTGCTGCGGGCCGACAAGAAGCTGGTACGGCACTACCGGGAGCGCTGGCGCTGGATCTTCGTCGACGAGTACCAGGACGTCGACGAGGTGCAGTACGAGTTGCTGCGCCTGCTCAGCCCCGCCGACGGCAACCTCTGCGCGATCGGCGACCCGGACCAGGCGATCTACTCCTTCCGGGGTGCCGACGTCGGCTACTTCCTGCGCTTCTCGCAGGACTTCACCGACGCCCGGCTGGTCCGGCTGAACCGCAACTACCGGTCCTCCGCGCCCATCCTGGCCGCCGCCGTGCAGGCCATCGCGCCGTCGTCGCTGGTCCGTGGCCGCCGGCTCGACCCGGCCCGGCTCGACCCGGAGGCCCCGCTGGTGGGTCGCTACCCGGCAGCCTCCGTCGCCGACGAGGCCGACTTCGTCGTACGCACCATCGACGAGCTGGTCGGCGGCCTCTCCCACCGGTCGCTGGACTCGGGGCGGATCGACGGCCGGGCCACCTCGCTGTCCTTCTCCGACATCGCGGTGCTCTACCGCACCGACGCGCAGGCCGCACCGATCGTGGACGCCCTCGCCCGGGCGAACATCCCGGTGCAGAAGCGCTCGCACGACCGGCTGCGGGACCGGCCCGGGGTGTCCGCCATCGCCCGCGAACTGCGCCACGCCGACGGGCTCGACGGCTCGCTGGCCGCCCGGGTCCGGCTGGCCGGTCAGGTGCTGGCGGAGCGCTTCGCGGTGCCCACGCTGGACGGCTCCGGCGCGGTACGCCCGGAGGACGTCCGCTCGGCCGTCGACCTGCTCACCCCGCTGGCCCGCCGCTGCGGCGACGACCTGCCGCTGTTCCTCTCCCAGCTCGCCACCGGCGCGGAGGTGGACGCGCTCGACCCGCGCGCCGAGGCGGTCACCCTGCTCACCCTGCACGCCGCCAAGGGGCTGGAGTTCCCGGTGGTCTTCCTGGTCGGCGCCGAGGACGGGCTGCTCCCCCTGCGCTGGCCCGGCAGCACCCCCGACGACGACGCGATCGCCGAGGAACGGCGGCTCTTCTTCGTCGGGCTGACCCGCGCCCAGGACCGGCTGTACGTGACCCACGCGGCGCGCCGCAGCCGGCACGGCACGGAACGCGAGTGCGCCCCGTCGCCGTTCCTCGACGTCATCGACCCGGGCCTCTTCGAGCGCTTCGGCGAGGCCGAACCCCGCCGCCCCCGCGACCGCCAGCTCCGCCTGATCTGAGCCACCCCGTCGGGCCGGCTGTGGGTCCTTCCGGCCGCGGGTGATTGGCTCAGGCGGTCAGGGCGGCCAGCCAGGCGCCGGTGAGCAGGGCCGGGCCCAGCGGGAGCGGGGTATCGCGACGCACCCTGCCGGCCACCAGCAGGACGAGCACCAGCACGCCGTGCAGCAGGTGCGGCAGGAGCAGTCCGAGCGCCAGGGACGACCCGCCGAGCCAGCCGAGCGGCAGGCCAGGACAGCGGCGAGCTTCACGTCGCCGAAGCCCAGCCGGGAGCCCGGCAGCACCGCCAGCACCACGTGGCAGGCGAAGCAGAGCACCGCCCCCGCCGCCGCGCCGAGCAGCCGCCCGGGGCTACCGGCCGTCGCCGCCGCGCCGGTCAGCCCGACGGCGGCGACCAGCGCGGCGGCACCGACCAGCGGGTCGGGCAGCCGCAGGCAGGCCAGGTCGACCAGCGCGAGCACCAGCCCGACGGCGGCCAGCACGAGGAGGACCGGCAGGACCGGATCCGCCCCCAGGGCCGCCGCGAGCCCGGCGAACGCGACCGCACCCGCCGCCGCGCCCCACCCGGCGGACGGCACCGCCCCGGCGACGCGCGGCGGGAGCGGGGCGGCCTCGGCGGCGCGCGGCGTGGACCCGGCGGCCCGCAGGACGTCCGGGGCGATGCCGGCGACGCGCGGCGGGAACGGGGCGGTGAAGTGGTGGGCGACCCGGGGTGCGGCGAGGCCGGTCAGGGCGCCGAGCAGCGCCACGCATGCCAGCAGCCCGGTCGACACGGGCGGACGCTACCGGCGCGACGGCTCCGGCGCGGCCCCCCGGACGGGACGTCGCGGTCTCTCGGTGCTCACCACGAGGGCCACCCCGGCGACGATGACCGCGCCGCCGAGCACCACCCGCGCGGTGACCGGCTCGGCGGCGAACAACGCGCCGAGCGCCACCGCGACCACCGGGTTGACGTAGGCGTACGTGGCGGCCAGCGAGATCGGGGCGTGGTGCAGCAGCCAGACGTACGCGGTGAAGGCGACCAGCGAGCCGGCCACCATCAGGTACGCGAGCGCGAGCCACGACCGGGTGGTCACCGCGCCCGGGTCGAAGCCGCGCAGCTCGCCACGGCCCACCGAGAGGAGGGCCAGCGCCGCCGCCCCGGCGAACATCTCGTAGACGGTGGCGACGAACGGATCGGCGGGCATCCGGATCCGCCCGGAGAGGAAGGAGCCGATCGACCAGCAGGTGGCCGCCGCGACCACGGTCAGCGCCCCGGTGAGCGGCACGGCGTCCGCCCCGCCGGTCGGCAGCACCAGCAGCACCAGGCCGACGAAGCCCAGCGTCACCCCCGCCAGCGTCCACGACCGGGGCCGGTCGCCGGTGACCGTACGCAGCAGCACCACCAGCAGCGGAACGGTCGCCACCAGCAGGGCGGCGACCCCGGACGGCACCGCCACCCCCACCGGGCCGGACTCGGCGAGCACCACCAGCCCGTTGCCACAGGCCAGCAGGAGGACCCCGACCAGCGCGGCCGAGGCGAGCTGTCGCCGGTCCACCCGCAGCGCGCCCCGCCCCCGCAGCGCCCGCAGCACGATCGCCAGCACCAGGCCGGCGGCGGCGAACCGGGCGGCCGCCGAGCCGAGCGGCGGCATGGACTCCACCACGATCTTGATGCCCAGGTAGGTGGAGCCCCACAGGACGTAGACCAGCAGCAGTGCGGTCCAGAGCAGGGCCGGCGCTGCGGCAGCCGTACGACCCGCCCCGGCGGCCGGGCCGGTCCGGGTACCTGCGTCGACGGGCGGCTGCGCACTCGGTGGAGGTGGGCTCATCGGTGGACACGCTACGGTGACGTCGGCGTCGGCGTCCCCGGTTGGTGGCCGGCCTCTCACCACTCGCACGGGAGGCGTGCATGGCGAACTACGGAGCACCGGGTCGCGGGAACCCGGACCCGTGGCACGGGCGGCACCCCGACGAGTCGTACGGTCCGTCGGCCGGCTCTGCGGGGCAGGAGCCCTGGGCGGACGCGTACGGCCCGACCCCGCCACCGCGACGCCGGCGCGGGCGGGTGGCCCCGGTCGTCGCGGTGCTGGCCACGGTGACGTTGCTGGTGCTGGTCGGCGGGGCCGCCGTGCTCTACCTGCTCGACCAGAACGACAAAGAGCCCGTCCCCACGCCGAGCGGGCCCGCGCCCGCGGCCCGGACCGACCCGCCGGAATCCCCGGCGACCGCGACGGCCGCCGCGCCGGGCACACCCGCCCCCGAGCCGTCCACCGATCCGCGCTTCGTCAAGGCCGGCCAGTGCGTCCGCAACGACGGGCCGGCCGGCGGCAAGCCCAAGCTGCTGATCAGCGACTGTGCGCCGCAGACGTACGAGGTGCTGCGCCGGATCGACGGGGCGACCAGCGGTGAGAAGGACGCCGCAGCGAAGTGCGCCAAGGTTGACGGCTACACCAACTGGTACTTCTTCGACAGCGAGCTGGACACCCTCGACTTCGTGCTCTGCCTGAAGCAGCGCTGAGCCACCGCACCCCTGAGGAAGAGATGACGACCTACGGATCACCCGCACAGCCGGAGGACCCCTACCAGCGCCCGCCCGGCACCCCGGGCGGCCCGCCCCCCATCGACCCGACCCTGCCGGAGTGGGGGCAGCCGCCGGCCGCCGCGCAGTGGGGCCAGCCGCAGCCCGGCGGCGAACCGGAGTGGGGCCAGCCGCCGTACGGGGGTGAAGCGCCGGCCACCCCGCAGTGGGGCCAGCAGGACCCGGCGTGGAACCAGCCCGCGCAGCCGCCGGCGCCGGAACCGGGCTACCCCCCGCCGCCCTCCTCCGGGGCCGGCTACCCACCGCCGCCCACCTCGGGGGCGGGCTACCCGCCCCCGACCTCCGGGGCCGGCTACCCGCCGCCCACGTCCGGGGCCGGCTACCCACCGCCCACCTCCGGGGCCGGCTACCCACCGCCGCCCGGGGTGCAGCCGCCAGCGGGCCAGGGGGGCTACCCGCAGGCGGGACCGTATCCGCCGGCCGGGCCGGCACCCACGCCGGGCAACCAGTGGGGCACCCCGCCGCCGGGGCCCGGCGGGTACGCGATGCCGCCGGCCGCTCCGCCCGCGAACAAGAGCGGTGGCAAGGTCGCGCTGATCATCGGCCTGGTGGCGGTGCTCCTGCTCTGCCCGTGCCTCGGCCTCGCCGGCTGGGGATTCTGGCAGGCCGGCGACGACGACCCGGTCGCGACCCCGACGGGGAACGCCACCGCCGGTCCGACGAGCCAGCCGACGAGCCAGCCCACGGGCCAGCCGACGGGCGAGCCCACGGACGAGCCCAGCGCGGAGCCGACCACCGCCGCACCGAGCCCCAGCAGGAAGGTGTTCGCCAAGGGCGACTGCGTGGTCAACGACGGCACGGCCAGCAAGGCCGAGCTGCGTAAGGTGCCCTGCGGCCCCAACACGTACGAGGTGCTCCTGCGGATCCCGGGTACGACGGACGGCGACCGGTGCAAGACCCGGGCCCCGGAGGCGACCGCGAACTACGTGCACGACAACTCGCTGGACTTCCTCGACTATGTGCTCTGCCTGAAGAAGCGCTGATTACCAAAACTAGGGCTGTCTAGCATGGACGCTAGACAGCCCTAGTTTTGTGTCGAGACCGATCCCCGTGCCCCGACACGCCGGTTGCCCCATCTACGGATGTCTAGTCCCCCAGCTAGACGGCCCGATACTGTGCGATGCGTGGATCCGGTCCGCAACCCGTACGCCCCGGGCGCCGGTCAGCGTCCCCCCGAACTCGCCGGGCGGGGGCGCGAGCTGGACGTCTTCGACGTCGTGCTGGAGCGCATCGCCCGGGGCCGGCCGGAACGCAGCCTGATGCTCACCGGCCTGCGCGGGGTCGGCAAGACGGTGCTGCTCAACACCCTCCGCTCCCAGGCGATCAACCACCTCTGGGGCAGCGGCAAGATCGAGGCCCGACCGGACCAGTCGCTACGCCGCCCGATCGCCGCCGCGCTGCACATGGCCGTCCGGGAGCTGGCACCCCGGCACCGCGCGCCCGACCGGATCGACGCCTTCCTCGGTGTGCTCAAGGCGTTCGCCCAGCGGACCGCGCCGACCGGTCGCGGCACCGCCGCCCCGAAGCTGCGCGACCGGTGGCAGCCGGGCATCGACGTGCCCGCCGCCACCGGCCGCGCCGACTCCGGCGACATCGAGATCGACCTGGTCGAGCTGCTCACCGACGCCGCCGCGGTGGCCGCCGACGTCGGCACCGGCATCGCGATCTTCATCGACGAGATGCAGGACCTCGGCCCGGAGGACGTCTCGGCGCTCTGCGCCGCCTGCCACGAGCTGTCCCAGCTCGGCGCGCCGCTGATCGTGGTCGGCGCCGGGCTGCCGCACCTGCCCGCCGTGCTCAGCGCGGCCAAGTCGTACTCGGAGCGGCTCTTCCGCTACCAGCGCATCGACCGGCTCGACCGGATCGCCGCCGACCAGGCGCTCTGCGCACCGGCCGAGCGCGAGGAGGTCGAGTACGAGCAGAAGGCGCTCGACCTGCTCTACGAGAAGTCCGGCGGCTATCCCTACTTCGTCCAGGCGTACGGGAAGGCGACCTGGGACCACGCGCCCCGCTCGCCGATCACCGCCGCCGACGTACGGGTCGCCGCGCCCGAGGCCGAGGGTGAGCTGGCCGTGGGCTTCTTCGGCTCCCGCTTCGAACGAGCCACGCCGGCCGAACGCGAGTACATGCGGGCCATGGCCACGCTGTCCCTGGTGGAGGGCGAGGCGGACGGCGGGGGCCGCGACGACATGGACGCCGCCGTGCCGACGGCGGAGATCGCCCGGGCCCTGGGGCGCAAGCCGGCCAGCCTCTCCCCGGCCCGGGACGCGCTGATCAAGAAGGGGCTGATCTACTCCGGTGAACGCGGCACGGTCGCCTTCACCGTCCCGCACTTCGGCCGCTACCTGCGTACCCAACCGGCCTGACCGGCCACGACGAGCCGCGACGGGCGTCAGACCTTGGACCAGGGCGGCGGGAAGAGCACCTCGCCGCGCGGCGGCGGGCCCTCGCCGCTCGTGGCCGGCGGCAGCACCAGCGCCTGCCAGGGGTCGCCGAGACCCGACCAGGGGCTGGTGAGGCCCATCCGGTCCGCCCGGCCGAAGCCGAACCGGTGGTAGTAGCCCGGGTCGCCGAGCACCACCACCAGCCGCTCGCCCAGCTCCGTGGCCGCCTCGATGGCCGCCTGCACCACCGCCGTGCCGAGCCCGATCCGCCGCCGGTGCGGCGCGACCGCCACGGGGCCGAGCGCCAGCGCCGGCGCGGTGTGGTCGTCGGACTTCACCCGGACCCGGGTGAGCAGGGCGTAGCCGACGATCTCGCCGCCGTACTCGGCGACCATCGCCAGCTCCGGCAGCCAGGCGTCGCTGTCCCGCAGCTCCTCGACCAGCCCCACCTCGGGTGGCGTGGTCACGTCGGGGCGGGCGAACGCGCCGGCCAGCACCCGCCGGACCGCGCCGGTGTCGGCCGGGTCCTCGGGTCGCAGCCGCAGCGTCGTCACGCGGGGCACGTTACCCCTCACGGGCCGTCCATCAGCGACGGTCGCTCGAATCGGCGTGGCGCGAGGTGCACGGCCACCGATCCGGATCGGCGGTTGCGGGGGTAGCCGGGCCGACGACGGGGTATGACTGACCCATGAAACCCGTGCGTTCCCTCGCCCGCGCCATGCTGAGCGGCATCTTCGTGGTCAGCGGGTTCACCAACCTCCGCAACCCCGGGCGGCTGGTCCCGGCGGCGAAGCCCGTGACGGACCGGGTGACCCCGCTGCTGGAGAAGGCCGACCCCCGCATCCCCACCGACACCGAGACGCTGATCCGCGTCAACTCGGCGGTGCAGGTCGGCGCCGGGCTGATGCTCGCCACCGGCCGGTTCGCCCGGCCGGCGGCGCTGGTCCTGGCCGGCACGCTGGTCCCGGTGACCCTCGCCGGGCATCCCTTCTGGAACAACGACGACCCGGCGACGCGGCGCAACAACCAGATTCACTTCCTGAAGAACCTCGGCCTCTTCGGCGGGCTGCTGCTCGCCGCCGCCGACACCGGTGGCAGGCCGGGGCTGCGGTGGCGGACCGGTCACCGGATCGGCCACTCCCGACGTTCCGTGCAGCGAGCCGTCCGTACCGCCCGCAGGGAGGCCCGAATCGCCGTACGATCGGCAGCGACGGCCCGTCGACTGCCTGGCTGACCTGCGTCGATACCTCCCCCCGCCCGGGCCTTCACGTGTCAACGCCGCGAATCACCTGAACCACCCGACAGGCGTTAACGCGGTGGAAATGTCAAAAACATGTGTGGGATCGGACACGGTCGCATAACGCGGGAGGCATTAACGTGAGGCGCCGTTCTAGGCTCCGTGCAGGACCTGGACGGGTAGGACGACCTTGGTACGGGGGTGGCCACGCCATGCCGGCGACCGTCGGAAGACGGGTGGACCGCCTCGCCCCAGTCCGTCGCGTAACGCGTGGGATCGATCGTAGGACAGTCGTACGGGCTGGCATCGTGGCCGCCGTCGCCTATGCCGCATGGCTCGCCATCGGTGCTTTCGGGCGGCCGTACAACTTCTTCGACATGAAGATCTACCACGGCGCGGTGGTGTGGTGGGCGAGCGGTCACGAGCTCTACGAGTTCATCGCACCCGGCACCACCCTGGGTTTCACCTACCCGCCGTTCGGTGGTCTGGTGATGCTGCCGATGGCGCACCTGCCGGTCGAGCTGGCCGGGATGGTCAACGCGCTCGCCAGCATCGCCGCCCTGGCCGTCGTGCTGGCCGGGCTGCTCCGCCCCATCGTCGACCGGCTCGGCTGGCCCCTCTGGTTCACCGTGGGGATCGCGACGCCGCTGGCGGTTGCGATCGAGCCGGCCCGGGAGACCCTCGGCTACGGCCAGGTGAACCTGCTCCTCTTCGCACTGATCATGGCCGACCTGATCGGCCTGCGCTGGCGGGCCCGCCGGGGCACCCACATCCCCCCGACCGACGGCCCGCTGCTGCGCTTCGTCTACAGCGGGGCGTGGGCCGGCGTGGGCATCGGCCTGGCCACCGCCGTCAAGCTGACCCCCGCGCTGTTCATCGCCTACCTGATGATCACGCGGCAGTGGCGTGCCGCGACCACCGCGATCGGCACGGTGATCGCGGTGACCGTCGGTTCCTTCGCGGTCGTCGGCACCGAGTCGCGGGCCTACTTCGGCGGCGTGCTCTGGCAGACCGAACGCGTCGGGGCCGCCGACATGACGCCCAACCAGTCGCTGGCGGGGCTGCTGGCCCGGCTGTACGACTCGATCGAGACGCCCGGCCTGCTCTGGCTGGCGTTCTCGGTGCTGATGCTGGCGGTCGGCCTCTCCCGCGCCGTCAACGCCCGCGCCGACGGCGACGAGCTGACCGCGTTCACGCTGGTCGGCCTCACCGCCAACGTGATCAGCCCGATCTCCTGGACGCACCACCTGGTCTGGGTGATCCCGGCGATCATCGTGCTGGCCGACGCCGCCGTACGCCGTCGCGAGGCCAGCCGCGGGTTGGCGCAGCGGGCCGGCCAGGGCGGGTACGGCGGGCCGCCGGGGGTGACGGGGCTGCGCCCGCCGATCTGGTACCCGACGCTGACCGGGCTCCGGCACGGCGTCGCCGCCGTCGGGCTCTACCTGCTCTTCCTGGTCTCCCCGATCTGGCCGTACGAGCACCAGCTCCCCGAGGTGTCGCACTACCAGGACGGCCTCTTCGGCGCCCTGATGGAGAACTCGCTGGCGCTGGCCCTGATCCTGCTGGTCGCCGCCCTGCCGTGGCGCCCCGGCGCCGAGCCGGCCTTCTACGCCGACCGGTTCGGCCGGCAGGCCGCGCCGAGCCTGCGCCGCTGACCGGGTGGGCGGCCCCTCAGGGGCAGTTCACCCACTCCTCGGTGCCGTCGGCGAAGACCTGCCGCTTCCAGATCGGCAGCCGCGCCTTGACCTCGTCGACCAGTCGGGCGCAGGCCGCGAACGCGGCGGCCCGGTGGGCGGTGCTGACGGCCGCCACCAGGGCCGCGTCGCCGATGGCGAGCGGGCCGACCCGGTGCGACACCGCGACCGCGTACACGTCCGGGTCGGCGGCTATCTCGGCCGCGACCTCGCGCAGGATCCGCCCGGCGCTCGGGTGGCCCTCGTACTCCAGGCTGGTCACCGCGCGGCCGTGGTCGTGGTCGCGGACCACCCCCTGGAACGAGACGACCGCGCCGGCCCGGCGGTCGGCGACCGCCGCCTCGTGCGCGGCGAGGTCGAGCGGCCCGTCGGTGACCTCGCCGAACGTCGTGGGCCGGCCCGCCGCGTCGGCCGTCGGCGTGGTCACCACGCACGCTCCCCGGGCAGCAGCGGCAGCGGTACGACCGGCACCCGGTCCCCCGGCTCGCCGGAGGTGCCGGGGCGGATGACGGCGAACCCGTCGGCGCCCGCCAGCCCGCGCAGCATCGCCGAGCCGACGTGCCGGACCGGGTGGGCGGTGCCGGCGGTCCGGTCCAACCGGACCAGCGCCAGGTGGGTGTACCCGCCCCGGTCGCGCACCGGCTCGGCGAGCGTGGCGTGCGGCAGCACCGGCATCGGGCGGCCCGCCAGACCGGCCAGCAGCGGGGCGACAAGCGACACCAGGGCGACGATGGCAGACTGCGGGTTGCCGGGCAGCCCGGCGACGAACCGGACCCGGCCGTCGGCGTCGGCCAGCCGCGCCAGCAGCATCGGGAAACCGGGCCGCACGGCCACCGTGTTGACCACGTAGTCGGCACCGAGCGCCTCCAGCGCGGGATGCAGGTGGTCGACCGGCCCGTGCATCGTGCCGCCGGTGGTGCACACGAGGTCGGCGGTGCTCAGCGCCGCGCGCAGGGCGGCCACGTGCGCGGGGAGCGTGTCCGCCACCGGTCCGACCACGTCCGACGGGCGGACCAGGCAGCCGTACCGGCGCAGCCAGGCCGGCACCGCCGGCCCGAGCGCGTCGCGCACCCGACCGGCGCCGGGCGGGCCGGCGGTCAGCAGCTCGTCGCCGAAGACCAGCAGCGCGGCGCGGGGCTGCCGCCGTACCAGCAGGCTGTCGTGCCCGCAGGAGGCGGCCAGGCCGATCAGCGCCGGGTCCACCGGCGTGCCGGCGGGGAACAGTTCCTCCCCGGCGTACGCCTCCTCGCCCGGCTCGCGCCACTCCGGCGCCGGCCGCGGCGTGCCGTCGACGAGGCCCTCCGGCGTACGACGGGACTCCTCCACCCGCAGCACGGCCGTGGTGCCCTCCGGCACCATCGCGCCGGTGGCGATCTCGACGGTCGTCCCGTCGTCGGTCAGCGGGGCCGGGGTGCCGCCCGCCAGCACCCGCCCGACCGGCCGCCACGGCCCGGTGCCGCGCACGGCCCAGCCGTCGACGCTGGAGGTGGGGAAGGCGGGCAGGTCCGTACGGGTGGCCAGCGGCTCGGCGAGGGTGTGCCCGTCGATCTCGGCGAGCGGCCGACTGACGGCGGGGAGCGCGGCGGCCAGGCCGACCGCGTACACCCGGGAGCGGGCCTCCTCCCAGCCGGCGGGCGGGGGCGCGGTGGCCGGCTCGGCGGCCGGGGCGGTTTCCGTGCTCACCGGCCGAGCCTAACGGTGCGGCATGCCGGCCGCGCCGTCAGCGGCGCCGCGCCCACCGGTTGGTCGCTGCCCTCCCGCGACGTCAGTGGTCGCCGCCGCGGAGCTGGTCCACGGCGTGGCGGAGGATCGGCCCGAGCACGGCGAGGCCGTCCCTGGCCCCGCCGGTCGACCCGGGCAGGTTGACCACCAGCATCCGGCCGACGACGCCGGCGAGCCCCCGGGAGAGCGCGGCGGCGGGTACCTTGTCGCGGCTGTGCGCCCGGATCGCCTCGGCGATGCCGGGGATCTCGTGATCGAGCAGCGCCCGGGTCACCTCGGGGGTGCGGTCGGAGGGGTTGATCCCCGTACCGCCGCTGGTCAGCACCACGTCGATCCCGTCGGCCAGGGCGGCGCGCAGCGCCTCACCCACGGGCTCGCCGTCGGGCACCACCACCGGCCCGTCCACCTCGCAGCCGAGGTCGCGCAGGCCCGCGACGAGCAGGGGGCCGCTGGTGTCCGCGTACACCCCCGCCGCGGCGCGGTTGGACGCCACGACGACCCGGGCCCGGATCACGGCCGCTCCTGCGGACGGACCCACAGGTCGGTCTTGCCGCCCTCCTTGCGCAGCACCCGGACCGCGTCGACGCTGGCCGCCGGGTCGACGGCCTTGACCATGTCGACGAGCGCCAGCCCGGCGACGGCCACCGCGGTCAGCGCCTCCATCTCCACGCCGGTGCGGTCCGCCGTCCGCGCGGTGGCGGTGATCTCGACGGTGTCGTCGGTGAGCGTCAGGTCGACCGTGACGCCGTGCAGGGCGATGGGATGGCAGAGCGGGATCAGGTCGGGGGTGCGCTTCGCGCCCATGATGCCGGCGAGGCGGCCGACCGCCAACGCGTCGCCCTTGGGCAGCCCGTCGCGGCGCAGCAGCTCGACGACCTCGGGCGTGGTGCGGAGCCGGCCGGCGGCGACGGCCAGGCGGCCGGTGACCGCCTTCGCGGAGACGTCGACCATGCGGGCCGCGCCCGCCGGATCGACGTGGGTGAGCTGCGCGGGATCGGTCACGCTCGCGAGCCTATCTTTCCGGTACGGGTGCACGGGGGTCACCGGTGCGAATTCGGAACGCGTTTCCGGCCCGTTGTCCCGCGGCCGTTTCGATCCCACTTCACGGACCGGACCGATAGCCCTCCCTTCCCGGTGGACGGTGGCTCGGGAGGCCGTCCCGGAACGACGGGACGTCATTGACTCCGCAACGCCACCGAAGCGATCATCACCATCACGAGAATCTTCCGGCCACATCGATCGGGCGGCAACGGGCAACGTACGGAGTGCATCTTGCTCCGGTCGTTCCGTGACCTCGTCGGGGGCGGCGGCAGGCCGTAGATGGTGACGGAACCACCCGGGCGGATGGGCGTACCGGCACGGAAGCGGTGGCCTCGACCACGCGAGGTGCCCGGCACACGGACCACCACCCGGTGCCACGCCGTCGGCCGCTGCAAACTGCACCGTCGCGTCCGATGCGCCGATGCCGCCACCGGTTCATTATCTAGCGTTAACCGGAAGTCGATAGAAACACAGCACTGAGTTCCCGGCCAGAAGCAGAAAGTCACGCCACAGGGCACGGTTCTCATCCATTGCCCATAGTCACATATATCCCTCCATAATTGGCCGAACCGCACTTAGGCTGTCGGCGTCGCGGAACACAGCCGCGCAACGGCCAACGCGAAACCGGGGAGGGATAGCGATGTCGGCACACGAGTGGAACTGAGGATTGTGGCTGGCGCGTGACCGCGGGTAATCTTGGCGTGCTTTGCAGTCGGAAGCAGTCGGGATGCCGTGACACGACTGAACGTGGGCAAGACAGAGGCCGAGCGGCGGCTCACGCTGCACGTCGGCCTCGTCTGCGTTGCGGCCGCCATCGCGGCCGCCCTGTGTCTCCGCGAGCTGACCCGGCTGGACTGGTCACGCAACCACCTGACGCTCTCGCTCACTCTGATCTGTCTGGCTCTCCTCGCCATGACGATCAAGTGGCGGATCCGGATCCGCGCGACGGTCCACGCGATCTCCTGGAGTGAGACAGCGATCATCCTGAGCCTGGCGGTCGCGCCAACTCCGCTGGTGATCCTGACCACCGGCATCGGGGTGGCGATAGCCCAGTACCTCGCCAAGCTCCCGCCCCTGAAGGCCGCCTTCGGAGTGGCCAAGACCATGCTGCTGGCGGTGGGCGGCGGAGCAGCCCTCCACGCGACCGGAGGATCGCCACCGATCACCGACCTGTGGCCGGCCCTCGGCCCGATCGGGGTCGCCTACGCCGTCACGGTGGTCCTCGACGAAGTGCTGACCCTCCCGGTCATCGCACTCGCCACCGGCACCCGGCTCAGGCAACTCTTCCGCGAGGGCCTCGGGCTGCGCCTGACGAGCGCGCTGGCGCGCTTCGTCCTCATCGTCACCACGCTGTTCATCCTCCACGGGGACCCCCGGCTCCTGCTGGCGGTGCCGCCCCTCGTACTCAGCCTCCACCTGCTCTACTCCAACCAGGTCAAGGCCCGCACCGAGCAGCAGGCGTGGCAGCGGCTGGCCCGCACCACCGACGCGCTCAACGTGGTCGACCTGGACAAGGTCCTCACCACGGCGGTCACCCAGGCCGCCGAGCTGTTCTCCGCCGACGAGGTGGAGATCGAGCTGCGCGACGGTGGCCGGACGGTACGCGGCGGTGCCGTCGCCATCACGTACGACGGGCCGGCCGGCGAGCCGACCGCCGTGGACGGCACCGTGGTCCCCGCCGCCCTGGAGGGGCACGACCGGACGGTCGACGTGGGCGTACTGCGACTGCGGTTCCGGGGGCCCGTGCAGCTCTCCGAGCGGGAGCAGTACACGCTGCGCACCTTCGCCTCGGCACTCTGCACAGCGGTGCGCAACGCGCAGGCGTACGCCGAGCTGGCCCGGGTCGCCGACGAGCACGCGTACGCCGCCACCCACGACGCGCTGACCGGGCTCGCCAACCGCCGACACCTGCTCGACCAGGGCACCGAACAGCTCGACACCCGGCACGCCGACGGGGTGACCGCGCTGGTGCTGATCGACCTCAATCACTTCAAGGAGGTCAACGACACCCTCGGGCACGCCGCCGGGGACCACGTCCTGGTGCAGGTCGCCGAGCGGCTGCGCGACGCCGCCCAGGAGGGGGACCTGGTGGCCCGGCTCGGCGGCGACGAGTTCGCCGTACTCCTGCGGGGTCTGCCGGCCCCCGCGGTGGCCGCGCACCGCGCGGAGACCCTGCTCGCCACGCTGCACGAACCGTTCGACCTCGACGGCATGCGGATCAGCGTCGAGGCGAGCGGCGGGATCGCCGCCGCACCCGCCACCGGGGGCATGCCGGAGCTGCTGCGCCGCGCGGACGTGGCCATGTACCAGGCCAAACGGGCCGGTCAGCGGACCTCGACGTACGCACCGACCCGCGACACCGCCGACCTCGGCCGGCTCACCCTCGGCGGCGAACTGCCGCGCGCCGTCGCCGACCACGAGTTCACCGTCAACTTCCAGCCCATCGTCGACCTGGGCACCGGCCGGGTCACCGGCGCGGAGGCCCTCGCCCGCTGGCACCACCCCACCCACGGGATGATCGACCCCCTGCGCTTCCTGGAGGCGGTGGAACGCTCGGGCCTGCTCCCCGCCTTCGCCGAGGCGATCCTCGACCAGGCCCTGCTCGCGGCTGGCAGCTGGCGGGACGCCGGCTTCGACGTGCCCGTGGCGGTCAACGTGTCGCCGCGCAGCCTCCTCGACGCCCGCTTCCCGGGCTCCGTGCTGGCCCGGCTGCGGGCCCACGACCTGCCCCCCGACCGGCTGGTGCTGGAGCTGACCGAGACGCTCACCCTCAGCCAGCTCGACGTGGTCGACCGGGTGCTCAGCCGGCTGCGCGACGAGGGGGTCCGGCTGGCGCTCGACGACTTCGGCACCGGCTACTCCTCCCTGTCGCTGCTCTCCCGCATCCCCGTGCACGAGCTGAAGATCGACCGGAGCTTCGTGACCGCCATGGAGACCTCCGCCGAGGCCGCCGCCGTCATCCGCTCCACCCTCGACCTGGGCCGCAGCCTCGGGCTCGACGTGGTGGCCGAGGGCGTGGAGAGCGAGCCGCAGCGTCGGGCCCTCTGGGAGCTGGGCTGCACGGCCGGCCAGGGGCACCTCTTCGCCCGGCCGGTGCCCGCCGGCACGCTCCTCGCGGCGTTCCGGCGCGGCTCCGGGGGCAGCCCCGGCACCCTCGCCCCTCCGCTGCACGACGCCGGAGCCGTGATCCGGCTCGCCCCGGGCCGCCGGCCGGGCGGGCGCGGCCGCACCGACCGCCACCTGCCCGCCTGACGCGGCGGCAGGCGCCCTCCGCCCACCTGACGCGGCGACGCGCACCTGCTGCCAGACTGGCCCGCGTGACCGCCGCCCCGACCGCCCGCCGCCGTGGCTGGCAGCGCCTCGACTCCGCCGCCGGCGGCCTCGCCCTCGACCTCGGCCTGTACGCCGCGTCGGCGGCGTTCGCCGCGATCACTGCCGCCACGTCCACCCTGCTCCCGCACCGGGCCTGGGGCGCCGTCGCCGCCGTCGGATACCTCCTCGCGGCCCTCGCCGCGACCGGCCAGCTCCTGCTGCGGCGGCGCGACCCCGCAGCGCCGCCGGCCGGGCTGCGGGCCCGCTGGGCGGTCACCGGGTTCGCCTGGTTCGCCACCGCCCTGCTGCCGCTGGCCTGGCAGAGCATCCAACGGGCCGGCGGACGCACCGACCGGGCGCAGGAGGAGGTGCTGGTCGTCGAGGAGTCCGGCCGGCGGCTCGTCGACACCGGCACGCCGTACCTCGGGCACGACGCCATCGCCGCTCTGCCACCCGGCGAACAACTGCTCGGCTACACCCCCTACCAGCCGGGAATGGCACTGTTCGGGCTGCCCCGGGCGGCCGTCGACGCCTGGTGGACCGACGCCCGCGTCTGGTTCGCCGTCGGGACCGCGCTGGCGCTCGCCCTGGCCGTCCGCGCCCTCACCCGCGGCGCACGCCGGAGGGCGGACGACCACACCGGCGCCGCCCTGCTCCGGGGCGTACAGGCCGCCACCGTCCTCCCGATCTGCGCACTCACCCTCGCCACCGGCGGCGACGACCTGCCCGTACTCGCGCTCTGCCTGCTCGCCCTCGCCCTCGCCGCCGCCGGTCGGCCGGGCCGGGCCGGTCTCGCGGTCGGCCTGGCCGGGGCGCTGAAGCTCTTCGCCTGGCCGGTCGCCCTCGTGCTGATCATCTGGGGGCTGACCCGGCGGGCCGGCCTGCGGGTCGCCGCAGGCGCGATCGGCGTGCCCGCCGCCGCGCTGCTGCCGGCCCTGCTCGTCGACCGCGACGCGCTGGTCGAGAACGTGCTCCGCTTCCCGCTCGGGCACGGCCTGGTGACCAGCCCCGCCCAGTCGCCGTTCCCCGGCCACCTGATCGCCACCGCGCTGCCCGCCGGCCGCGCCGTCGCCGTCGCCCTCCTGCTCGCCGCCGGGCTGGCCATCGCCGTCCGGCTCGCCCGCCGCCCGCCCCGCACCGCCGTCGCCACCGCCCTGATCTGCGGGTACGGCCTGCTCGCCGCGATCCTGCTGATGCCCACGACCCGCTTCGGCTACCTGCTCTACCCGCTCGCCCTCCTCGCGTGGGCCCCCGCCCTGCACGCCCCGGTTTCCGCGAACCGGCGGGCGGAGGCCGGCGACACGGCGTAGACCTGAGACATGACCACCTACCGCGACCGCGAAGAGGCGGGCCGGACGCTCGCCGAACGGCTCACCGCACTCATCGGCGCACCGGACGTCATCGTCCTCGGGCTGGTACGCGGCGGCGTGCCCGTGGCCCGGGTGGTCGCCGAGCGGCTCGGCGCACCCCTCGACGTGCTGGTCGTCCGGAAACTCGGCATGCCGTGGGCGCCCGAGGTGGCCTTCGGCGCGCTCGGCCCCGGCGGCGTGCGCGTCCTCAACGACGTCGTCGCCAGTCGGCTCACGGAGGACGACGTCGCCGAGGTCGTCCGCCGCGAGGAGGCCGAGCTCGAACGGCGGGAACGGCTCTACCGCGCCGGTCGGCCGCCGCTCGACCTGACCGGGCGCACCGCCGTGATCGTCGACGACGGCCTGGCCACCGGGGCCACCGCCCGCGCCGCCGTCCAGGTCGCCCGTCACCTCGGCGCCCGCCGGGTCGTGGTCGCCGTCCCGGTCGGCTCGCAGGAGGCCTACGAGATGCTGGCCGCCGAGTCCGACCAGGTCGTCTGCGCCCAGCACCCGCCGGAGTTCATGGCGGTGAGCACCTACTACGAGGACTTCCACGAGGTCGCCGACTCCGAAGTCACGGAAGCGCTGACAGCGACTGCGTGACCTGACCGGGTACGGTCGGAGGATGAGCCTGACCTGTCCCAAGTGTCACGGAGAAATGCGCCAGTACGAGCGCAGCGGCGTCACCATCGACCAGTGCGGCGAATGCCGGGGGATCTTCCTCGATCGCGGTGAGCTGGAGAAGCTGTTCGAGGCGGAGGCCAACTGGAGCCGCCAGCAGGGCGCGGCCCCGGCACAGCCCACCCACCAGCAGGGCGGCTACCCCGGCCAGCCGAGCCACCAGCAGGGCGGCTACCCGCCCCCGCCGCCCGCTCCCGCCCCGCACCAGCCGGGCTACGGCGCCGTCCCGCCGCCGCCCCCGCCGGTGCACGGCTACCCGCCGGCCCCCGCCTACGGCCAGCAGCACCACGGCTACCACGGGCACTACAAGCGCAAGAAGCACAAGAGCTTCCTGGACGAGATGTTCGGCTGAGCCACTCCGTCGACCGGGCCGGCGCCTCGACCGGCCCGGTCACCCGTGGTTCGGTTCCACGCCCCGGGCCAGCGCCGTTCGCCGTGCCGAGCGGCGGCGGCCGTGCGACGCTGCGCACCATGACGCACCGCGGACGGCACCTTGCGCTGGCGCAGGCCTACGACGGGATCACCCGCGTCGTCACCGACCTCGACGACGCGGACCTGCAACGGCCCACCCGGTGCCGGGGGTGGCTCGTCGCGGACCTGCTGTTCCACGTGCTCTGCGACGCCCAGCGAGCGCTGGTCGCGCTGGCCAGCCCCGCCGAGGGCCCGGCCGACGTGGACGACGTGACCTACTGGCGCGCGTTCCCGTCCGAAGGGGACGACGAAGGCGCGCGGCACGCCTGGTGGGCCCGCCGCTCCGCAGCCGCCTTCGACCGACCCGGCGGGATCGTCCGGCTCTGGACCGAGACCGCACCCGCCGCCGTACGCGCCGCGGGCGCGGCCGATCCCGACGGCCACGTGACCACCCAGGGGCACGTGCTGCGGGTGCCGGACCTGCTCGCCACGCTGACCACCGAGGCCGTCGTGCACCACCTCGACCTGGTCCTCGACCTGCCCGACGCGCCCCTGCCCGGGGTGCTGGCCACGCGGGTCGCCGTGACCACCATGGACGGCCTGCTCAGCGACGACGCCGTCCGACCGGCCGCGTGGAGCGACGCGGAGTACCTGCTCAAGGCCACCGGCCGACTGCCGCTCACCGACCGCGACCAACTCGAACTCGGCGAGGTCGCCGGCTGGTTCCCGCTGCTGGGCTGACCGGCACGGCCGTCCTCAGACGATGGCCATGTCCACGAAGCGCGACAGGTGGAGCTGTGCGGCCACCGTCACCGTGTCGGTCGGACCATTTCTGTGCTTGGCAACAATAAAATCCGCCTCCCCGGCACGCGGCGACTCCTTGTCGTAGTAGTCGTCGCGGTGCAACAGGATCACGACGTCGGCGTCCTGCTCGATCGAACCCGATTCACGCAAATCGGACAGCTGCGGTCGCTTGTCGGTGCGCTGCTCCGGGCCACGGTTCAGCTGACTGACCGCGATCACGGGGCACTCCACCTCCTTGGCGAGCAGCTTGAGGCCACGGGACAGGTCCGCGACCTCCTGCTGCCGGCTCTCGGTGCGCTTCGGAGAGGTCATCAGCTGGAGATAGTCGACCACGATCAGCTTGAGGTCGTGCCGCTGCTTGAGCCGGCGCGCCTTGGCCCGGATCTCCATCAGGTTCATGCTCGGCGTGTCGTCGACGAAGAGCGGCGCCTCACTGATCTCGCCCATGCAGCGGGCGAGCTTGGTCCAGTCGTCGTCGGAGAGCTGGCCGCTGCGCAGGACGTGCAGGGGCACGCGCGCCTCGGCCGACAGCAGCCGCATGACGATCTCGACCTTGCTCATTTCCAGCGAGAAGATGGCCGACGCTTGATTTGCCCGAATTGCAGCGTTTCGGGCGAAATCCATACTTGCTGTCGATTTGCCTAACCCAGGGCGTCCGGCAACGATCACCAGCTGCCCCGCGTGCAGGCCGTTGAGCAGCCGGTCCAGGTCGGTGAAGCCGGTGGGGACGCCGGTCATGACGCCGCCCTGGGCGCCCACCGCCTCGATCTCGTCCAGTGTCGGCTGGAGCATGTCGGCGAGTACGGCGAAGTCCTCGCTGACGCGGCGCTCCGTGACGTCGTAGACCGCTTGCTGGGCGAGGTCCACGATGTCGTCGACGTCGCGGCTGCCGCCCTGGCTCGTGCCGTAGCCCAGCTGCACGATCTTGGTGCCGGCCTCGACCAGGCGCCGCAGGACCGCCCGCTCGCTGACGATCCGGGCGTAGTACGCCGCGTTCGCCGCGGTCGGCACGCTGGCGATCAGCGTGTGCAGGTAGGGGGCGCCGCCGATCCGCACCAGATCCCCGGAGTCGGCCAGGGCCGCCGCCACGGTGATGGAGTCCGCCGGCTCGCCCCGGCCGTAGATGTCCAGGATGGTGTCGAAGATGGTGGCGTGCACCGGCCGGTAGAAGTCGTTGGTCTTGAGGATCTCGACGACGTCGGCGATGGCGTCCTTGGAGAGCAGCATGCCGCCGAGGACGCACTGCTCGGCGGCGACGTCCTGCGGCGGGGTCTTGTCGAACTGGCCGTCGCGCTGCGGCGGCGGGGACGCCTGCCCCCCGCCCGATCGCGAGTCCGTCCGCATGTCGTCGGTGACCGACACGGGTCCCCCCTCCACTGCGTCGGAACCGGATCCAGCCCTGTCGCCGGGATGGACAACCTCGACCTGCCGGTCGATCGGGGGTCATCGCACGACCGGTCGGGGGCCAACCATACGGAACCCGAGGTCAGCCCCTCAACTACGTCGGTGGACGAGCCTCGGGACAACCTGTGGACGCCGGGGGACAAGCATGTGCGCAGGGTGTGCACAGCCTGTGGACAACGGCTGGGGAATTCTCCGCCGCAAGGCGCTGAGCTGCGGAAACACAATCCCCAGCCTGTGGACGGCAAGTTTTCGGTCGAACTGCGCGGTCGAACGTCCCGTACTATCTCCAGCGAACGGCTACACCTGCACAGCGGATTGCGCCATCGGTTGAGAAGGGTCACGCTCCGGCCGTGAGTAACCGGGACTGGGGACGCGGAGATGGCGGTCCGCGCGAGCCGGTCGCCCCCTGGGACGATCCCGCCGACCCGGCTCCGGTCGATCCCTACGAGCGCGGTCCCGCGCGGCACCGCACGCCGAGCCGACGCCGGGCCGTCGAGCGCGGGCAGCGGGAGCCGGTCGACAGCTACCTGCCGCGTTGGGCCCTGGAGTCGGGGATCCGCAGCGCCGACGGCGGTGGCCGTCACGCCGCGCCCGACGACGAGGTGGGGGTCGAGGCCGAGCGACCGCACTCCGGTGCCTGGCGGGCCACGGAGACCACGAGCAGCTGGCACCGGGTCAGCGAGACGAGCTGGCGCGAGACCCCGGCGATCGGCGCGGCCCCACAGTCGGAGCACACCGGGGAGTGGACGTTCGACCGTCCGCAGGAGCGGGGATACTCCGGGCGGCGGCGGGCCGAGGACGACCCCGTCTCGGGGTCGGCGCCGCCGAGCCGGCCGAGGCGCCTGCCGTCGGAGCGCCCGCAGGTCGTCTGGTCCGGCCTGGAGGAGGCGGACGCGTCCGGGTCCGTACCGGATGGGGAGGCCGAGCGGCCGGCCCGCCGGGGCCGGCGGGCGGCGGAGGACCGCCCCGCCGTCGATCCCTGGGACCGGGAGTCGCACCTCGCCGCGTCCGAGAGCACGCCCTTCCTTCCGGCGGTGGACGCGTGGGACGCGTCGGGTGTGCACGCGTGGCGCCCGGCCGGTGAGGTCGACCGCTGGGACCACGCCGACACCGGCCGGTGGGACCGGGCCGACGACACCGGCAGTTGGGACCGGAGCGACGGTACGGGTCGGTGGGGCCGGACCGACGGTACGGGTCGGTGGGACCGGACCGACGGCACCGGTGAGTGGCGCCGGTCCGACGACACCGGTGCGTGGGAGCGGTGTTCCGACGACGGTGGGTGGGACAGGACCGCGCCGGGTTCCGGCGGGGGCGCCGTGCAGGAATGGCCCTGGCCGGGGCGGGACGACCGGAGCGAGGGTTTCTGGTCGGGCACCCGGCTGGCGGGCGACGATCCCCGCTGGATGGACCCGTCGACGTCGGCGCCCCGGTCACCCGTGGTGCCCTACTCCGCGCCGCGGCCGCGGCCGGCGCCGCGTCGGCGCGTGTCCGAGCCGGTCGGTGCCGCGACGACGTCGGCCGTACGCCGTCGGGCCGGGACCGCCGGGGCGAGGGCGTGGGGCCGTCGTATCGAGGACGACCTGCTCGATCCCGATCCGGGCGGGCCGTGGCGGTCGCTGCTCTACACGGTCGCGTGCTATCTGGTGCCGGTGGCGCTGATCTTCGTCTGGTTGCTGACCCTGGACGGGCAGGTGCCGGCGGGGTGTGTCACCGACATCAGCGGAGGCGGTTGCGACTCGCCCCGGGCGCGGGCGCTCGGCTCGCTGGCAGCGGGCCTGCCGCGCTTCGGGTTGGCGCTGGCCAGCAGCCTGGTCGTGGCGCTGCTGCTGCGCCGGGTCGGGACGACGTGGCGTTCGGCCAGCGTCGCGCTGGCGGCGGCCGTGGTCGGCGGCGGTCTCTCGACGGTGATGATCAGCGCGGTGACGGGCCAGCCGATCGGCTGACAAGCCGTGATCGTCGAGTGCTGGGCCCCGGCGCGGATCAGCGCAACCGTACGATGATGGTGCCGCTGCTCGCCGAAGGCACCGGCCGGCTTGTCGGCTGATGATCAGCGTGGCCGCCCGGTGGCTGACGCGCCGCCGCCCTGGTAAGCCCGCACCGCGACGAGCTGGCCGACGGCACGGGCGGGAGAGTACGCCGCAGGCCGTACACGAACAGGGCCCGCACCGGTCGGTGCGGGCCCTGTCGCGGTGCTCGGGTGAGGTGTCAGCCCTGGACGACGTTGAGGTCGAACTTGGCGGTCACCTCGGGGTGCAGCTTGATCTGCACCGGGTAGGAGCCGGTCGACTTGATGGGACCGGACAGCTCCAGCCGGCGACGGTCGAGGACCGGACCACCGGCGGCCTTGACGGCGTCGACGATCTCGGTCGGGGTGACCGAGCCGAAGAGCCGACCGCCGTCGCCGGCACGGGCCTTCAGGTTGACCTTGAGGCCCTCGAGCTGGCCCTTGACCTCGTTGGCGTGGCCGAGGTCGCGGATCTCGCGGGCCGAGCGGGCCCGCTTGATGACCGTGACCTGCTTCTCCGCACCCTTGGTCCAGGCGATCGCGAAGCCCTGCGGCAGCAGGTAGTTACGGCCGTAGCCGTTCTTGACCTCGACGATGTCGCCCGGGGCACCGAGGCCGGACACCTCCTGAGTCAGGATGATCTTCATATCGGTGCCTCCTCTCAGCGGGCCGTGGCCGTGTACGGCAGGAGCGCCATCTCACGGGCGTTCTTGACCGCACGGGCGATCTGCCGCTGCTGCTGCGAGGTCACGCCGGTCACCCGCCGAGCGCGGATCTTGCCGCGGTCGGAGATGAACTTGCGCAGCAGCGCGGTGTCCTTGTAATCGATGTAGGTGATCCCGTCCTTGTCGAGCGGGTTCACCTTCTTCTTCGGCTTGCGAAGTGCAGCGGCCTTGGCCATTGCTCGTGCTCCTGGTTTGCGATCGCGGGCGCTCGGCGCCATTAGAACGGGGGCTCCTCGTCGAAGTTGGCGCCACCCGAACCACCGCGCGAGGGTGCCGGTGCAGCCGAGGCCCAGGGGTCGTCGAAGTTGCCTCCGCCGCCGCCCTGGCCACCTCCACCACCACCGCCGCCGAAGCCGCCGCCACCGCCGCCGGAGCGGGACATCTTCTGCACCTTTGCCGTGGCGTAGCGCAGCGACGGGCCGATCTCGTCGACCTCGAGCTCGATGACGGTGCGCTTCTCGCCCTCGCGCGTCTCGTACGACCGCTGACGCAGCCGGCCCGAGACGATCACGCGGGCGCCCCGCTGGAGCGACTCGGCGACGTGCTCCGCCGCCTGCCGCCACACGGTGCACGCCAGGAAGAGCGGCTCGCCGTCCTTCCACTCGCCGGAGGCCTTGTCCATGAACCGGGGCGTCGAAGCGACCCGGAACTTGGCGACCGCCGCACCGGACGGGGTGAACCGCAACTCGGGGTCATCGGTCAGGTTGCCGATGACCGTGATGGTGGTGTCTCCTGCCATGACCATCTCCTCGCGCACTCATCAAGTTCTGCCGTACAGGCTTCCAGAGCCCTCCGACAGTGCCGATGAGGCTGATCCGGGTGGACCGGGGTTGAATGCTTTAGCGCATCTCCGGCCGGATGACCTTGGTGCGCAGCACGGACTCGTTGAGCCGCAGCTGACGGTCCAGCTCGGCCACCGCTGCGGGCGTCGCCTGCAGGTCGATGACGGCGTAGATGCCTTCGGCCTTCTTGTTGATCTCGTACGCGAGGCGCCGGCGGCCCCACACGTCCGTCTTTTCGACCGAGCCACCCGCGGTCCGGATCACGTTCAGGTACGTGTCGAGCGACGGGGCGACGGTGCGCTCCTCGAGGCTGGGGTCGAGGATCACCATGACTTCGTAATGACGCAAGACGTGCTCACCTCCTGTGGGCTAAGCGGCCACGGTCCTTCCGTGGCAGGAGGTCGTGCGTCGTGGCCCGCGCCGGTTCCGGGGGAACCCGGCCGTACGCGGACAACCGGACCAGGATACCCGGTCCCGACGATCATGCCCGGGGTGGTCGGCGGGGCCCTTCCGCCAGGCGAGGCGACGGGGGCCCGCGTCGACGTCACTGTCGATGCGAGCCCCCGTACACGAGGCCGCGGGGCGTCCCGTCCGCATTCCTTGGGTGGGACCTGGGGAGGAACGACCACACCGATGAGGTTGGACCGGAGACGCCCCGCGGAGCTTTATCGTGTTGTTACCTGACGTTACAACGGCTCTTGCCCCTTGTCGGGGGAAATGGCGGAATTCTCCGACAAATTTCCCGATGAGCCCGGTTCCCTCTGGGCGGGCCCCCGCCGCGCCGGGCCGCGCGACGGGGGTGCCCCCGCTCTCGGGCGGTTCGACGCGCCTCCGGGACTGGCCGACCAGCGGCCGTTCCGGGCCGGCTGCGGCAACCGTGGATCCCACTCGCATCAACGACCGCCGACGCCGGGAGGTGACGCGAGGGACGGCGAGTTCGCCACCGCCGTCATCCCGGCTGTCGGCGACGCGACGTAGGCTCCCCTGCATGCGTATCGGAGCCCACGTCGATTCGACCGACCCGGTGGCGGAGGCGACCGCCCGAGGGGCCGAGGCCGTGCAGTTCTTCCTCTCCGACCCTCAGGGGTGGAAGGCGCCGAAGCCGCGGGAGGACGCGGACCGGCTGCGGGCCGCGGGCGTCGACCTCTACGTGCACGCGCCGTACGTCATCAACGTCGCGACCCTGAACAACCGGATCCGGATCCCCAGCCGCAAGCTGCTGCTCGGGCACGCCCAGGCGGCCGCCGCCATCGGCGCCAAGGGGCTGATCGTGCACGGCGGGCACGTCAACGCCGGCGACGACCTGGCCGTCGGCTTCGACAACTGGCGCAAGACCTTCGCCTACGCGGCGGACTCCGGCGGCTTCGGCGTGCCCGTCCTGATCGAGAACACCGCCGGCGGTGACAACGCCTGCGCCCGGCGGCTCGACGCGCTCGCCCGCCTCTGGGACGCCGTCGGCGATCACGAGGTGGGCTTCTGCCTGGACACCTGCCACGCCCACGCCGGCGGCGAGGAGCTGCTCGGGCTCGTCGACCGGGTCAAGGCGATCACCGGCCGGATCGACCTGATCCATGCCAACAACTCCAAGGGCGCGTTCAACTCGGGTCAGGACCGGCACGACAACCTCGACGGCGGCACGATCGACCCGGAGCTGGTGGTGGCGGTCATCCGCGCAGCCGGCGCACCGGTCATCGTCGAGACCCCGGGCGGGGTCGACGGTCAGGGCGCCGACATCGCCTTCCTGCGCGACCGGCTGGGCACGGGGAGCCCGGCGGCATGACGACCGAGCAGTCCGCCTCCGGCAGCCCCCGTCCCGACGCCGCCACCGAGAAGGCCGACGCTGCCGGGAAGACGGAAGCCGCCGGAAAGATCGACACGACCGGCACCACGACCGGCCCGGCCGCCGCCAGAACCACCGGGGCCGAACCCAGGACCGGCGGGGCCCGTTCCAAGGCCGGCGCAACCGAGCCCGAGGCCGGAGCGGCCGAGCCCAAGGCCGGTGGAGCCGAGCCCAAGGCCGGTGGAGCCCGGTCCGGTGCCGGCGCGGCCCATGCCGAGGCCGGGGCACAAGGCAGGGCGGTCGGGGCCGACGGAACCGGCGCGACCGAGACGGGGAACGGTAAAACCGACGCCACGGCGGGCGGGGCCGACAAGACCGCAACCAAGGCGGGCCGGGACGACGTCAAGGCCGGCTCAGCCGACAAGGACGACGCCAAGGCGGGCTCAGCCAGCAAGACGGACGCCAAGGCGGGCAAGGACGACGCCAAGGCGGGTGCAGCCGACAAGGCGGACGCCAAGGCGGGCTCAGCCGGTGCCGCCGGGGCCGGCGGCGAGGGCAAGGACGGCGACAAGGCGGCCGGCAAGAGCCAGGACGGGGGTGAGAAGGAGGGAAAGCCGGACCGGTGGGAGGCCTTCGCGTCCGCCCCCGAACCGGTGCCCTCCCGGCTCGGGCGCGCCGCGCGGGCGTTGGGCCGCCGGCTGATCCACGAGTGGACGCTCGCGACGCTCGCCTCGCTGGCGTTGGCCGTGCTGCTGACCTGGCCCACGCTGCGCTACCCGCGACACACCCTGCCGCAGGACTACTGGGACCCCAGCCTCCAGGCATGGCAGATGGCTTGGTCGGGGCACATCCTGCTGACCAACCCGGGGCAGCTGTGGCAGTCGAACACCTTCTTCCCGGAGTCCTGGAGCTTCGCCTTCTCCGACACCCTGCTCGGCTACGCCCCGGCCGGCATGATCGGCACCGGCCCCGAAGCCGCCGTGCTCCGCTACAACATCATGTTCGTGCTGGCCCACGCGCTCGCCATGCTCGGGGCGTACGCGCTGGCCCGTCAGCTCGGCGCCGGCCGGATCGGCTCCGCGGTGGCCGGGGCGAGCTTCGCGTACGCGCCGTGGCTGCTGGCCCAGGCCGGGCACCTGCACGTGATCTCCAACGGCGGCATCCCGCTGGCGCTGGCGATGCTCGCCCGGGGGCACGGCTGGTCGTTGCGGCACGGGTACCGTCCCGAGCGCCGGCACGACGGCTGGGTCTACGCCGGCTGGTTCGTGGCGGCCTGGCAACTCAGTCTCGGCTTCGGCATCGGGCTGCCGTTCGCGTACTTCCTCGCCGGGACCGTGCTCGTCGCGGCCGTCACCTGGTTCCTGCGGCGGTGGGTCGTCCGGCCGGTGAAGCGCCCGTTCGGCCGCCGGTTGCTGATCGCGGACCTGGTCGGCGGCCTGTTCTTCGCCGGCGTCGGCGGCCTGCTGGCCATCCCGTACTTCAAGGTGGCGGGGGCGCACCCGCAGGCGGAGCGTTCCATCGGCGACATCGGCGTCTACTCGCCGCCGGTGGCGGGCTTCTTCACGGCGCCCGCCGAGTCGCGGGTCTGGGGCAGCCTGCACGAGGGCGCGCGGGCGGCGCTGCCCTGGCACCCGGAGATGACCCTGCTGCCCGGCTTCGCGCTCTACGCGCTCGCCGCCGGCGGGCTCTTCTTCTCGGTGTGGAAGCTGCGCCACCGGCTGCTGCTGCTCGCCGGGGTGGTGGTGACGATGGTGCTCGCCATGGGCACCCGGTTCTTCGACGGCACCTTCACCTACGTGCCGCTGTTCGATCACCTGCCCGGCTGGAACGGCATCCGCACCCCGGGCCGGCTGATGCTCTGGACCACGCTGCTGCTCGGGCTGCTCGCGGCGGGCGCGGTCAGCGCGTTCGCCACCCGCGTCCGGGAGGTCTACGCGGAGCGGATCCCCTCCTGGCCGAGCCCGTGGCTGCGGCTGGCCACGCTGCTGCCGCTGGTGCTGGTGCTCGGCGAGGGGTTGAACGCCACGCCGCACCCGGTCGTGCCGACCCAACCGGCCGCGATGCGCACCGTGGCCGGGCCGCTGCTGGTGCTGCCGAGCAGCCAGAGCCTCGACCAGCCGGTCATGCTCTGGTCCACCAGCAAGTTCCAGGACGTGGTCAACGGGGGCAGCGGTTTCACCCCGCGCCAACTCGACGACGTACGCCGGGTGACGCTGGCCTTCCCCGATCAGACCAGCGTCGACTACCTGCGCGTCCTCGGCGTACGCAACGTGCTGCTGATGCGGGACCACATCGCGGGCACGCCGTGGGAGGTCACGGTGGACGCACCGGTCGACGGGCTCGGCATCACCCGCGAGGAGATCGGCGACGTGGTCGTCTACCGCCTCTGACCGGGTGCTCCCGGCCGTCGGGGTCGCCTCCGACGGCCGGGAACCGGTCAGGCGACAGGCGTCGGCTCGGCCGGCACCACCCGGCGGTGTCGCCAGCGGTCGAGCCAGGGTGCATCCCTGGTGCCGTTGAACACGCCACCGTCCGGATCGTCCGGATAGGTCTTGCGGACCGCGTCCAGTTCGGGGTTCAGGATCTCCCGAATGACCAGCACGCAGAGCAGCACGACGGTGGCGAGGCGCAGCGTCGACGCCAGCACGAAGACGCCCTCCGGGAAGACCGGCCGGCTGGTCGCCGCGCCGAGCAGCTCGCCGTAGAAGGCCACGAAGTAGCAGACCTCGGCCACCTGCCAGGCCAGGAAGGCGCCCCACTTCGGGCGGGCGAGCACCACCAGCGGCAGCAGCCAGAGCACGAACTGCTGCGACCACACCTTGCTGAAGATCAGGAAGGCGGCGACCACCAGGAACGCGAGCTGGGCGAGCCGGGGCCGGCGCGGGGCCAGCAGCCCCAGCGCGGCCACCCCGAGGCAGGCCAGCCCGAAGAGGGCGTACGACAGGGTGTTCAGCGTCGGGATGTTGGCGTTCAGCCACTCGAACGGCCCGAGATCGGCGGGGTTGGCGTTGCCGAACTTTCCGTCCACGTAGCGGCCGATGTACCAGAGGGTGCCCCAGTCGATGGGCCGGGTCGAGTTCAGCTCGAAGAAGCGGTCCCAGTTCTCCCGGTAGGGAATGGCGACCGGAAGGTTCACGAGGACCAGGGAGACGAGGGCCGCGCCGAAGGCGGTGAGGGCGGCGCGGAGCCGCCCGGCGCGCAGCCCCAGCACCAGGATCGGGCCGAGGATGAACAGCGGCCACATCTTGGCCGCCCCGGCGAGACCGAGCAGGACGCCGGCCGCCAGTGGTCGGCTGCGGGCCCAGGCGAAGAGGCCGAACGCGGCCAGGCCGATGGCGAGCAGGTCCCAGTTGACCGTGGCGGTGAGCATCAGCGCGGGGGCGAGCGCGAAGAGCGCGGCGTCCCATGGTCGGCGGCGGCGTAGGGCGAGGAGCACCGCCACGGTGGCGACCGCCAGCGCGCCGAGCACCAGCGCGTTGAGGTTGTAGAACCACATGCCCTGGTTGATTCCCGGGTCGTTCTGGCCGAGGGCGTGCACGGGCAGACCGAGGGCGCCCATGAAGTACCCGGTGAGCACCGGGTACTCGACGGGGTGGTCCTGGTAGGGCACCGCACCCTCGTTGAGCCGCTCGGCGTAGTAGAGCGCCAGCACGTCGGTGTAGCAGAACCGGGTGTACTGCACGTTGTTCTGCCAGGCACCGTCCTGGCAGGGCGACTTCTGCACCCAGTGCAACGCCAGGGTCAGGCAGACCAGGGCCAGGACGATGCGGGTCGCGGTCCAGAACCGGCTCTCCCGCCCGGCGGGCCGGTCCAGGGCGACGGCGTGGTCGCCCAGCGGGCCGCCGATCGCGCCGGAGACGCCCCGGACGAAGCCGTCGGAGCGGGACGGATGGTCAGGGGCACCGGCGTCGTCGATGCCTCGCGTCGACTGCGTGCTCATGAAGGTGCATCCTGCCGTACATCGGGCCTCCGCGTCCCCTCCCTCTCACGACACGTCGATACGTGAAACGCCGCCGGCGGCCGGAGAGCTGCTCCGGCCGCCGGCGGCGTTCGTCGATCAGTCGTTGTCCGGCCTGGGTGTCAGGCTCGGTAGCAGCCCGCCGCCGCCACCGTCCCGGCCGGGCCGCGGATCGGTCGGGGTGGTGGGCCCGGTGGGCCCGCCGGGGCCACCAGGGCCGCCCGGAGGATTGCCACCGCCGTTGTTTCCACCGCCGTTGTTGC
This sequence comes from Micromonospora sp. CNZ303, assembly GCF_004345505.1. Lineage (NCBI taxonomy): Bacteria > Bacillati > Actinomycetota > Actinomycetes > Micromonosporales > Micromonosporaceae > Micromonospora > Micromonospora sp. CNZ303. The sequence goes on along the minus strand of NZ_SLVT01000007.1, from coordinate 274,664 downwards.
CGCCGGGCGGACAGAGCAGGTCCAGCGGACCGCAGTTCGGCGGTCCCGTCGGAGGCGGCGGGGGCGGGGGCGCCTCACCGTTGCCGGTGTTCGGGTCGCCGACGTTCGCCGCGGGCGGGAAGTCCTTCTTCTCCCAGTCCTTGACCTTGTGTGCCTCGTCCATGAACCGCTCCCAGATGGTGCCCGGCAGGTTGCCGCCACTGATCTTGGTGCCGTTCTTCAGCTTGAGCGGCTTGCGGTCCTTGACGTTGCCGACCCAGACGGCGGTGGCGATCTGCGGGGTGTAGCCGATCATCCAGGCGTCGCCGTTGTCGTCGCTGTCCGCCTTGAGTTCCCAGGTGCCCGTCTTGGAGGCGGCCTTCCGGCCGTCGTCGAGCTTGTGGTTGACCCGCGCCGGGTACTGCTCCAGCACCGAGGTCACGTCCGCCACGACGTCCTTGTCGATGCGCTGCTCACCCTTGAGCGAACCCTCGTCGGCGATCTTCTTCCACTTGCCGGTCACCTCGTCCCGCTTCTCGACCGAGTAGAGGAAGTGGGCCTTGTGGTAGCGGCCCTGGTTGGCGAAGGTGGCGACGCCGTTGGCGTGGTCCAGGACGGTGATCGGGTACTGGCCGTAGCCGACGACGTGGAAGAACGGGTTCGGCGCGATGTCCTTCGGGTCGGTCTTGGTGAGGTCGTAGCCCTTCGGCGGGCTGGTGTCCGAGCGCCACATCATGCTGACCCCGGCCTTGGCCGCCATGTCGACGACCTTGTCCGGGCCGATGTCCTGGCTGACGTGGTAGAACGGCACGTTCAGCGACTTGAGGGTGGAGACCGTCAGGGTGCAGGAGTTGCCGCACTCGGGGTTGTCCACGCCGGCATTGCTGACCTTGAACTTGGTGCCTTCGGGCGTGAAGGCCTTGCCCTTCCAGCGCGACTCGAGGGCCTTGCCCGCCTTGAGCGCCGCCGCCAGGGTGTAGATCTTGAAACTCGAGCCCGGCGGGTGACCGCCGTAGGGGTTGCCGGAGGCGTCGATGTTCCTGCCGGCGTAGTCGGTGCCGGTGCCGTTGTCGCCGCCGTAGTAGGCGAGCACGCGACCGTTCTTCGGATCGATGGCGACCACCGCCGCCATCAGGTTCGGCGGCTGGCCGGCGAGTTCCGACCCCTTGGTCTTGCGCTGGGCGGTCTCGACCGCCGCCTTCTGGATCTTCGTGTCGATCGTGGTACGGATCTTGTACCCACCCGACATGAGCGCCTGGGAACAGAGCGGCTTGACGTCGGTGACCTGCTCCTCCTTGTCGACGCAGATGCCCTTGTCCCGCATCTCCTGCTTGACGTAGTTGATCACGTTGCCGTACGGGGTGTTGACGCCGAAGTCGATGCCGGCGCCGCCCTGGCTCGGCTTCCTCAGCGTCTTGGTCGGGTACTCGGCGAGAGTGGGCGCCGCGGGCTTGCCCGGGGCGTTCAGCCAGCCCTCGGTGACCATGCCGCCGATCACGTACTCCCAACGGGACTTGGCTTCGGTGGGGTTCACCGCCGGGTCGTAGCCCTTGTGGCCCATCCCGGCCTCCGGCTGCTTGATCAGCGCGGCGAGGACCGCGCCCTCGGCCACGCTCAGCTTGTTCGCCGGCTTGCCGAAGTACGTCTGCGCCGCCGCCTCGATGCCGTGCGCGCCCCGCCCGAAGTAGATGATGTTCAGGTAGTGCTGCATGATCTGCGGCTTGGTGTACTCGTCGTTCAGCTTGGAGGCGAGGATCGCCTCCTTGACCTTCCGGGCGTAGGTGTCGTCCTTCAGGTTGTCGAACGCGTTGCGCGCGTACTGCTGGGTGATCGTCGAGGCGCCCTGCTTGCTGCCGCCGGAGACGTTGTTCCACGCGGCCCGGACGATGCCCTTGTAGTCCACACCCGAGTGCTCGTAGAAGTTGCGGTCCTCGGCCGCGGCGACCGCGTCCTGCACGTGCTTCGGGATCTGGTCGATGGTGACCAGGGTCCGGTTCTGCGTGCCGACCTTCGCGATGACCGTCTTGTTGTCGGCCGCGTAGAGGGTGGTCGCCTGCGGCGGCGTGGTGTCCTCCGGAAGGACCACGTTGGTCGAGTAGTAGGTGAACCCGACGACGCCGAGCCCGGCGAGCATGATGAACACGGCGAAGGCGGCGATCAGCATGTTGACCCGCTTGCGCTTCTTCGCCCGCGACGCACCGGCCGGGTCGCCCGCGCCGCGCCCGCGCCGACCAGGGCCGGTGGGTCCGCCGGGCCCACCCGGGCCGCCTGCGGTCGGCGAGACGCTCGCCCGGGCCGAGGCACGGCCGCTGACGCCACCGACCGCCGCCGACCCGACGCTGGCCCGTCCGGCCGGGGCGGCGCCGACGGCGGCGGAGCCCACCGAGGCGCGACCCGCCGGCCCGCCGGCCGGGGAGACCGGCACCGAAGCGCGACCCGAGCCCGCCGCCCGGCCGGCGCCGGGTGCAGGCGAGACCGGCACGGCCCGGCCCGGCGCCGCCCGACCGACCGAGGCCGAACCCACCGAGGCCGAACCGGCGCGCGGCGGGACGGCCGCGGAGGCCGAACCGGAGACGGAGCCGCCGCGCGGCGGAACGGCGGCCGAGCCGCCGACCGAGGCCCGCCCGCCGGCGGCGCGGGGCGCGACCGAGGCGCGACCCGCGGGTGCCGTACCGTCCTGTGCAGCCGACCAGCCGCCCCCGGAGGCGTCACCGCCGGGGTCGCCGTGCTGGCCCGGAATCTGGGCCCGCGCGCGCGGGGAACTGGAATCGCCGTACGAGTTCATTCCTCACACCCTGCCGTCGCGGTGGGACGCGACTGCGCCGCCACCGGTTTGCCGTGAGATGGGACACCTGTCGAGGGCGGCACGTGCGTGCCGGTCGACCGGTGCCACTTGCGAATCAATCGGGCCAATCAGACCAACGATCCGTCGGTCTCCCCAGGCGTGCGTGCGCTGGCCGGGGTCGGCCGATCGAGCGAAGATCACCGTTGCGCCTCTCGCCTCCGTCGACTGCCCGCACCGTTGCCCGAGGCGGCCGCGCCGCCCACCGCGTCCTGCTCCTGCCCACCCTCCGGACTCCCGGTCAGGCCGTCCCGGCCGAGCAGGTACTGCTCGACGAGATGGTTCCAGTCACAGCCGAGGCACACCTCCACCACGAAGACCTGGAACTCACGCACCGTCATCGCCAGCACCGGCAACTCGGCCAGTGTCCGGGCCTGGCCGGCGGACTGCTTGAGTTCGTCGCCGTAAATGTAGTGGACGTGGGTCAGGTTCTCGCTCCGGCAGATCGGACACCGCTCGTCGGTCGGCTCACCGTGGAAGCGGGCGGCGTTCTTCAGGTAGGGCGAGGCGTCGCAGACGTCGTACGTGCCGACCCGGCCCGCGAGGAGCTCACGCAGCACCGCTCGCTTCCGGAGCGAGTAGTCGACTACCTGGCGCTGCGTACGCATGCGGAGAAGGGTACGCGGTCTCGCCGGACGGGGCGACCACGGTGACGATGCGTGACCGGAGAACCTCGGAGCGGGGGTTTGCCCTGATCACGGCGATCCGCTAGCGTGCGATGTATCGGTCCGATACATCGCGGCGGTTACCGCTCCGCGTAGAGGGTACAGAGAGGATGGCCCGTGCTCGAGCTCGCCATCCTCGGCCTCCTGCAGGAGTCTCCGATGCACGGCTACGAGCTGCGCAAGGAGCTGACCGCCAAGCTCGGTGCGATCAGGGCGGCGATCAGCTACGGCTCGCTCTATCCCACGCTGCGCAGGTTGCAGGCGGCGGGATGGATCACCGAGGCCGCGGAGGCACCCGCCACGGTCGAGGAGGTTCCCGCGCTGACCAGCCGACGAGGTCGGGTGGTCTACGAGATCACCGCGGAGGGCAAGGAACGCTTCGCCCAGCTGATCGCGCAGACCGGGCCGGAGACGTACGACGACACGGGTTTCGGCGTGCACTTCGCGTTCTTCGCCCGGACCGACCAGGCGACCCGGCTCCGCATCCTCGAGGGTCGCCGGCGAAAGATCGAGGAACGCCGTGAAGGGCTTCGCGACGTGCTCGGCCGGGCGGCCGAGCGGCTCGACGCCTACACGCTGGAACTACAGCGCCACGGCCTGGACGCCTGTGAGCGCGAGGTCCGCTGGCTGGAGGAGCTCATCGCCAACGAGCGCTCCGGCCGTGCCCCGACGGTCCCGTCAACCGGGACGGCCGGCGGCCGACGAGAAGACAACAGCCCGCCTCCGCCTGGAGAGTCCAGGAAAGAGCGGCCGTGATGAAGAAGAAGGAGGCAGACGCTATGGGCTCCGTCCGCGTCGCCATCGTCGGTGTGGGTAACTGCGCCTCGTCCCTCGTACAGGGCGTGGAGTACTACCGGAACGCCGACCCGAACGACCGCGTCCCGGGTCTCATGCACGTCACCTTCGGCGACTACCACGTTTCGGACGTGCAGTTCGTCGCGGCGTTCGACGTGGACGCCAAGAAGGTGGGCATGGACCTCGCCGAGGCGATCGTCGCCAGCGAGAACAACACCATCAAGCTCTGCGACGTGCCGCCGACCGGCGTCACCGTGCAGCGCGGTCCGACCTTCGACGGTCTGGGCCAGTACTACCGCGAGATCGTCGAGGAGTCCGACGCCAAGCCGGTCGACGTCGCCCAGGCGCTGCGTGACGCGCAGGTCGACGTCGTGGTTTCGTACCTGCCGGTCGGCTCCGAGCAGGCCGACAAGTTCTACGCCCAGGCCGCGATCGACGCCGGCTGCGCGTTCGTCAACGCGCTTCCGGTCTTCATCGCCTCCGACCCGGAGTGGGCCAAGAAGTTCGAGGACGCGGGCCTGCCGATCGTCGGTGACGACATCAAGAGCCAGGTCGGCGCCACCATCGTGCACCGCGCGCTGGCGAAGCTGTTCGAGGACCGGGGCGTCGAGCTGCTGCGCACGTACCAGCTCAACTTCGGCGGCAACATGGACTTCATGAACATGCTGGAGCGCAACCGCCTGGTCTCGAAGAAGATCTCGAAGACCCAGTCGGTCACCTCGCAGATCCCGCACGAGATGAGCAAGAGCGACGTGCACATCGGCCCGTCGGACCACGTGCCGTGGCTGGACGACCGCAAGTGGGCGTACATCCGCCTGGAGGGCCGCTCGTTCGGCGACACCCCGCTCAACGCCGAGCTCAAGCTCGAGGTGTGGGACTCGCCGAACTCGGCCGGTGTCATCATCGACGCCGTCCGCGCCGCGAAGATCGCGCTGGACCGGAAGATCGGCGGCCCGATCCTGTCGGCCTCGTCGTACTTCATGAAGTCCCCGCCGGTGCAGTACGCCGACCACGACGCGCACGCCGCCGTCGAGGCGTTCATCGCCGGTGACGCCGAGCGCTGACGCGCCGACAGCAGCACCATCGAGGGCCGGGTCCGCACGGATCCGGCCCTCGCCGCGTCCGGCCCTTCCGCAGCCGTACGCGCAACGGGCCACCGGCCTCACACGGGCTGGACCGGCGCGGACGGGACCGCGTCAGGACCAGGCGCGGCGCAGGGCGACCCCGGCCTCCAACTCCAGCAGCTTCACCTTCCGTTCCAGGCCGCCGCCGAAACCGACCAGCTTGCCGCCTGCGCCGACGATCCGGTGGCACGGCACGAGCACCGGGATCGGGTTGCGGTTGCAGGCGACCCCGACCGCGCGGGCGGCACCCGGGTCGCCGAGCCGGCGGGCCACCTCGCCGTAGGTGAGCGTCTCCCCGTACGGGATGCGGGTCATCTCCCGCCAGACGCCCCGTTCGAAGTCGGACCCGCCCGGCGCGGCCAGCGGCACCGCGAACCCGGTCAGCTCGCCTGCGAAGTACGCCCGCAGCTCCGCCAGCGCCTGTCGGGCCGCCTCGTCGCCCGGCTCCTCGGCGGCTGCGTCGACCCGACCGAAGTGGGCCCGGCACACGTGGGTGCCGTCGGTGGCGACGGAGAACTCGCCGATCGGGGAGTCGAGCACGGTCCAGCGCATCCCCCCATTGTCCCCGGCGCCCGCTGAACTGCCCCACGTCGCGGCCCCGCTGAGCCGTTTGCGTCCCGACCGACGTTGCAGGGCACCGATACCGTGCAGGCCGTGGCCACGGGGACGCTGATCTTCCTCATCATCGGCGGCGCGGGCGTCGCGGTGCTGGCGCTCGCCCTGCTCGGCGGCGAGCTGCTCCACTTCGGCAATCCGGACTTCGACGGTCCGGTGTCGGTGGAGGCAGTCGCCGGGTTCACCGGAGCGCTCGGCTTCGGCGCCGCGATCGTCAACGAGCTGGTCGGTGGGCGTACGCCCGGCATGATCGCCGTGGCCCTGGCCGGCGGCGTCGTCGCGGCCGTGCCCACCGCCTGGGCCGCGGCCCGGCTGAGCCGGGCGGCCCGCGACATGCGCACCGACCCCACCCCCACCCGCCACCACCTGGTCGGCGCGCTCGGCCTGGTGGTCACCCCCGTGCCCGCCGACGGCTACGGCGAGGTCCGGGTCCGGGTGGCCGGCCAGCCGGTCAAGCTCAACGCCCGCGCCGACCGACCCATCCCGGTCGGCGCCCAGATCTTCGTGGTCGAGGCGCTCAGCGAGACCAGCGTGCACGTCGAGACCTACTGAACCCCCCTCATAGAAAACAGGACGGTCACATGCCCCTTCTCATCGCCATCGGCGGCGCGGTCCTCCTCGTCCTCGTGCTCGTGCTCTTCGTGCTCTCCCGCATCAAGGTCGCCGGGCCGAACGAGGCCTTCATCGTCACCGGCCGCAAGGGCCGCACCACGCAGACCGCCGACGGCGGTCGGTCGACCGACAACTCCGGGCAGAAGGTCGTGCTCGGCGCGTCCGTCTTCGTCCTGCCCGTGGTGCAGAAGCTCCAGTCGCTCGACCTGTCCAGCCGGCGCATCGACGTCGGCATCAAGGGCGCGGTCAGCAAGCAGGGCATCCGCGCAGACCTGCACGGCGTCGCGATCGTCAAGGTCGGCGGCACCGAGGACGCCATCCGCGCCGCCGCGCAGCGCTTCCTGCACCAGCAGGACGAGATCGAGGACTTCACCCGGGAGGTGCTGGCCGGCGCGCTGCGCTCGATCGTCGGCCGGCTCACCGTCGAGGAGGTCATCCGGGACCGGGCGGCGTTCGCCAGCGCGGTCGCCGAGGAGGCCGAGCACTCGATGACCAACCAGGGCCTGGTGCTGGACACCTTCCAGCTCCAGGACATCCTGGCCGAGGGCTCCTACCTCCAGGACCTGGGCCGGCCGGAGGCCGCCCGGGTGCTCAAGGACGCGGCCATCGCCGAGGCGCGGGCCCGGCAGCAGGCCGAGCAGGAGCGGCTGCTCGCCGAGGAGGCCATCGCCGAGGCCAACCGGAACCTGTCGCTCAAGCAGGCCGCCATCCAGGCGGAGATCGACGCGGCCAAGGCGAAGTCCGCCGCCGCCGGACCGCTGGCCCAGGCCGAGCGGGACCAGGCGATCCTCTCCGAGCAGCAGAAGGTCGCCGAGCGCAACGCCGAGCTCAAGCAGCGTCAGCTCGACACCGAGGTGCGCAAGCCGGCCGACGCCGCCCGGTACAAGGTGGAGCAGGAGGCCGAGGCGTCGCGCAACGCGGCCGTGCTGAACGCCGACGCGCAGCGCCAGGCCGTCATCGCCGCAGCCCAGGCCGCCGCCGAGCAGGCCCGGCTCACCGGTGAGGGCGAGCGGGCCCGCCGGGCCGCGCTGGCCGAGGCCAACGCCATCGAAGGCGCCAAGGAGGGTGAGGCCGAGCAGCGCCGCCGCTCCGCCATCGCCGAGGCGGTCGAGCGGGAGGGTGCGGCCGAGGCCGCGGCCATCCTCGCCAAGGGGCAGGCCGAGGCCGACGCGATGGCCCGCAAGGCCGAGGCCTTCGCGGCGTACGGCGAAGCCGCCGTGCTGGACCTGCTGGTCAAGGTGCTGCCGCAGGTGGTCGAGGCGGCCAGCGCCCCGATCGGCGCGATCGACAAGATGACCGTCATCTCCACCGACGGCGCCTCGTCGCTGACCAAGTCAGTGGCGGGCAACGTGGCCCAGGGGCTCCAGCTCGGCAGCGACCTGACCGGCATCGACCTGGCCGGCCTGCTGGGGAAGCTCGGCTCGGCGGCGGCGACCACCGGCAACGGCAAGCCGCCCGTCGACGGCACGGCGGTCGAGACCCGCTGACGCGACCCGGCAGCGGTCGGATCCGCTGAGCGCGACAGGGCGCCGTACCCCGGCCGGGGGCGGCGCCCTGTTCGTACGGTTCGGTTGGAGCGATTCGTCCGCCGTCGGACCGCGTCCCACGGCACCCGGCCGGACTAGCCGACGATGCCCTCGTCGCGGGCCCAGCGCAGCAGCTCCGCCTCGGCCTCGTCGCGGTCCAGCGGGCCGCGCTCCAGGCGCAGCTCCTTGAGGTGTTTCCAGGCCTGTCCGACGACGGGTCCCGGCGGTACGCCCAGCAGCTCCATGATGGCGTTGCCGTCCAGGTCGGGCCGGACGCGCGCCAGGTCCTCCTCGGCGGCGATCCGGGCGATCCGCTCCTCCAGCGCGTCGTAGTCGGCGGCGAGCTGGGCCGCCTTGCGGCGGTTGCGGGTGGTGCAGTCCGACCGGGTCAGCTTGTGCAGCCGCGGCAGCAGGTCACCGGCGTCGGCGACGTAGCGGCGCACCGCCGAGTCGGTCCACTCGCCCCGGCCGTAGCCGTAGAAGCGCAGGTGCAGCGCCACCAGCGCGGTCACCTTGGCGGTGATCTCCTTCGGGTAGCGCAGCGCCTTCATCCGGGCCTTGGTGAGCCGGGCGCCGACCACCTCGTGGTGGTGGAAGCTGACCCGGCCGTCCGAGCCCACCGCCTTCGTCGCCGGCTTGCCGACGTCGTGCATCAGCGCGGCCATCCGCAGGACGAAGTCCGGCCCCTCGGTCTCGTACGAGACGGCGTTGCTCACCACGGTCAGGGTGTGCTCGTAGACGTCCTTGTGCTGGGCGTGCTCGTCGATCTCCAGCTTGAGCCCGGTCAGCTCCGGCAGGAAGCGCTCGGCGAGCCCGGTGTCGACCAGCAGCCGCAGCCCGGTGATCGGGTCCGCGCCGCAGAGCAGCTTGGTGAACTCGTCGCGGATCCGCTCGGCCGTGATCCGGTCCAGGTCGCCGGCCATCCTGGTCATCGCCGCGTACGCGTCGGGGTGCACCGCGAAGCGCAGCTGCGCGGCGAAGCGGGCCGCGCGCAGCATCCGCAACGGGTCGTCGCCGAACGACTCCGCCGGGGTGCCCGGGGTGCGGATCATTTTGGCGGCCAGGTCGTCCAGCCCGCCGTGCGGGTCGGTGAACCGGTGCTCGGGCAGGCTGACCGCCATCGCGTTGATGGTGAAGTCGCGCCGCCGCAGGTCCTCGGCGAGGTCGGTGCCGTACTCGACGATCGGGTTGCGGCTGACCTGGTCGTAGGACTCGGCGCGGAAGGTGGTGATCTCCAGCCGCAGCCCGTCGCGCTGGCACCCGATGGTGCCGAACTCGCGGCCGGTCTCCCAGATCGACTCGGCCCAGCCGCGCACGATGCGCAGGGTCTCGTCGGGGTGCGCGTCGGTGCAGAAGTCGAGGTCGTCGCCGAGGCGGCCGAGCAGGGCGTCGCGTACCGAACCGCCCACCAGGTGCAGCTCGTGGCCGGCCCGCGCGAACCGGCGGCCCAACTCGTCGGCGACCGGGGAAACCCGGAGCAGTTCGGCGACGGCGTTGCGCTGAGCGGCGGTGAGTTCGCGGCGGTCGGCGGCGTGGGGAGCGGAGGCTTCGGACATGGGAGCGCCAGACTATCGGTCCCGACGAGGATGCGGTCCGCCGGGCGCGGGTAACGGGTGGCCGTTGACTATCGTCTGTGACGTGCGGGCCGTGCCCCGGCTCCGACGTACCTCTCTGCCTTGGAGGCGACAAGATGAGCGGCGGTCTCTACCGCAGCGCGAACGCCGCCCAGGGCGGTGCCGCGCCCGGCCGGCCGTCGGACGGCGCCACGTTCATCTCCGCCGAGCCGCTCAACCAGCCGGCCATGGAGTCGACGGCGCCGCCGCAGGAGCAGGTGGGCGAGGCCAGCGCCGCGGCCAACAGCGCGGTGATGGCCATGGGCAGCCTGGTCAGCCGCGGTACGGGCTTCCTGCGCAACCTGGTGATCGCGGCGGCGCTCGGCGGCGCGCTGGTCGGTGACGCGTACACCACCGCGCAGATCCTGCCCGGAATGGTCTACGAGTTCCTGCTCGGCGGCGTACTCACCAGCGTGCTGATCCCGGTGCTGGTACGGCGGCGCAAGTCGGACGCGGACGGCGGTCAGGCGTACGCCCAGCGACTGCTCACCCTGGCGGTCCTCGCCCTCGGCGTGGCCGCGTTGTTGGCAGTGCTGTCGGCATCGTGGTTGACCATGCTCTACGGCAGCGGTGAGTCGGCCGGCGAATATTCGAAGCTGGTCACGGCGCTGGCCCGCCTGATGCTGCCGATGATCTTCTTCTCCGGGTTGAGCGCGCTGATCAGCGCGGTGCTCAACACGCGGGGCCACTTCGCCGCCCCGATGTGGGCGCCGATCCTGAACAACCTGGTGGTGATCGCCACCGCCGGCCTCTACATCGCGGTCTTCGGCGCGGACATCATCAAGCCGGACGAGATGACGACCGGGCGGATCCTGCTGATCGGCGGCGGCACCCTGCTCGGCGTCGCCATCCAGGCCGCCGGCCTGCTGCCGGCGCTGCGCAAAGTCGGCTTCCGCTGGAAGCTCCGCTTCGACTTCCGGGCGCTCGGCCTGCGCGAGCTGGGCCGGCTCGGGGCGTGGATGTTCTGCTACGTCGCGGTCAGCCAGATCGGCCTGATCGTGCTGTTCAACCTGCTGAACCGGGCAGGCAGGGAGAACGCTGCCGGCCCGCTGATCTACAACAACGTGTTCCTGCTGCTGATGACGGCGCACGGCATCATCGCCGTCTCGATCATCACCGCGCTGATGCCCCGGATGAGCGCCGCCGCCGCCGACGGCCGTTACGCGGACGTGGCCGCCGACCTGTCCCGGGGCACCCGGACGGTCACCGCGGTGCTCGCCCCGATAGCGGTCTGCTACGCCGTGCTCGCCTCCCCGATCTCGTTCACCCTGTTCCGCTGGGGCGCCTTCGACGAGGGCAACGCCACCGCCACTTCCGTGGTGCTGCTCGCCGCCGCGCTCGCCCTGGTGCCGTTCGCCGTCAGCCAGCTCTTCACGTTCGCCTTCTACGCCCTGCCGGACACCCGCACCCCGGCGCTGATCAACATCCCGGTGGTGGCGCTGCGCATCGGGGTGCAGATCGTGCTCTTCGCGGTCTTCTCCGCAAGCTTCGCTGGCGCCGGCATGATGATCGGCAACGCCGTCTCCTACCTGGCCGCCGCGATCGCCTCCGCCTGGCTGCTACGTCCCCGGGTGGGTCGGATCGGCCTCGGCGAGATCATGCGCACCGGCGTGCGGGTCGCGGTCGCGGCGCTCGGCGCGGCGGTGGTCGGCCTGATCGTGGTCAAGCTGCTGCCCGGCGACGACACGCCGAGCCGCCTGGAGGCCGTCGTCCAGCTCGTGGTCGGTGGGGCGGTGATCGGCGGGACGTACCTCGGGCTGGCCATGGTCCTGCGGATCGGCGAGATTACCGAGGTCGTGGGCATGGTCCGCCGCCGGCTGGGCCGCTGACCGAAACCCGTCTCTCGGGGCGGGCGACACGCTGCAGGCGGACTGCACTCTCTGTGAACGAGGATCAACAGCCTGGGGATGCGCCTGTGGATAACTCCGTGATTCGCCGCTCAGGCACCGAAAGGGCCTGTGGATAACCAGCCGTACGGCTGAGCATGGCGGTCCGGTCGGGGGGAACCCGGCCGCGTCGGCGCGATCGCCGCAACGGCCGGCCCCCTCCCTGCGGGTGCTTGCGGCCAACCTCTAGATTGGCCAGTACATGTGCCAGCAACGTGGCTGACAACGGGATCAACCGGACAAGTCGGCCGCCTGCCGGCAGCTCGGCCCGGGAGCGGCGCGAAGATGACATGTCGGGGAGACGGCCAACCCGGGTAAGGTCGCTCTCGACGGGTACGGCAGGCGCCGACGCTCCGCGTCGACACCGGTCGGCCGGTTCCTTCGAAGGCAGAGCGGGAAGCCACATGCCCAGCAGCGCGGGTCCATCGATCGACACGATCACCGAGGGAGGACGGGTGACCCAGGTCGGCGAAGGTCAGGAGGCGGAGGAGAGCGCTCCTCAGGTCATGACCTTCGGTGCTCCCACGGCCGGTGAGATCCTCGCCGAGCGTTACGAGCTGGTCGAGCACATCAACAACGACAGCGCGGGTCGGCTGGTCTGGCGCGGAGTCGACGTCATCCTGCGCCGTCCCGTCGCGGTCGTGCTGCGCTACCCGGGTGGCGACTCGGCCACCGAGATGCTCCAGGGCGCCGTCGCGGCCAGCCGCGTCATCCACCCCAACCTGGTCGGCGTCTACGACGCGATCGACGAGGCCGAGCGGGCGTACGTGGTGCGGGAGTGGGTCGACGGGCAGTCGCTGCGCGAGCTGGTCACCGACGGGCCGCTGGACCCGGCGCGCGCCACCACCATCGGCAACGCGGTCGCCAGTGCCCTCGCCGCCGTGCACGCCACCGGCATGGTGCACGGCAACGTCCACCCCGGCACGGTGATGATCAGTGACGACGGCCGGGTGGTGCTGGCCGACGCGCGCACCGACGGCGCCGACAGCCAGCAGAGCGATGTCCGCGCGATCGGCGGGGTCCTCTACTTCGCCCTGACCGGGCACTGGCCGCACGCCGAGGCCCCGCTGCGTGGCGCCACCGCCGGCCACGGCCGGGCCGCCATCCCCGACGCCGTACGCGACGCGGCAGGCGCGCTCGCCGCCCCCCGGCAGGTGCGGGCGGGCGTGCCGGCGTACCTCGACGACCTCACCATGGACCTGCTGGACACCGAGATCGAGCCGCCCTCGTCGGACGTGCTCGCGGCCGAGCTGGCCCGGCTGGACGTGCCGGCCGACGAGCAGTTCCTCGACAACGCCGGCCCGCTGCGCTTCGCGGCCGACACCGGCGAGGAGCCGTCGCCGCTCGCCGCCGCCGGCGGACGCAAGGTCGCGATCGGCATCGCCAGCCTGCTGGCGGTCGCCCTCGTCGGCCTGCTGATCGGCATCACCGCCCTGGGCGGCGGTGACGACGACCCACAGACCAACCCGGTGGCCGCGCCCTCGTCCAACGCGCCCGCCGGCGACGCCACCCCGGCCGCCATCACGGCCGGGCCGCTGAAGATCAGCACGGCGCGGATCATCGACCCGGAGGGCGACCGGACCGAGGTCCGCAACGCCGACAAGGTGCACGACGGGGACGAGGACGAGGGCTGGGAGACCCAGACCTACCGGGGCCGCGCCAACTTCGGCAACCTCAAGAAGGGCATGGGCGTCTGGATCGACCTCGGCGGCGAGCACACGGTCAAGTCCGTGCAGGTGCTCCTGTCCGCCCGGGGCGCCTCCGCCCAGCTCTACGCCGGCACCACCGACCGGCCGTCGTCGTCCTCCGGTGACGCCCAGCTCTTCGCGGACTACAAAAAGACCGCGATCGGGCAGCCGTTCGAGGAGCACGGGGGCACCAAGATGACCTTCAACGGCTTCAACGCCGACCAGAAGTACCGCTACCTGCTGTTCTGGATCACCGAGCTGCCGCCGAGCGACGGCGGCTACAAGCTCGGCGTCCAGGAGATCACGGTCCAGGGGTCGTGAGGCGGCCACCGCGCTCCGGGCACCGCATCCGCCGGACGTGGTGATGGGCGTACGCGGGGAACGAGTGACCGGTGGACCGGCGGGTCCGCCGGTCTCGTCGTCCGGGCCGGCGGACCTCGATCTCCTGCACGCCCACGTGGCCGGCGACCCGCACGCCTTCGCCGAGCTCTTCCACCGGCACCGGGACCGGCTCTGGGCGGTCGCCCTGCGCACGCTCGGCGACCGCGAGGAGGCCGCCGACGCCCTCCAGGACGCCCTGCTGTCCGCCCACCGCGCCGCCGGGCGGTTCCGGGGCGACTCGGCGGTCACCACCTGGCTGCACCGGATCGTGGTGAACGCGTGCCTGGACCGGATCCGCCGCCGCCAGGCGCACCCGACGGTGCCGCTGCCGGACGGGGTCCGGGACACCGATTCCGGCACCGGGGGCGTCGAGCCGGCGGCACCCGTCCAGGACCACGACACGGCGCTCGTGGTCCGGCAGGCGCTCGCCGAACTGCCGGCCGAGCAGCGGGCGGCGCTGATCCTGGTCGACGTGCAGGGCTACCCCGTGGCCGAGGTGGCCCGGATCCTCGACGTGGCCGAGGGCACGGTCAAGAGCCGGTGCGCCCGGGGCCGGGCCCGCCTGGCGGCACAGCTCGGGCACCTGCGTCCCACCAGGCAGAAGCCGGAGCCGCAGGCGACCCCGCAGCGGGCGGAGCCGGCCCCGGCGACGGGCCCGAACGTGCCGGCCGTCACCCGAGGGAACCCGCGGTCGCCCGAGGGCGTCCGATCGGGGTCGGGACGGTCCCGGCGGGATCTCCACCAGGAGGACGCGTGACTGCCGGGGGGTACAGGGAGGTCGACCACGACCTGCTCGCCGACTACCTCGGCGGGGCGCTGGACGGCACCCCGGACGAGGAGCTCGTCGCCCGACTGGTCGACGAGGACCCCGGCTGGGCGCAGGCGTACGCGCTGCTGGCCCCGGCCGTGGCGGACGTCCACGCGGACCTGGCCACCTGGGGCGCGTCCGTCCCCGAGATGCCGGCCGACGTCACCGACCGGATCGTTGCCGCCCTGGCCCACGCCACGGCGTCCGACCTCGGCACCGCAGCCGACCTCGGCACCGCAGCCGACCTCGGCACCGCGGACTCCGCCGGGCCGGACCGATCCGAGCCGGGCCGTTCGGGGCCCGGCCGGGCCGAGCCGGAGGGCCGGGGGGCGGGGGACGACGCGACATCCGCCGAGGAACGGCCGGCGGAGGGTCAACCGACGGTCAGAACGGGCATCGGGGCGGTGCCGGCACAGCCGCTCGGCGGGTCCGGGAGACGTCCTGCCGGCGTACCCCGGTCGGAGCCGGGCCGCGGCGGGGCCACCGGGCCCGGGCGACGACGGCGCCGCTGGTCCCGGCTGGCCGGGCCGGTCGCGCTGGCCGCCGTGTCGATCGCGGCGGTCGGGCTCGGCGTCGACCAGCTCACCAGGGACCAGCAGACGGGCGGCGCCGCGGACACGGCGTTGCCCGCGACGAACCGTGAGGGCGCCGCCCCCGCCGCCACGCCCTTCCGGATCGCCGGCGAGCCGTCGGTGCGCAGCGGAACGGACTACACGCCGGAGTCCCTGGCCGCCCTTCCGTCGTCGACGAAGGCACGGCAGTTCACCAGCGGCCCGCCGGGAGAGCAGCCCGGCGTCCAGGCGGAGGGCGGGCGGCTGCCCAGCTCCGTCACCGGGCTCGACCGGCTCACCGACCCCGCCGCGCTGGGCGCCTGCATCGGCGAGATCAAGGCCGAGCACGGCAGCGGTCCGCTGGTGGTCGACGTGGTCGACTACGCCCGGTTCCAGGGTCGCCCGGCGCTGATCGTGCGCTTCACCGACGCCACGGGAGCGCACTGGGCCTGGGCGAGCGGGCCGGAATGCGGGGTGCCCGGGTCCGGCTCGGACAGCCGCTACCGCACGCGGGTAGGGTGAATTCGCGGTCACCGGCCGTTTGGCCGTCCACGTGACCTGACCCACCGGATGACCGGCTCGGGAATCCCCGGTTCGTACGATGACGTTCTGCACATCGAAGTGCCGGCACCGAGCGGCGTCGGCATCGGATCGGCATCGGTGCGCGCCGATGGCGAACAACACAATCGGGAGACGGCAGTGGACGAGGTCCGCAACCTGATCATCATCGGCTCCGGGCCAGCCGGTTACACGGCGGCGGTCTACGCGGCGCGCGCCAACCTCAAGCCGCTCATCATCGAGGGCGTGCAGTCCGGCGGTGCGCTGATGACCACCACCGAGGTGGAGAACTTCCCCGGTTTCGCCGACGGCATCCTCGGCCCCGAGCTGATGGACAACATGCGCAAGCAGGCCGAGCGGTTCGGCGCGGAGTTCCTCACCGACGACGTGACGCGGGTCGAGCTGAAGGACACCGGCAGCGTGGGTTCCGACGCCGTCAGCACCGTCTGGGTGGGCCAGACCGCGTACCGGGCCCGGGCGGTCATCCTCTCCACCGGCTCCGCGTGGCGTCCGCTCGGCGTGCCCGGCGAGCAGGAGTATCTGGGTCACGGCGTCTCGTCCTGCGCGACCTGTGACGGCTTCTTCTTCCGCAACCAGCACGTCGTGGTCGTGGGCGGCGGTGACTCGGCGATGGAGGAGGCCAGCTTCCTCACCCGGTTCGCCGACTCGGTCACCATCATCCACCGCCGGGACTCCTTCCGGGCCAGCAAGATCATGGCCGAGCGGGCACTGGGCAACGACAAGATCAAGGTCGAGTGGAACACCACGGTCGAGGAGATCCTCGGCGACGACGGCAAGGTCTCCGGGGTGCGGGTACGCAACACGCACACCGGCGAGTCCAAGGTCCTCGACGTCACCGGCGTCTTCGTGGCCATCGGTCACGACCCGCGCAGCGAGCTCTTCCGGGGGCAGGTGGAGCTCGACGACGAGGGCTACGTGAAGGTCCAGGCGCCCAGCACCCGGACCAGCGTGCCCGGCGTCTTCGCCGCCGGCGACCTGGTGGACCACACGTACCGGCAGGCGATCACCGCCGCCGGCACCGGCTGCGCCGCCGCGCTCGACGCCGAGCGCTTCATCGCCACGCTGCAGGGCTGAACAACCGAAACACATCCCGGAGGAGGGTCATAGTGGGAGCAACGAAGTCGGTCACCGACGCGAGTTTCGCCGCCGACGTGCTGAAGTCCGACAAGCCGGTTCTGGTGGACTTCTGGGCCGAGTGGTGCGGCCCGTGCCGCAAGGTGTCGCCGCTGCTGGAGGAGATCGCCGGCGAGATGGGCGACCAGGTCACCATCGTCAAGCTCAACATCGACGAGAACCCGGAGACCGCCCGCGCCTACCGGGTGATGTCGGTCCCCACCCTCACCGTCTTCAAGAACGGCGAGCCGGTGCAGTCGATCGCCGGCGCCAAGCCGAAGGGCGAGCTCGTCAGGCTCATCGAATCGGCGCTCTGAGCAGCACCGACGCGCGTCGACCCCGTACCCGGTCCGCCGGGCACGGGGTCGACGCGTTTTTCCCGACGCGGGGCACCCGGAGCCCCCGGAACGCATAACCTCAAGCGGGGGCCGCCCGGCCAGCAACCGTCCGTGCAGAGGGGGTCGTGCGTGCGTCCGATCCGACCCGGTGACCGTGGACCCGCGGTGACCGAGATCCGTACGGTGCTGACCGGCCTCGACCTGCTCGTCCCGACGGCGCCGGGCGCCGACGAGTTCGACACCCACACCGAACGGGCCGTGCGGGCCTTCCAGCAGTCGCGTGGGCTCAGCGTGGACGGCCGGGTCGGTGCGGAGACCTGGCGGGCCCTGGACGCCGCCCGCTGGCGGCTGGGCGCCCGCACGCTCTACCACGCGGTTCCGGAGCCACTCACCGGTGAGGACGTCCGCTCGCTCCAGGAGCGGCTGCTGGAGATGGGGTACGACGTCGGGCGCGCGGACGCCATCTACGGCGTACGGACCTCCCGGGCGGTCGCCCAGTTCCAGCGCGAGGTCGGGCTGACGCCCGACGGCTCGTGCGGTCCGCACACCATGAACGCACTGCGCCGGCTCGGCCGCAAGGTCGTCGGCGGGCGGCCGCAGTGGCTGCGCGAGTCCGACGCCATCCGGCAGTCCGGCCCGGCGCTGGTGGGCCGGACCGTCGTCGTCGATCCCGGGCACGGGGGCACCGACCCGGGCGTGGTGGTGCCGGACGGGTCGCTGCGGTGGACCGAGGCGGATCTCGTGTACGACCTGGCCAGCCGGTTGGAGGGCAGGCTCGCCGCCGCCGGTGTCCGGGTGCAGCTCACCCGTGGGCCGGCCCAGGAGGACTGCCTGCCGGACGTCGACCGGGCGGAGCTGGCCAACTCGCTCGGCGCCGACGTGTTCATCTCGCTGCACGTCGACGAGCACGCCAACCCGGCGGCCGAGGGGGTGGCGACCTACCACTACGGCACCGACAACGGGGTGACCTCGGCGACCGGGGAACGGCTGGCCGGGCTGGTGCAGCGGGAGATCGTCGCCCGCACCGGGCTGCGCGACTGCCGTACGCACGCGAAGGCGTGGGACCTGCTCCGGCTGACCCGGATGCCGGCCGTACGCGTCGAGGTCGGTTATCTCACCTCGCCCACCGACCGGGCCCGGCTGGTCGACCACCGGTTCCGGGACAGGGTGGTGGAGGCCGTCGTCGCCGCCGTGCAGCGCATGTACTTCCCCGTCGAGCGCGACGTCCCCACCGGCTCGATCGACGTGAGCGCCCTGCGGGCGGTGGTGGCCGCCGGCACGGTCGTCGACTGAGCCGCCTGCCGGCTCCCGACCGGGATCCGTCGCCGGGGCCGGACGCGCCGGCGTGGGATCAGCCGGCGGTCGAGCGGGTGGCCGGGGCCGGACGGACCGGACGGAGCAGCGTCTCGGGGCTCATCGAGCCGAGCAGCTTCTCCAGCGCGTACTCGACGTCGGACTTCCAGCTCAACGCGGTACGCAGCTCCAGCCGCAGGCGGGGGAAGCGCGGATGCGGCCGGACCGTCTTGAACCCCACGGAGAGGAAGAAGTCGGCCGGGGCGACGCAGGCGCCGGCGGGGTCGGCCGCGTCGCCGAACTTGGCGTCGCCGAAGGCCTCGATCGCCTTGATGCCGCGCTTGGTGAGGTCCCGGGCGACGCCCTGGACCAGCATCCGGCCCAGCCCTCCGCCGGCGAAGGCGGGCACCACGTTGGCCGTCATCAGCAGCGCGGCGTCGGCGGAGACCGGGGAGGTGGGGAAGGCCATCGAGCGGGGCACGTAGGCGGGTGGGGCGTACAGGACGAAGCCGGCCGGCATGCCGTCGACGTAGACGAGCTTGCCGCAGGAGCCCCACTCCAGCAGCGTCTGCGAGACCCAGGCCTCCTTCTCCAGCCCCGGGTCGCCCGCGGCACAGGCCCGGTCCGCCGAGACCGGATCAAGCTCCCAGTAGACGCACTGCCGACACGGGCGGGGCAGGTCCTCCAGGGTGTCGAGGGTCAAGCTGACCAGACGTCGCGACATTGGTGTATCCCCACATTAGGCTCGGAGGTGAGACCGGCACGGAACGACGACACCGCCTACCTGCCCCCGACGAGCGATCGTACGCCGCAAACGGACGCTGCGGGAGGGGACGCGCGAATGCCTCTCCTTCCAGGGCACCGGCCGGGGTCCGCGATGTGGACGCCGGTCACGTCGCGGTTACGCACCTGGCAGACGGCGACTAGGATCGACCTTCGGCGTCCCGCGTCGCCATGGTCGCAGGTGTCCCGGGTACGCCGGGGCGGGAGCCACCCGAGCAGCCATCGAGGTGATGTCATGACCGGCACGACGCTCGACGACTACACCGACCGGTACGCCCGCCGCGTACGGGGCATGACCGCCTCGGAGATCCGTGCGCTCTTCGCGGTGGCCAGTCGGCCGGAGGTGGTCTCGCTCGCCGGTGGCGCCCCCTACATCGCGGCGCTGCCGCTCGACGCGGTCGGCGAGATGCTCGGCCGGCTCGGCGCCGAACACGGCGCCACCACCCTCCAGTACGGCATCGGCCAGGGCACCCTGGAGCTGCGCGAGCGGATCTGCGAGGTGATGGCGCTCTCCGGCATCGACGCCGCCTGCGGCGCCTCCCCGGACGACGTGGTGGTCACCGTGGGCGGGCAGCAGGCCCTCGACCTGGTGGCCCGGCTCTTCCTCGACCCCGGGGACGTGGTGCTCGCCGAGGGCCCGACCTACGTCGGCGCGCTCGGGGTGTTCCAGGCCGCCCAGGCGCAGGTCGTGCACGTGCCGATGGACGACGACGGGCTGGTCCCGGAGGCGCTGGAGGCGGCCATCGCCGAGCAGGCTCGCGCCGGTCGGCGGGTCAAGTTCCTCTACACCATCCCGACCTACCAGAACCCGACGGGCGTGACGCTGACCGAGGAGCGGCGGGAGCGGGTGCTCGACATCTGCGAGCGCGCCGGCCTGCTGGTGGTCGAGGACGACCCGTACGGTCAGCTGGGTTTCGAGGGGGACGCTCCGGCACCGCTGCGC
This sequence comes from Micromonospora sp. CNZ303, assembly GCF_004345505.1. Classification (NCBI taxonomy): domain Bacteria; kingdom Bacillati; phylum Actinomycetota; class Actinomycetes; order Micromonosporales; family Micromonosporaceae; genus Micromonospora; species Micromonospora sp. CNZ303. Next base: position 254,530 of record NZ_SLVT01000007.1, on the reverse strand, counting down.
GCGCGGCGCCGCGACGGGGTCTTCTACCTCAGCACCTTCTCCAAGACCTTCGCCCCGGGCCTGCGGGTCGGCTGGATCCTCGCGCCGCACGCCGTGCGCGACAAGCTCGTCATCGCCAGCGAGGCGCAGATCCTCTGCCCGAGCGGCTACGCGCAGGCCGCCGTCTCCACCTACCTCGGCACCATGCCCTGGCGGGAGCAGCTCAAGGTCTACCGCGAGGTCTACCGGGAACGGCGCGACGCGATGCTCGCCGCGCTGGACGACCTGATGCCCGCCGGCACGACCTGGACGACGCCGGGCGGCGGTCTCTTCGTCTGGGCGACCCTGCCCGACGGCCTCGACTCCAAGGCGATGATGCCCCGGGCCATCGCCGCCCGGGTGGCCTACGTCCCGGGCACCGGCTTCTACGCCGACGGCACCGGCAGCGGCAACATGCGGCTGAACTTCTCGTTCCCGTCCCCGGATCGGATCCGTGAGGGCGTGCGCCGGCTGGCCGGCGTGATGGAGCAGGACATCGCCACGCGGCGGGTGTTCGGCACGGTCGGCCGCCCCGGCACGCGGCGCGGGCAGGCCGGCGCGGACACGCCGGGACCCGACTTGGCATGATTCCGGCATGGTTCCCACCGCTGCCGACCGTTCCGTCGTGACCGACGCCGCCGTCACCGCCGACCTGCGGGTGCTGGTGCTCGCCGGCGGGCTCTCCTACGAACGTGACGTCTCGCTGCGGTCCGGACGCCGGGTGCTCGACGCGTTGCGCGCGGTCGGGATGGACGCCGAGCTGCGGGACGCCGACGTGGCGCTGCTGCCGGCCCTGAGCGCCGACCCGCCGGACGCCGTCGTGATCGCCCTGCACGGCGCCACCGGCGAGGACGGGTCGCTGCGTGGCGTGCTCGACCTCTGCGGCATCCCGTACGTGGGGTGCGACGCCCGCGCGTCCCGGCTCGCCTGGGACAAGCCCTCGGCCAAGGCGGTGCTCCGCGAGGCGGGCATCCCGACCCCGGACTGGGTCGCCCTCCCGCACGACCGGTTCTCCGAGCTGGGCGCCGTGGCGGTGCTGGACCGGATCGTCGAGCGGCTGGGGCTGCCGCTCATGGTGAAGCCCGCCCAGGGCGGTTCGGGGCTGGGCGCCGCCGTGGTCCGGGAGGCCGCGTCGCTGCCGGCCGCGATGGTCGGCTGCTTCGCGTACGATCCCACGGCGCTGGTCGAGCGGTACGTGCCTGGCATGGACGTGGCGGTCTCGGTGGTCGACCTGGGCGACGGACCGCGCGCCCTGCCCGCGGTGGAGATCGTGCCCCGCAACGGGGTGTACGACTACGCCGCCCGCTACACCGCCGGCCGGACGACCTGGCACACCCCCGCCCGGCTGGAGCCGGAGGTGGCCGGTGCGGTGGCCGACGTCGCGCTGGCCGCGCACACCGCGCTGGGGCTGCGCGACCTGAGCCGCGTCGACCTGATCGTGGACTCAGCCGGCCAGCCGCACGTGCTGGAGGTCAACGTCTCACCGGGGATGACCGAGACCTCGCTGCTGCCGCTCGCGGTCCAGGCCGCCGGACTGGACTTCGGCAGGATGGTCGGCACCCTGGTGGCCCGCGCCGCAGCCCGGCACCCCTGACACCGACTCCGCCGCCCCACCTTCCGGCGCGGGAGGGGGGTCGGCGCCGGACGTCGCCCCGTCCGATCCGCCGCCTCACTGTCCGCCGCGCGGCCACCCGGAGGGTACTTCCTCGGGTGGCCGCCCCGGTTCTACGTCTGGCTGCCCGACCGTCCGGCGTCCGTGGCAGGCGCCTCGGTCTCCGGTTCCTGCGCCGGTGGGGTCTCCTCGGCGGACTCGATCACGGAGACTGCCTCGCCCTCTGCCGGAGCGTCTTCCGCCGGGAGCTGACCGGTGAAGCTTGACGGGGCCTGCCACTGGATGCGCGGTGGCTCCGCCAGCGGTCGACCCCCGAACTCCGCCAGCCAGGCGGCGACCATGGCAAGGTTCTCCCGCCACTGCGCTTCCGAGATCGGCGGCAGGATGGAATCCCACAGGGAGAGGAAAGTCCCCCGCAGCTGGAGCTGCCCGTACGGCCGGGCGAGGAACCACATGTGCAGGTGCGCCGAGCCGTCGCCCCAGCGGTTGACGTGCACCCGGGCGACCCCGTCGAGGGACCGGATGGCTCGCTCCAGCCGTACGGTCATCACGCCCAACTCGGCGGCGAGCAGGTTCGGCAGGTCGCCGAGATCCAGATGCGAGCGGGATTCCAGGATCAGCACCATCGGCAGCCCGGTGGGGCGGTCCATGGCGCGTACCCGCCACCGCTCACCCACCCAGATGTAGGCGTCGTCGGGGGCGTTGCAGGCGGTGCATTCCCGGTGCCCCTCGCCCTTGCGCGGCGGTTCGACCGGGACCGGATCGTCGAGTTGCTTGACGCGAAGATCGCCCTCGAAGGGAAAGGACGGCCACTGGGTGAAGTCCGGAACGGAGGGAGGGGTGTCGGGCACGACGCTGACACTAACCGGTTCCGGCACCGCTGTCCCTACCCGAACGATCGACGGGAGCAGCGCCACTCAGGCCGTGCGTTACGAGTCGGGTATGACGTTGTCCACAGCTATCCACAGGCCGGTCGAGTGCCGCACACCCACCGTCATCCACAGGCCGGCACCCCGTTTCACGCGGGGTTTCACGTGAAACGGGGCTCCCTGTGGATAACCCCTGTGGATAACTTGTCGTACGCCGTCATCCACTCATGCGGCCGGACGGCGAGCGCCGTTTCACGTGGAACCGGGGGTCGCTGACGGTGGCCGGGGGGATGCTGGGGTGGCCCATGGCGTACGCCACCCCGCCGCAGGAACAGGTCCGCAGATGCCGGCAGCGGAGCCCCACGGCAGACCGATGACCCGGCGGCAAGCCCCACCCGGATTGAAGGCTCCGAGCGGCGGCCAGCCGCGCCAGACCCGGCTGCAAGCCGATGTGCTGAGCCGCTCGATCCGTGACCGCTGTTCTGGTGCGCATGTCGCACCCTCGCATCGATACAAAGGCGCAGGAGCGTTCAGGAGTTTGTGTGCGTCCCGGTTTCCGAGCCGACCCGATGACGATGATCAGTGCCCGCCGGCCGATGCGGTCCTCCACGTCCTGACCCCGGCCCTCCACGGAATCGCCGCTCCAACCGCAGGGAGCTGCCGAGCGGCGACCTAGACGGCCGGAGCAGTCCGGTCCGGAACGACGGGCCGTTGTCGAGAACGGGTCCCCTCGGCCTTTGGGGCGGAGGTCGGCCCCTTGGCGGCTCAGACGGCATTCGCTGCGGTGGAGTTCGATCGGGGCATCCACTCGTGCGGGCTGTACACCCCTGCCAGGCGGCGCCGTTTCACGTGAAACCAGGATGGCGCGCCTCTGTGCCACTCCGACCAGTCAGCCAGGCGGCTGGTCCACTCCTTGGGTCCGGAGCGGCCGGCGCGGGTCGCGAGTCGAGCGCCTGCCCGCAGGTCTGCCCGCGCGTCACCGGTTTCACGTGAAACCGGGTCGTTTCACGGGTCCGCAACAGCAGAGCAACCAGGCCGCTGGCAGTTCACGGAGATGCTGCTGGGTCGGGAACCGATGCGACAGCGGATCGGGCGATGCGCGTTGAGTCGTCTCTGCGGCCGTCCAGGCCGCCGGCCGGGCGACCATCCGGGCCCGGATGTTGGCGATCGCACCGACCGGCAACGACCCACACTGGAGCCGGGGCGCCTGGAGGGGCGGCAACGCTACCCGCGCCCCGTAGCGCCTCCTAGGCTGCGCAGAAAGCCGGAGCCATCCCTACCCACCGTCCCGGCAGCTCCGGACGGCCGCCGGGACGGTGGCCCGGACGCATCCCGCATCAGGACGTGGGGCCGCACCGGAGCGGATCTACGTCGGGCAGGGCAACCGGGGTCCGCGCGTGGGCGCGCCTCAGTAGCGTCCTGAGAGAATCCCTGGTGGAGCCCCGTCGGGGTTCGCCGCCGGCTCCCGACCCTGTCAACGGTCCGTTCTCTTCCCTTCCAGGCTGGCTCGCTCTCAGGTCACAGCTCATCCCGTTGCGCCTGAACCCTCCGGGCAGCCGCGCTCGCTGGACGGAACGCGTGCGGAACTGTCCCGCCCAGCGCAGACCCTTCCCGCCGTCACCTACCGCCGGCCAGGCTTATCGCCAGATCGATGTGGCACGCAGGACGGCCTGTCCTGCGGCCCTTGACCCGGCAGGAAGGAAAAGGGATGAACACCCTGACCAAGCGGAAGGTGTCGGCGATCGTGACGGGGCTGCTCCTCGTGGGAGGCCTGACGGTCGCGCCGGCCTCGCCGGCAATGGCCGGCCAAGACGCGCCCGCGAGCGGCGGGCGAACCGCCGAACTGGACACCGTCGAACGTCGATGTCATGGCCTGCGGATGGGAGCCGGACGAGAAGGGTAGCGGGGGCGCAACCGTGAAGAACTCCGTCTTCCTCAAGGACGGCCCCCACGGGACCGGTTGTGGCTACACGAGCACCTACCCGATCCCCCGTAGGCTCGCGACTCGGCGGCTGGTGCTTCACGAGGAACGAGGCAGGAAGCCTCTGGTACTACGTCAGCGTCGGGGGCACGTCTCCCCACGGCTGGATCTTCTCAGGGAACGTCAAGGACGTGAGCACTTTCAACACCCCTGCTTGACGTAGCCCATCGCCACCCACGGAACGCCACTCCGCCCACCAATCGGCAGCGGCCCCCAGGCATCAGGCTGAGGGCCGCTGCCTCTGTAGCGAACTGGCAGACCTCCCAGGGCCGCTCCCGCCCGGGAAGTGCCACGCCGACTGGCCCGACAGTCCGGCGCGGAGGCCGGGTTGTGGCGCGTACGTCGGCAGGGTTGACGACCGCAGCGGTCGGACATGGAACGGCCGCGTGGCCCTGGGGTCACGCGGCCGGGCGGCTCGGAGGAATCAGGCCTCCGGTTCCTCTTCCTGGCCGACGCCGATGAGGTCGACGATCCGCTCCAGGTCGTCGACCGTCGCGAACTCAATGGTGATCTTGCCCTTGCTCCGGCCGATGTCCACCTTCACGCGGGTGTCGAACCGGTCGGAAAGGCGGTCGGCCAGATCCGTCAGGGCGGGAGCGTGCGGCTTCGGACGACGCTTGGCCGTCTCCTTCTTGCTCGTACCGTCGCTCAGGGCCAGCGCGACGATCTCCTCGGTCGCGCGGACCGAGATCCCCTCGGCGACGATCCGGCGCGCGAGCTGCTCCTGCGCCTCGGCCTCGTCGAGGCTCAGCAGCGCACGGGCGTGCCCGGCGGAGAGGATCCCTGCGGCGACCCGAGTCTGGACCTGCGCGGGCAGGTTGAGCAGCCGGATGGTGTTCGAGATCTGCGGCCGGCTCCGCCCGATGCGCCGGGCGAGCTCCTCGTGGGTGGCGCCGAACTCGTCCAGCAGTTGCTGGTACGCGGCCGCCTCCTCCAGCGGGTTCAGGTTCGCCCGATGGATGTTCTCCAGCAACGCGTCCCGGAGCATGGCGTCGTCGTGGGTGTCACGGACGATCGCCGGGATGTTCTCCCGCCCGACGGCCTGCGCGGCCCGCCAGCGCCGCTCACCCATGACCAGCTCGTACTTCTCGTCGTCGAGCTGTCGTACGACGATCGGCTGGAGGAAGCCGACCTCCTGGATGGAGGTCTTCAACTCCTCCAGGGCGTCCTCGTCGAAGACCTGGCGCGGCTGCTTGGGGTTCGGCACGATGGCGTCGACCGGGATCTCGGCGAACCGGGCACCCGGCACCGGGCTGAGCTCGGGCTGCGGCTCGGGCTGCGCCGCCACCGGTGGAATCGCCACGGCCGGCACCGGGCCGGTCGGCACCGGTCCCGCCGGCGCAGCCACAGCAGTGTCAGCAGCCGCCTCCACGGGAGCTGGCGGCTCCTCTGTGGTGGTCGGCTCAACTACGGCGGTCGGCGCCGGCCCGGTCGGGATGAGCGCCCCCAGGCCTCGCCCCAGACCGCCCCGAGGACGGTTCTTCATGCCACGCCTCCCAGCGACTGTTCCGCACTACGCATTCCGGCCCACCGGCTCCTTGACGCCACGCTCGGCGATCTCCTGGGCGGCTTCGAAGTAGCTCGTCGCCCCCCGCGATCCCGGATCGTAGGTCATCACCGACTGGCCGTAGCTGGGTGCCTCCGAGACGCGGACGTTGCGGGGGATGACCGCCTGGAGCACCTTGTCGCCGAAGTGGTTCCGCACGTCCTGCTCGACGGCGTCGGCCAGCCGGGTGCGCCGGTCGTACATGGTGAGCAGGATGGTGGAGACGTCGAGCTTCGGGTTCAGGTGCTGGCGCACCAGGTTGATGTTGTTGATCAGCTGGTTCAGCCCCTCCAGCGCGTAGTACTCGCACTGGATCGGGATGAGCACCTCCTGCGCGGCCACGAGCGCGTTGACCGTGAGCAGGCCGAGCGAGGGCGGACAGTCGATGAAGACGTAGTCGAAGTGGCCGGGGTAGGCGGCGATCGCCCGGGCCAGCCGGGACTCGCGGGCCACCACCGACACCAGCTCGATCTCCGCGCCGGCGAGGTCGATCGTCGCCGGTACGCACCAGAGGTTGGGGATCCCCTCGACGCCCTGGGCGACCTCCTCCAGCGGCACGCTGTTGATGAGGCAGTCGTAGACGTCCGGCACACCGGTGTGGTGCGGGACGTTCAGCCCGGTGGAGGCGTTCCCTTGCGGGTCCAGGTCGACCACCAGCACCCGGTTGCCGTGCAGGGCCAGCGCCACCGCAAGGTTGACCGTGGTCGTGGTCTTTCCCACGCCGCCCTTCTGGTTCGCGACGCACATGACCCGGGTCCGTTCCGGGCGAGGCATCGTCACCTCGCCACTCGGATTAAGGATCTGCACGGCGCGCATCGCCTCCATAGCCAACGGTGGGTCATCCTCTTCGCGCGTCGGGGTTTCACGTGAAACGTACGCGGCCTCGGCGACTGCGGCTCCGGGGGAGCCGGCCGGGGGCGCGAACGGGTCGGTGACGGGAACGGGTTCGCAAGTCGCGTCCGGCACGGAGTCCGGGGTGGGTTGCTGCGGCACGGCGGACTCGAACCGCGCCGAGGCCGAGGGGTTGCGCCGAACGGACATCACCCGGCCGCCGGCCGAATTGCCGGCCCGCGGCACGTCGGGCGCGGCGCGGGTCGCCGGAGGCTCCGGCAGGTCCGGCTCGGCGCCGCCCGGCTGGACTGCCGCGTCCCGGTCCGGGGGCCGGTTCGTCGGCCCGTCGGGCGACCAGCTCGGGTAGTCGGTTTCACGTGAAACGGGGTCGCCCGCTGGCCCCGTCACGCGTGGATCGTCGTACCTTCCGTCGTCATGCACCTGTCATCCCTGCCCGCTTCGGATGGTCGGTCCGCACCCCGTCAACTGGCCGTACGCGATCGCACCGCGGAGCGTACGGCCCGGCGGGAGCGGCGGGACCGGTGAACGTCCGTTGCCGCCCGCTCCACACTATCGACGCGCAGCCAGCCTACGGCTCACGGGCGCGGCCGGTCCACGTCGGGTTCTCATCCTTCCGTCCACCCGTACCGTTCAACGACGCAACCGCCGGCCGGGAAGCCGGTAGGCGGACATCCCGCGCGGGTGTCCGAGAGGGACTCAACGCCGCCGGGAGCGGCCGCCGCGCGCGCTCTTCGCGGCCTTCGGCCGGGCCGGGCCGATCATCCGCTCCCGCACGATCTCCACCACCGTCGTCGGCGGGTCGATCACTCCCTCGCCGCAGCGGTGCACCTCGGGCGCGCCGCCACCGAGCCGGGCCACGGTCTGCGCGTGCTCGGCGATCTCCTCCGCGGCGGACGCCCCCTTGAGGGCGATCAGCCGACCGCCGCGCACAGCCAGCGGCAGGCACCACGTCGAGAGCCGGTCGAGGGGTGCGACGGCGCGCGCGGTAACCACGTCCCCGCTCAGCGGTCCGATGCCCGTCGACCCGCTTGCCGCCTCGTCGGCGCGCCCCCGAAACACCCGGACCATCTTGGCCAGCCCGAGGTGCTGCACCGCCTCGATGAGGAAGGAGGTGCGCCGGGAGAGCGGTTCGATCAGGGTCACCGTCAGGTCGGGTCGCGCGATGGCCAGCACCAGGCCGGGCAGCCCGGCCCCGGAGCCGACGTCGAGCACCGTCGCGCCCTCCGGGATGCGCTCGGCGACCGCCGCGCAGTTGAGCAGGTGGCGGTCCCAGATCCGGGGGGCCTCGCGCGGGCCGATCAGGCCGCGGAGCACGCCGTCGGTGGCGAGCAGTTCGGCGTACGCGGCGGCCAGGTCGAGTCGGTCGCCGAAGAGGGTGCGCGCCGCACCGGCCAACTCCGGCGGCAGCACCGCCACGGCCGGAGAAGCGCCCTCCGCAGCTACGGCCGAGGACGAGGTGCCCTCCGCAGCTACGGCCGAGGACGAGGTGCCCTCCGCCGTCAAGGCCGAGGACGGGGCGCCCTCGGCGGCGACGGTCGAGGACGGGGCGTCCTCAGGGGCGACGGTCGAGGACGGCGCGCCCTCGGGGACGTCGGTCGACGGCGCGGAGTCCGGGGTCACGGTCGGCTCGGGCCGGACAGGCGACGGCCCGGGCGGCGTGCCACCCGGGCCGTCCACGGCACCGGCCGTGGTGTCGTCGTGGGTCACCCGGTCAGTCCGCCGGCCGGACGATGATGCGCCGGTTCGGCTCGACGCCCTCGGACTCGCTCTCCACGCCGCTCATCGCGTTGACCACGTCGTGCACGCACTTGCGCTCGAACGCGGACATCGGCTCCAGGCGCACGGGCTCGCCGTGCTCCTTGACCTTCTCCACGGCGTTCTTGGCGACGGCGGCGAGTTCCTTGCGGCGGGTCGCCCGGTAGCCGCCGACGTCGAGCAGCAGCCGGCTCGGGGTGCCGGTCTGCCGGAAGACGGCCAGCCGGGCGAGCTCCTGGAGCGCCTCCAGGGTGGCGCCGCGCTGGCCGACGAGGTTCTGCAGCCGGCCGCCGACCACCTCGACGACGGGACGACCGGCGGAGACCAGTTCGTCGATGTCGCCGTCGTAGTCGAGGATGTCGAGCAGACCCTCGACGTAGTCGGCCGCGATCTCGCTCTGCCGGAACAGCTCGCTCTCGCCGACGGTCTTCTTCTCCCGGGTGCCCGACTCCTCGTCGGTCTCCTCGGTCTCGCCGTTCACCGCGGTCGGCTCGGTCCCCTCCTCGTCCAGGGACTCGTCGGCGCGGGGGGTGCTGGTGTCGGTCACGGTCTCATCTCCGTAGTCGCTCGGCCGGACCGTCGGGTCCGCTGGTTTCCCGGGGCCGGCGGGAGGTCGCCGGTGCCCACGGGCACGTCTGTCGTACGGGCAGTCTCGCCCGTGGCCGCGCCGCGCGCGGCCGTTCCGCCCGGCGCCGACCGTACGGCGGCTGCGCGGTGCGGAACGGGCCGCCGCCGGTCTCCCGGCGGCGGCCCGGACGTTCTCAGCCCTGCCGCTTGGCGGGGCCCTTCTTCGGGTTGACCGGCTTGGCGCCCGGCTTGGGGCCGGCGACCTTCGGAGCGACCGGCTTGGCCGGGGCCGGGGGGGCCGACTTGGTGCGGCCCAGCAGGCCGCCCGTCTTCGCCGGCTGCACCGGGTTGCGGGACGAGGCGCCCGGCTTGCTGGTAGCGGTGGGCGGCGGTGGGAACTTCCGCAGCACCCACTGCTGCTGCGCCAGGGTGAAGAGGTTGTTGGTGACCCAGTAGATGATCACACCGATGGGGAAGATGGCGCCGGAGATGAGCAGCGACAGCGGGATGCCGTAGAGCATCAGCTTCTGGATCATCCGCTGCTGCGGGTCCTCGGCCCAGCCGGTCTTGAGGATCATCTGGCGGCTGGTGAGGTAGGTGGTGCCCATCATCACCAGGACGAGGATCCCGGCGATGATCTTCACGGTGGTGCCGTTGGCGCCGAGCCGCGTCAGCTCCTCGGCGGTGGAGCCGAACTTGCCGGCGATCGGGGCGGTGAAGAGCTTCGCGGACGAGGCGCTCTCGAACTGGCTGATCGTCCAGCCGTAGAGGGTCTTACCGGCCTCGCTCTTGTCCGGGTTGAGCCGGCGGAGCACGTGGAAGAGGCCCAGGAACACGGGAATCTGGAGGAACATCGGAAGGCAGCCCATGAGCGGGTTGGCCTTTTCCTTCCGGTAGAGCTCCATCATCTCTTTCTGGAGCGTCTCCCGGTCACCCTTGTGCTTCTCCTGCAGGGCCTTCACCTGTGGCTGAAGCGCCTGCATCGCCCGCTGCGACTTGATCTGCTTGACGAAGACGGGGAAGAGGATCACCCGGACGGTGACCACCAGGAAGATGATGGCGAGGATCCAGGCCCAGTTGGTGCCGATCACCGCCGGATCCGGCACCCCGACGAAGTCCCAGGCCCCGTGCCAGACCAGCAGGATCCACGAAATCGCGTAGTAGATCCAGTCGAGACTCAATTCTCAGGCTCCAGTCACATCGGCGCGGCGGCGGCCGCCCGGCTTCGGCACCGGGTCGTGTCCACCTGGGTGAAAGGGGTGGCAGCGCAACAGCCGCCGGGCCGTCAGGCCAGCTCCCCGGATCGCGCCGTGCACCGCCACCGCTTCCAGGGCGTAGGCACTGCACGACGGGTAGAACCGACAGCGGGCCGGCAGAGCCGGACTTATCCACCGACGGTACGCGATGACGGGCCCGCTCAGCACCCGGGCACCGATCGTCGTCGGCCGGGGCCCGGCCGGTCCGCTGGTCACCGGGACCGCCGCCCGCGGGGCGCCTTCGCGGCGACGATCGCCGCGTCCAGGTCGGCGCCGAGTCGCGGGTACGAGGCGTCGGCTGCAGCGGGCTGCGCGCGTACGACCAGGGTGCTTCCCGCGGGCAGAGCCGCCAGCCGCTCGCGGACCAGATGCCGCAGGCGACGCCGGACCCGGTTGCGGACCACGGCGTTCCCGACGGCCTTGGACACGACGAAGCCGGCGCGGGCCGGTGCGGAGGGTTGCTCCGCACCGCTGCTCCGCGCCGGCTCCGGCGAGGTTGCTGTCGCGGCGTCGGGGGTTGTCGGCAGGCTCAGATGGACGACGACCGCACCACGGCCGGCACGTCGACCACCGCGGACCGCTGCGGCGAAGTCAGTGCTGCGCCGCAGTCGCTGTGCGGCCGCCAGCACGACTGCCCACGTCCCCCGGACCTGCCCCGGTCGGCCTCAGGCCGACAGTCGGGCGCGGCCCTTGGAGCGACGGGTCGAAAGGATGGCGCGGCCGGCACGGGTGCGCATGCGCAGCCGGAAGCCGTGGGTCTTCGCGCGCCGGCGGTTGTTCGGCTGGTAGGTGCGCTTGCTCACGTCAGGCTCTCCGTTTTCGTACGCCCCGGGCGAGGGGTCGCCGGGATCGTGTGGTGGTCCAGGCCACCTCGGCGGTGGCCCCCGATCGGTGCTGCCCGGCGGCGCGGGACCTCGGCGATGCGGGGAAGCGACCGCGGGCAGCAAGCACCTAACACCCTAGCAGAGGGCGTGAGAGCAGCCGTTCCAGCCTACGCAGGGCGGCAACCACCGTCAAACACCCTCAGCAGGGCGGACACCGGGCCCTCCCAACGGCCGGAGCGGCGGTTTTCGCTGATGTCGGCGAGGGTCGCCGCGCGTCGGCGGTTGATGGCGCGCCGACAACGCTGTTACCGTGCCCGATTGCGGTCAGCGTCGAAAGGTCCGGTCGTCGCCGGCGGGCAAGACCGGACAAGGTAGTGAATCGTTCGGCACGGTGAACCCGCTTCAGCGCCCGTTCAGGCAGGGGGCAGGTCCGACCCGCGTCCGGCGGGCGGCCACAATCGGTGCGTACACAGGCTGTGGATAACTTGTGGACGAGGGACCGGTCGGCCGTCCGGTGGGTGTCGTTCCACCCGCGCTCACGCGGCGGGCCCGGGACGGCCGACCGGAGAAGACGGCGGCGTCGGCGGAGCAGAGGCGAGGGGGTGGCACGACGGTGACCGGTACGACCGACCTTGCCGCGGTGTGGACAGCAACGACCGACGAGCTCGCCGACGAGATCATCTCCGCGCAGCAGCGGGCGTACCTGCGGCTGACCCGGCTGCGGGCCATCGTCGAGGACACGGCGCTGCTCTCCGTCCCGGACGCCTTCACCCGGGACGTGATCGAGTCCCGCCTGCGCCCGGCGATCACGGAGGCGCTCACCCGCCGACTGGGCCGGCCGATCCAGGTCGCGGTGACCGTACGCCTGCCCGAGGACGGTTCCGGCCGCCCGGCGGGGACCGTCTACCGCAGTGTTCCGGAGCCGGGGCCGGCCGACCACGACGGCGGGCCGCCCAGCTACGCCGACGCCGGCTACGACGGGTTGCCCGGGCAGCGCGACGGCGGGGACCACGACGCCGGACAGTCGCCGCTCATCCCCGAGCAGGCGCACCCCCGGCGCCGGCCCGACGCGTCGTCGCCGGGCGACGACGGGCACCGGCCGGACGACCGGGACGGGCAGGAGGCGCTGTTCAGCACCGCCTTCGCCGAGCCGCCGCGCCCCGACCGGTCGGGGCCGCCGCGGCACCCGTCCGAGCGCCGGGGCTACGACGAGCAGGCCGCCCGGCTGGACCCGCCGGCCGCCGACACCCGGGGGTACGAGCCGCGCTACCGCGAGGACGCCGTCTCCCCCCGGGACCAGCACGTGATCCGGGCGCTGCCCCGCGACACCGGCACGGACAACGGGCCCGGGCGGGGTGGCGCGGATCACCACCGCCCCGGCGGCCGTGACGACCGCCGCATGCCCGGCGTCGACGGCGGGGGCAACCGGCTCAACCCGAAGTACATGTTCGAGACGTTCGTCATCGGCTCGTCCAACCGCTTCGCCCACGCGGCGAGCGTCGCGGTCGCCGAGTCGCCGGCGAAGGCGTACAACCCGCTGTTCATCTACGGCAGCTCGGGGCTGGGCAAGACGCACCTGCTGCACGCCATCGGGCACTACGCCACGACGCTGGGCAACGCGCGCTCGGTGCGGTACGTCTCCACCGAGGAGTTCACCAACGACTTCATCAACTCGCTCCGGGACGACAAGACCAGTGCGTTCCAGCGGCGCTACCGCGACGTCGACATCCTGCTGATCGACGACATCCAGTTCCTGGAGAACCGCGAGCGTACGCAGGAGGAGTTCTTCCACACGTTCAACACCCTGCACAACGCCAACAAGCAAATCGTGATCACCTCGGACCGGTCGCCGAAGCAGCTCGCGACCCTGGAGGACCGGCTGCGTACCCGCTTCGAGTGGGGACTGCTCGCCGACATCCAGCCGCCGGACCTGGAGACGCGGATCGCGATCCTGCAGAAGAAGGCGGCGCAGGAGCGCCTCTACGCCCCGCCGGACGTGCTGGAGTTCATCGCCTCGCGGGTGTCGAACTCGATCCGGGAGCTGGAGGGCGCGCTGATCCGGGTGACGGCGTTCGCCAGCCTGACCCGCTCGACGGTCGAGCTGGCGCTGGCCGAGGAGGTGCTGCGGGACTTCATCCCGGACGGCGCCGGGCCGGAAATCACCGCCGACCAGATCATGGTCTCCACCGCCGACTACTTCGGGGTCAGCCTGGAGGACCTGCGCGGCCACTCCCGCTCCCGGGTGCTGGTGAACGCCCGTCAGGTGGCCATGTACCTGTGCCGGGAGCTGACCGACCTGTCGCTGCCCCGCATCGGGCAGGCCTTCGGCGGCCGGGACCACACGACGGTGATGCACGCCGACCGCAAGATCCGCCAGCAGATGGCCGAGCGCCGGTCGCTCTACAACCAGATCGCCGAGCTGACCAACCGGATCAAGCAGAACACCTGAGCGACGGCCCACGGACGCGCCCGACCGGATCATCGGTCGGGCGCTTTTTCGTCCTCCACAGCCGGTCCCGGCTTGACCCTCGACATGGTCTAGGCCACAGCATCTGAGCCGTGACCGTCCACCGCCCCGATCGTTGTCCACATCTCGTTGTCCACAGGCTGTGGGAAACTACGGTCCGTCCACGCTCCGGTTACCCACAGGTTGTGGACAAACCCTGGGGACGGCCTGTGGACGCCTGGGGACAACCGGGTCGTTGTCCACCGAAGACGGCCGGCCTGTGGGAAACCTGTTGAAGGTTCTGGGGATGACGCCGTCGCCGCGGCTTCCGCCTGTCCACAGGTCTGGGGAGAAAGTCGGTGGATAACCGGTGGATAACCGGTGGACGACGGTGGACAACCTGGGGGCGCCGGCCGCCTGTGGACCGGGACGCTAGTTATACCCCGGGTTCTCCACAGGTAAACCACCGGTGGATAACGTGTCTGAGCTGCGCAAACGCGGGTTCTCCACAGTTTGCACAGGTGCGATGAAGATGACGAGTTATCTCTTCTAAGAGAACAAAAACCAATCATCACCGTTGGACTTCCTGTGGATTGGCCGGAACGCCGTCGTGGACGGCCTCCCGGCACCAGGAGTCCACGGGGTCGGGCGCACAGCCGATGCCCACGCGCCCTAAGGTGCGATGGGTACCCGCACGGACAGGCGGGTCGGTAGGCAGCGGTCGGCATGAGAGAGTTGTCGCTGACGTCGACGCGGAGGCATTGATGAAGTTCCGAGTGGAGCGCGACGCGCTCGCCGAGGCCGTGGCCTGGACCGCGAAGAGCCTGCCCAACCGGCCGTCCGTACCGGTGCTCGCCGGCGTGATGCTGCGCGTCACCGACGGCAACCTGCAGGTTTCGGGCTTCGACTACGAGGTCTCCAGCCAGGTGACCGTCGAGGTGCAGGGGGACGCCGACGGCGCCGCCCTGGTCTCCGGCCGGCTGCTGGCCGAGATCACCAAGGCACTGCCCGCCAAGCCGGTGGACATCGCCGCCGTCGGCGCGCACCTCGAGCTGGTCTGCGGCAGCGCCCGGTTCACCCTGCCCACCATGCCGGTCGAGGACTACCCGTCCCTGCCGGAGATGCCGGAGAGCACCGGCACCGTCGACGCCGCCGCCTTCGCCGCCGCGGTCGCCCAGGTGGCCATCGCCGCCGGGCGCGACGAGACGCTGCCGATGATGACCGGCGTACGCATCGAGCTCTCCGGCGGCACGCTGGCCATGCTCGCCACCGACCGCTACCGGCTGGCCCTGCGCGAGATGGAGTGGAACCCGGACGACCCCGAGGTGAGCGTCAACGCCCTGGTGCCGGCCCGGACGCTGCACGACACCGCCAAGGCCCTCGGCCCGATCGGCGGCCAGGTCGTCATGGCGCTCTCCCAGGGCGCGGCCGGCGAGGGGATGATCGGCTTTGCCGGCGGCACCCGGCGCACCACCAGCCGGCTGCTCGACGGCGCGAACTACCCGCCGGTGCGCTCGCTCTTCCCGGCCAGCCACAACGCCGAGGCACGGGTGCCCGTCAGCACCCTGATCGAGGTCGTCAAGCGCGTCGCCCTGGTGGCCGAGCGGACCACCCCCGTGCTGCTCAGCTTCAGCACCGACGGCCTGGTGGTCGAGGCCGGCGGCACCGAGGAGGCGCGGGCCAGCGAGGCCATGGAGGCCACCTTCACCGGCGACCCGCTGACCATCGGCTTCAACCCCCAGTACCTGATCGACGGCCTGACCAACCTGGGGGCCCAGTTCGCCGTGCTCTCGTTCGTCGACGCCTTCAAGCCCGCGGTGATTTCGCCCGCCGGCGAGGATGGCGAGGTCATCCCCGGGTACCGGTACCTCATCATGCCGATCCGCGTCTCCCGCTGATCGCACCCCGAGAAGACCCCGACGCACGGAGGTAGGAACACATGCAGCTCGGCCTGGTAGGGCTCGGCCGGATGGGCGGCAACATGCGCGAGCGGTTGCGCGCCGCCGGGCACGAGGTGGTCGGCTTCGACCACAACGCGGAGCTGAGCGATGTCGCGACCCTGGCGGAGCTGGCGGAGAAGCTGGAGTCGCCCCGCGCGATCTGGGTCATGGTCCCCGCCGGCGTCACCGACGCGACCATCGACGAGCTTGCCGACGTCCTCGGCGAGGGTGACATCATCATCGACGGCGGCAACTCCCGCTTCAGCGACGACGCGCCCCGCGCCGAGCGCCTCAACGAACGCGGCATCGGCTACCTCGACGCCGGCGTCTCCGGCGGCGTCTGGGGCCGGCAGAACGGCTACGCGCTGATGGTCGGCGGTGCCCAGGAGCACGTCGACCGGCTCATGCCGATCTTCGAGTCGCTGAAGCCGGAAGGCGAGTTCGGCTTCGTGCACGCCGGGCCGGTCGGCGCCGGGCACTACGCCAAGATGGTGCACAACGGCATCGAGTACGGCCTGATGCACGCCTACGCCGAGGGCTACGAGCTGCTGGCCAAGTCCGAGCTGGTCACCAACGTGCCGGGCGTGTTCAAGTCCTGGCGCGAGGGCACCGTGGTCCGCTCCTGGCTGCTCGACCTGCTGGACCGGGCCCTCGACGAGGACCCGGAGCTGGCCGAGCTGAGCGGCTACACGGAGGACACGGGCGAGGGCCGCTGGACGGTCGACGAGGCGGTCCGGCTGGCCGTACCGCTGAACGTGATCACCGCCTCGCTCTTCGCCCGCTTCGCCTCCCGCCAGGACGACTCGCCCGCCATGAAGGCCGTCGCCGCGCTGCGCCAGCAGTTCGGCGGCCACGCCGTCCGCAAGCGCTGACCGGTATCCACAGCCTGTGTACGTCCGCCGGCTCGAACTGGTCGACTTCCGCTCGTACGAGCGGGTCGGCGTGGACCTGGAGCCGGGGGCGAACGTCCTGATCGGCGCCAACGGCGTCGGCAAGACGAACCTGGTCGAGGCGCTGGGCTACGTGGCGACCCTGGATTCGCACCGGGTCGCCACGGACGCCCCCCTCGTCCGGATGGGCGCCTCCTCGGCGGTGATCCGCTGCGCGGTCGTGCACGAGGGGCGCGAGCTGCTGGTCGAGCTGGAGATCGTTCCGGGCAAGGCCAACCGGGCCCGGCTCGGACGGTCGCCGGCCCGCCGGGCGCGGGACGTCCTCGGCGCGCTCCGGCTCGTGCTGTTCGCCCCGGAGGACCTGGAACTCGTCCGGGGCGACCCGGCCGAGCGCCGTCGCTACCTCGACGACCTGCTGGTCAGCCGTCAGCCCCGGTTCGCCGGGGTGCGGGCCGACTACGAGCGGGTGGTCAAGCAGCGCAACGCGTTGCTGCGCACCGCGTACCTGGCCCGCAAGACGGGCGGGTCGCGGGGCGGGGACCTGTCGACCCTCGCGGTCTGGGACACCCACCTGGCCCGACACGGCGCCGAACTGCTCGCCGGCCGGCTGGAACTGGTCGCCGCGCTGGGCCCGCACGTGACGAAGGCGTACGACGCTGTCGCGGCGGGACGGGGGGCCGCCGGGATCGCGTACCGGCCGTCGGTGGAACTGGCGGAGCCCACCACCGACCGCGAGGCCCTGGCGGCGGCGCTGACCGCCGCGCTCGCCGAGTCCCGCTCCGCCGAGGTCGAGCGGGGCACCACCCTGGTCGGCCCGCACCGCGACGAGCTGGCGCTGACGCTGGGCCCGCTGCCCGCCAAGGGGTACGCGAGCCACGGCGAGTCCTGGTCGTACGCCCTGGCGCTGCGTCTCGCCGCCTACGACCTGCTCCGCTCCGACGGCATCGAGCCGGTGTTGGTGCTCGACGACGTCTTCGCCGAACTGGACGCCGGGCGGCGGGAGCGGCTGGCGGAGCTGGTCGGCGGGGCGAGCCAGCTGTTGGTGACCTGCGCGGTCGACGAGGACGTGCCGGTGTCCCTGCGCGGCGCCCGGTACGCCGTGGGCGAGGGGACGGTGCGACGTGCCGGATGAGCAGCTTCCGCCGGCCCGGCTCGGCCCGGGCCGTGGCGGCGGAACGACCGGCGGCGACTCCGGCGGCGCGGCGGGCGGCGACGCGCCGGCCGGGGCGAGCGGCCCGGAGCTGGCGCGGGCCGTGTTGGACGCGGCGCGCGCCCGCCGGGAGTCGGCGGCCCGCACGCGTCGGCGTACCCCCGGCGGGGGCGACGGCGAGGACGGCCAGCGGCGGCTGCGCGGCTACTCCGGCCCCGGGCCGGACCCGCGCGATCCGCAGCCGCTCGGCGCGGTGCTCAACCGGCTCGTCAAGGCGCGCGGCTGGCAGCAGCCGGCGGCCGAGGCGACGGTGTTCGGCGCCTGGGAGCGGGTGGTGGGCCCGGAGGTGGCCCAGCACAGCCGGCCGGTGAAGCTGGAGGACGGCGAGCTGACCGTGGAGGCCCGCTCGACCGCGTGGGCCACCCAGCTGCGGCTGCTGGCCGGCTCGCTGCTCAAGCAGATCGCCAGCGAGGTCGGCCACAACGTGGTGCGCAAGCTGCACATCCACGGCCCGGCCGCGCCCTCCTGGTCGAAGGGCCCGCGCCGGGTCCGTGGTCGCGGCCCGCGGGACACCTACGGCTGACGGTCAGCGACCCTCGCGCCGGGCCTCCCGCTCGGCGCGCTTGCGCTCCCGCTGCTCGCGGCTCCACTGCTTGCGTCGCTCCAGGTCCCGCTTCCACGCCTCCCGGGCGTGGTTCGAGCCGCCCTGCACCGCGCCCTGGACCTCCGGCGGGCCGGCGAGGCGCCGGAACGCCCAGGCCATCAGGCGGCCGCCCTCGCCCGGGGCCTTCGGGGTGGGCTTCTCCTCGGTCATCGCCTGGCCTCCGGTGCGACGGGAACGATTGGCGTGCAAACCATTGGTACACCAATGATTGGTACGCTCGCAACGACGACGAGGAGGCCCGCCCGTGACCGACCAGCCCGACGGGGATCCCCTGGCGCTGGAAGAGCAGGTGTGCTTCGCGCTCTCCGTCGCCGCGCGCGGCGTCGTCGCCGTCTACCGGCCGCTGCTGGAGCCGATGGGGCTCACCCATCCGCAGTACCTGGTGATGCTCGCCCTCTGGCAACACGCGCCGCTGTCCGTACGCGACCTCAGCCGCCTGCTCCAGCTCGATCCCGGCACGTTGTCGCCCCTGCTCAAGCGGCTGGAGGCGACCGGCTACGTCCGGCGCGAGCGCGACCCCGCCGACGAGCGGAGCCTCGCGGTGACGCTGACCGCCGCCGGCCAGGCGCTGCGGGCGCGGGCCGAGCAGATCCCGCCCGCGATCGTCGAACGGCTCGGCATGCCGGTCGAAGACCTGCGCCACCTGCACGCCGTGCTGACCCGGGTCATCGACGCCGCCAACCGCGGGTCCGCCGCCGAGAGGGGTCAGGCGTCGGCGTAGACGGCGAAGCCGCGGTCGGCGCAGCGCCGGTAGAAGGCCGCCAGCACGGCCAGCTCGGCGCAGGTGAAGTTCCACTGCGGCGGCTCGCCGCTCTCGTCGCGCAGCGCGTCCAGGCGGCTGTCGAGCCAGCGCAGCTGCTGCTCGGCCAACCGCCCGTCGGCGAGCAGCGACCGCAGCACCTGGCTCACCGAGTCGAAGGTGACGGCCTCGCCGTGCGGGCGGTGGCCCGTCACGAACCGCTCGATGCCGCCGGCGACCCAGGCGCAGCCGTCGGGATCGATCACCGGATCCTCGTCCTCGGCCGCCGCGTCAGTGGCGTAGAGCACACCCTCCAGGCCGAGCAGGAGGTCGACCAGTTCGGTGTACGCCGTCGCCCGCACGGTGCCGGTCTTGGCGATCAGCTCGGCGAGCGCCGCGGTGGGCGCGGAGATGCGGGGCATGTCGACGATGTCGCCGAAGTCGACGAACTCGGCCGGCGCGACCGGATCGTAGAAGCGGCCGGTCCGCGGCCACTGCACCGCGACGTTGTCCAGCCCCATCGGGCGTCACCTCTTCGAGAGCACGGATAGTTCGTATCGGCTCGATCGTCCGGTTCCGGCCCGAAAAGATCAAGGCCGGGCCGACGGCGTGGCGGCGGTGGCGTCCCCGCCGTCCGACCGGCACCGATCGTCAGGCGGCGCCGCCCTCGATCGCCCCCTGGCGTGTAGGGGGAGTCGCGGGCGGCGCGGTTCGGCCGGCTACGTCGGTCTCAGCCGCCTCGCAGGGGTGCCGAGTGGTGGTTCTGTCGTCCGCGCACAGTAAGATTGAGCCTGAGACGAAGACCCGGTGCGGAGCGACGAGACACGGGCCCGGAGCGGGGCCCGCGATCATTGTCCACGTCGGGTCGAGCCGATCGCGATCCGCGGGCAACCGCGGCGACCGGCGCGTTCGACCCGTACCCCGGAATTGTCCCCGGTGCCGGTCTGCGCGTCGACGTCGCGTCCTGTCCGCCGAACCCGCGCCCGACGCGCCACCAGGCGCGGACGGCGCGAGAAAGTGGCCGAAGGTGGCAGCGCAGGACAAGCAGGAGTACGGCGCCGGGTCGATCACCGTTCTCGAAGGGCTGGAGGCGGTCCGGAAGCGCCCCGGTATGTACATCGGGTCGACCGGTGAGCGCGGTCTGCACCACCTGGTGTGGGAGGTCGTCGACAACGCGGTGGACGAGGCGCTGGCCGGCCACTGCGACACCATCGACGTGGTGCTGCTCGCCGACGGCGGGGTCCGGGTCACCGACAACGGCCGGGGTTTCCCGGTCGACCTGCACCCGAAGCTGAAGAAGCCGGGTGTCGAGGTGGCGCTGACCGTGCTGCACGCGGGCGGCAAGTTCGACGGCAAGGCGTACGCGGTCTCCGGCGGTCTGCACGGCGTCGGCGTCTCCGTGGTGAACGCCCTCTCCACCAAGATGGCGGTGGAGATCCACAAGTCCGGCTTCGTCTGGCGGCAGCAGTACCACAACTCCAAGCCGACCCCGCTGGAGAAGGGCGAGTCGACCGACCGCACCGGCTCCGCGGTGGCCTTCTGGCCCGACGCCGACGTGTTCGAGACGGTCGACTTCGACTTCCAGACGATCTACCGGCGGCTCCAGGAGATGGCCTTCCTCAACCGGGGCCTCACCATCCACCTGCTTGACGAGCGGGTCCCGGAGGAGGAGGACGGCCGCCAGCGCGAGGTCACCTTCTGCTACAAGGGCGGCATCGCCGACTTCGTCCGGCACCTCAACGCCTCGAAGAACCCGATCCACAAGACCGTGGTCGAGTTCGGCGCCGAGGAGGAGGGCATGTCGGTCGAGATCGCCATGCAGTGGAACGAGTCCTACGGCGAGTCGGTCTACACCTTCGCCAACACGATCAACACCCACGAGGGCGGCACCCACGAGGAGGGCTTCCGGGCCGCGCTGACCAGTGTCGTCAACCGCTACGGCACCGACAAGAAGCTGCTCAAGGGCGACGAGAAGCTCTCCGGCGAGGACATCCGCGAGGGCCTGGCCGCGATCATCTCGGTCAAGCTGGCCAACCCGCAGTTCGAGGGCCAGACCAAGACCAAGCTGGGCAACACCCCGGTGAAGAGCTTCGTGCAGCGCGTCTGCAACGAGTGGCTGGTCGACTGGTTCGACCGCAACCCGGCCGAGGCGAAGATCATCATCCAGAAGGCGTCCCAGGCCGCCCGGGCCCGGATCGCCGCCCAGCAGGCGCGCAAGCTCGCCCGGCGCAAGTCCCTGCTGGAGTCCGGCTCGATGCCGGGCAAGCTGGCCGACTGCCAGTCCACCGACCCGCGCGAGTCCGAGGTCTTCATCGTCGAGGGCGACTCGGCCGGCGGCTCGGCCAAGCAGGGCCGCGACCCGCGGACCCAGGCGATCCTGCCGATCCGCGGCAAGATCCTCAACGTGGAGAAGGCCCGGATCGACCGGGTGCTGAAGAACAACGAGGTCCAGGCGCTGATCACCGCGCTGGGCACCGGCATCCACGACGACTTCGACATGGAGAAGCTGCGCTACCACAAGGTGGTGCTGATGGCCGACGCCGACGTCGACGGCCAGCACATCCAGACGCTGCTGCTCACGCTGCTCTTCCGCTTCATGCGCCCGCTGGTCGAGATGGGGCACGTCTACCTGGCCGCCCCGCCGCTCTACAAGATCAAGTGGAACAAGCGCGGCGACGACGCGCAGTACGCGTACTCGGACCGCGAGCGGGACGGCCTGATCGCGCTGCGCCAGCAGAAGAAGCCGAACGCGAAGCCGGACGACATCCAGCGGTTCAAGGGCCTCGGCGAGATGAACTACCCCGAACTGTGGGAGACCACGATGAACCCGGCAACGCGTACGCTGCGTCAGGTCACGCTCGACGACGCGGCCACCGCCGACGAGTTGTTCAGCGTGCTGATGGGTGAGGACGTCGAGGCGCGCCGCTCGTTCATCCAGCGCAACGCCAAGGACGTCCGGTTCCTGGACATCTGACGGGTCCCGGCGGGTCGGCCGGTCATCCACCGGCCGACCCGCCTGTCCACAGAGTTATCCACAGCGCGGCCGGTATCCACAGCCGTTATCCACAGCACGAAAACGACTCTGAGTCTGATAAGGGTTAACAGTGACCGATATCCCCGAGTCCACACCCAACGAGCCCGAGCTCCCGGAGACCGTCGCCGCCGTCGTCGCGCACGACCGCATCGAACCGGTCGGGCTCGAGGTGGAGATGCAGCGCTCCTACCTCGACTACGCGATGAGCGTCATCGTCGGGCGGGCGCTGCCGGACGTCCGGGACGGGCTCAAGCCGGTCCACCGCAAGATCCTCTACGCCATGTTCGACTCCGGCTACCGGCCGGACCGGGGCTACGTGAAGTGCTCCCGCGTGGTCGGCGACGTGATGGGTCAGTTCCACCCGCACGGCGACTCGGCGATCTACGACGCGCTGGTCCGGATGGCGCAGCCCTGGTCGCTGCGCTACCCGCTGGTCGACGGCAACGGCAACTTCGGCTCGCCGGGCAACGATCCTGCTGCGGCGATGAGATATACCGAATGCAAGCTCGACCCGCTGGCCATGGAGATGCTGCGGGACATCGACGAGGACACCGTCGACCTTCAGGACAACTACGACGGCCGGGCCAAGGAGCCCACCATCCTGCCGTCGCGGATCCCGAACCTGCTCGTCAACGGCTCCGAGGGCATCGCGGTCGGCATGGCCACCAAGATCCCGCCGCACAACCTGCGCGAGATCGGCGCGGCCGTGCAGTGGTGCCTGGAGCACCCGGAGGAGGACGAGGCCACCACCCTCGACGCGCTGCTGGAGATCGTCAAGGGGCCGGACTTCCCCACCCACGGCCTGATTGTGGGCACGCAGGCGATCCAGGACGCGTACCGCACCGGGCGCGGGTCGATCCGGATGCGGGCCGTGGTGGAGGTCGAGGAGGACAAGCGGGGCCGCCCCTGCCTGGTCGTCAGCGAACTGCCCTACCAGGTGAACCCGGACAACCTGGCCGAGCGGATCGCCGAGCTGATCAAGGAGGGCAAGCTCGCCGGCATCGCCGACATCCGCGACGAGTCCTCCGGGCGTACGGGCATGCGGATCGTGCTCGTGCTCAAGCGCGACGCGGTCGCCAAGGTGGTGCTGAACAACCTCTACAAGCACACCCAGCTCCAGGAGACCTTCGGCGCCAACATGCTGGCGCTGGTCGACGGGGTGCCGCGCACGCTCAACCTGGCCCAGTTCATCCGCTACTACGTCGAGCACCAGATCGACGTGATCCGCCGGCGGACGGCGTTCCGGCTGCGCAAGGCGGAGGAGCGGGCGCACATCCTGCGCGGCCTGTCCAAGGCGCTGGACGCCCTCGACGAGGTGATCGCCCTGATCCGGCGCTCGCCCACGGTCGAGGACGCCCGGCAGGGCCTGATCCGGCTGCTGGAGATCGACGAGATCCAGGCGACCGCGATCCTCGACATGCAACTGCGCCGGCTCGCCGCGCTGGAGCGGCAGCGGATCCTCGACGACCTGGCCAAGCTGGAGGTGGAGATCGCCGACCTCAAGGACATCCTCGCCAAGCCCGAGCGGCAGCGCAGGATCGTCTCCGAGGAGCTGGGCGAGATCGTCGCGAAGTGGGGCGACGAGCGGCGCACCAAGATCGTGCCGTTCGAGGGCGAGGTCTCCATGGAGGACCTCATCGCCCGCGAGGACGTGGTGGTCACGATCACCCGCACGGGTTACGCGAAGCGGACCAAGGTCGACCTCTACAGGTCACAGCGTCGTGGCGGCAAGGGTGTCAGCGGGGCGACGCTTCGACAGGACGACATCGTCAGCCACTTCTTCGTATGCTCGACCCACGACTGGATGCTCTTCTTCACCAACAAGGGGCGCGTCTACCGGGCGAAGGCGTACGAACTGCCGGAGGCCAGTAGGGTGGCCAAGGGCCAGCACGTGGCCAACCTGCTCGCGTTCCAGCCCGACGAGCAGATCGCGCAGATCATCGAGATTCCGAACTACCAGGTGGCTCCCTACCTGGTACTTGCCACGAAGAACGGCCTGGTGAAGAAGACTCGGCTCGAGGAGTTCGACTCCCCCCGGTCCGGCGGCATCATCGCGATCAACCTGCGCGACGAGGACGAGCTGGTCGGGGCGGCGCTCGTCGCGCCGGAGGAGGATCTGCTGCTGGTCTCGAAGAACGCGCAGGCGATCCGGTTCAACGCGAGCGACGAGGCGTTGCGCCCGATGGGGCGGGCCACCTCGGGCGTGATCGGCATGCGCTTCAGCGAGGACGACGTCCTGCTGGCCATGGAGGTGGTCCGCGAAGGGCTGGACGTCCTGGTGGCCACGAACGGGGGATACGCGAAACGCACCCCGATCGAGGAATACCCCGTGCAGGGCCGGGGAGGTAAGGGCGTGCTGACTGCGAAGATCACCGAGCGGCGCGGTGGTCTGGTCGGCGCGGTGGTGATCGACCCGGACGACGAGCTGTTCGCGATCACCAGCAACGGTGGTGTCATCCGGACTCCGGTGAAGCCTGTACGCCGTACGCGTGACCGGAACACAATGGGGGTCAAGCTGATGGACCTTCCGGATGGCGTGACTATCGTGGCGATTGCTCGCAATGCCGACGAGCCTGACGAACAGGACTAGTTGAATGACGGAGACACAGGCGAAGTCGGGGAACACGGGGACCTCGGCCACCCCGGTCGACGAGGAGGCCGCGAAGAGCGGCACACCAGCGACCGGCCGCGCGGCCGTGGGTCGGGCGACCGTCCCCGCCGACGCGCCTGCCCCGAAATTCACCCGGGCTCCCGGGATGACACCGCCTCCGGACAAGCCCTCCGAGGACGGCGACGCGGCGGACCGGACCGAAGCGGTGGGGGGCGACAAGCCGGCCCCCGCCGCCAAGCCGGCCGCTGCCACACCGACGACGACGCAGCCGCTGAAGGTCGGTGCCGCCCAGTCGACCGGCACCACCGGGACGCAGCCGCGGATCACGGGCACCACCGGCACGCAGCCCCGCGTCACGGGCACCGCGAAGCCGCAGCCGGACGGCGCCCGCCCGACCGGTGTCGGCCGCCCCGCCAACGGGGGCGGCCTGCCGCCGGGTGTCAGCGGCGCCGCAGCCGTCGGGGCGGCCCGTGTGGGTGACGCGGTACGCGCCGCGCGTACGTCGGTCAGCTCGGCCGCGTCGCGCGGGCCGCGCCGGGCCCGGCTGAACCTCAAGCGGATCGACCCCTGGTCCGTCATGAAGTTCGCGTTCGCGGTCTCGGTGGTGCTCTTCATCGTCGTGGTGGTGGCCACCTCGGTGCTCTACCTGGCCCTCGACGCGATGGGCGTGTTCACCAGCGTCAACGACAGCCTGACCGACCTGGTCAGCGCGGGCGGCGGCCAGAGCACCAGCGGCTTCCAGATCACCGCCAAGGGCGTGATCCTCAGCTCGGCGCTGATCGGCCTGGTCAACGTCGTGCTGTTCACGGCGCTCGCCACGCTCGGGGCGTTCGTCTACAACGTCTGCGCGGACCTGGTCGGCGGCATCGAGCTGACCCTCGCCGAGCGCGACTGAACCACCTCGGAAGCCGGGGCACCGCAGAGCGCGGAGTCCCGGCTTCCGTGCGTCCGGAGCACGTCACCGGGCGTCCGGGCGGGACGTGCGGGCGGTGTAATCGGCTGGGCCGGGCCGGAAGCCTCCGGTAGGTTCAGGAGCGACGGCAACGCCTGGACGTCGCGGCGGCCCCCGATTTGGGGCCGGACGGACGGATGGGTTAACCTTGCTCGTCGCCACGCGGGGCTATAGCTCAGTCGGTTAGAGCGCAGAGCTGATAACTCTGAGGTCGCTGGTTCGATTCCAGCTAGCCCCACCGCACATTCGTCCGACGGCAGTCGAGCGCGAGGGGTAGGCCCCATGTTCAAGAAGCTTCTGATCCTGGCCGGCGTCGTTGGTGTGGCAGCCGTGGTGGCCAGGAAGGTCAAGGCTTCCAACGACGAGCGCGCCCTGTGGCACGAGGCGACCACCGCGCCCGACCTGCGCTGATCTCGCTGGCACTGCCGGCACCGGCGGCGTCGTCCGCCCCGGGGGCCCTAGCTCAACTGGCAGAGCACTGCCTTTGCAAGGCAGGGGTTAGGGGTTCGAGTCCCCTGGGCTCCACCAACATCGCCTCTGACCAGGCGATTCCTCTTCGCAAGATCCACGGGCACAAGCCGGGGCAACGACTACCCGGGACCCGACCTGTTCGGGCCCCGCGACCTCGCCGAACTGCTGACGGCATTGGTCGTCGGTGGCGTCCCGCCCAAGCCGGTGCAGATCGGTCTGTGAAGCCGTTTCGGCAACCCAGCCGTGGACCTGTGCCGTCGAAGTGCGGCACCCGTCGGCGCCGCGACCTTCCGGGCACCTGATCGGATCGGGCCTCTACAGTCGGGCGCGGCCCGGATCATTCGACCAGGATCGACGTCGAAGGAGGCCTCGTGATCGCGGCACTCAACCGGCTCGTCGACCTCGTGGAGGAGCACCTCACCGAGGAGTTCGACGTCAGCGGACCGGCCAGGGCGCTCGGCACGACCGAGTACCACCTGCGCCGGATGTTCTCGTCGTTGGCCGGCATGCCGTTGTCGGAGTACGTGCGCCGGCGTCGCATGACCGTCGCCGCCGCCGACGTCGTGCGGGGTGAGGACGATCTGCTGAGCATCGCCGTCCGGCACGGGTACGGCTCGACGGAGGCGTTCGGACGTGCGTTCCGGGCGGTCCACGGCGCCAACCCCGGTGACGTTCGCCGCGACGGAGGTCCCCTTCGCGCGCAACCGCAGGTCAGGTTCCGCCTGACCGTCGAAGGGAGCATCCCCATGGACACCCGCATCGTGGACCGCCCCGCGTTCCGGCTCGTCGGACACGCGGCCCGGGTCCCCCTCATCCACCAGGGCGTCAACCCGCACATCCAGCAGCACATCACCGCGCTCCCGCCGCAGGAGCATCCCCGGCTGAAGGCCCTCAGCGACACCGACCCGGGCGGGCTGCTCCAGGTCAGCGACGACCTCGATCCCGACGGCACCGAGGGCAGCGACCTGACCTACCTGCACGGTGTCGCTGTGTCCCGGGGCACGCCGGTCCCCGAGGATCTCGACGCCATCGAGGTGCCGGCCGGCAGGTGGGCGGTCTTCCGTACCGCCGGGCCCCACCCGCAGGCACTACAGGACACCTGGGCCGCGACCGCGACCGAGTGGTTTCCCTCCAACCCGTGGCGTCTGCGGCCGGGTCCCTCGATGGTGGCGATCCTGGAGCGTGCGGACGACTTCAGCACCGCGACCTGCGAGCTGTGGCTACCCGTCGAGCCGACGTGACGGACCCGCCGGGCTGCGGGGCACGGTCCGGTCGGTCTGCCCGGGCCTCGCAGCACCACCTGAATGCTCGTGGCAGCGTCAGCGGTCAGTGCAGGAACGTGAAGAGCGTTCCCCTGGTGTCCAGAGGTCGCGGTGTGCCCTGGAAGCGGTGGACGCCGACGCAGAACCGCACGTCGGCCGGAGCGTGGAACGCCTCCTCCCCGAAGCCGGCGTCGCGAAACCACTCCCGTACGGCCGGCGTGAGGTCCGGGGTCCGCCGCGCCCGGGTCCAGATCACGGTGGCGCCCGCCGCGCAGAACTGGGGCAGGGCAGCGACCGTACGCCGCACGTCGGCGTCCGGGATGTTGCCGAAGACTCCGACCATGAGCACCAGGTCGGCCGGGACCGTCCCGGCGTAGGAGGAGGGCTGGCCCGCGTCCGCGTGCCTGATCACGAGGTGGGAGAGTCCGGCCCGCTCGGCGGCGGCCTTTGCGGCGGCCACGTTACCGGCGTCGTACTCGAGCAGGGTCGCGTGCACGCGCGGGGAGTCGGGCCGTGCGGTGAGGACGCCGATGAGGTCGTGGCCCTGCCCCGCGCAGGCGCTGACCACCGTGAGCCGTTGCTCGGAGCGCTCGTCGAGCCACGAGGCGATGTGCCGCTGCACCAGCCGCAGCCGCCGTGACAGCGGTGAGTCCACGTCCGCGTACGGCTCGTGCCATGCCTGCCAGTCGGTACCGCCGGTCACGGGCGGGCGTGCTCGCGCAGCAGCGCGAGGAGCCCGTGGCCGTCCTCGATCCGCGCGTCCGGTTCGACCCCCGGGAGCGCCGGTTCCCGGTCGGTGCGGGGCGAGCGCATGAGGATCGCGGCGCCCGTGCCGGCGCGACGGGCGCAGACGACGTCGCGGTGCACGGTGTCGCCGACGAACCAGCAGTCGCCGATCGGTACCGCGACGGCGCGGGCCGCCAGCAGCGCCAGTTCCGGGTTCGGCTTCCGGGGCCCGGCCTCGTCGCTGTAGAACTCGGCCCCGAACAGCCCGGAGAGCCCCGCGGCGGCCAGGAAGTCCCGGTGGGCGGCGCCGCAGAGCGTGTTGCTGACGACCGCCATCGGCAGGCCGGCGTCGGCGGCGTGCCGCAGGGCCTCGCCGATGCCGGGACGCACCGCCCACTCCCGGCGCCAGGTCCAGGCGTACGCCAGCGGGGTCGCCTCCCGCTCGACGGCGGCGCGGGCCTCCCGCGGCCAGGACCGGGTCACGAAGTCGGCCCACACCTGGGCGTGCGGCAGCTCGACCGGGTCGCCCGTCCTGCTCACGTCGTCGCGCCACAGCGCGTATGCCCGCGCGCCCTCGCCCAGGTCACGGGCGATCTGC
Organism: Micromonospora sp. CNZ303; assembly: GCF_004345505.1. NCBI lineage: Bacteria > Bacillati > Actinomycetota > Actinomycetes > Micromonosporales > Micromonosporaceae > Micromonospora > Micromonospora sp. CNZ303. The sequence goes on along the minus strand of NZ_SLVT01000007.1, from coordinate 225,767 downwards.
TCGTCCGGCACGGCGCCGTCGACGAGTTCGGCGAGGCGCCGCACCAGACCCGGCGGGGCCGGCGGTCGGGGTGGCGCGTCGGCCAGGACGCCGCCGAAGTCCAGCAGGAGGGCCCGAGGGGTACGAAGCATGCCCGTCATCCTCGCGCACCAGGTCGGGCGTCACCACTGCCGATACACGGTCGCCTTGCCGCCCGTCACCAGGCTGGCCGGCGGTACGTCCTCGGCCACGACCGCGCCGGCGGCGACCACGGCGTCCCGGCCGATGCTGACGCCGGGGAGGATCGTGGCACCGGCGCCGATCCACACGTTCTCCGCCACGTCGATGGGTCCTCCGCTCAGCCAGCCCCGTCGCTCCTCCGGATCGACCGGGTGGCCGACGGTGATGAAGGTGGCCTTCGGCCCGACCATCACCCCCTGACCGAGCCGGATGCCGGCGTAGTCCAGGAACGTGCAGTTCTGGTTGACGAACACGCGCTCCGCGAGGTCCAGGCGGAGGCCGTGGTCGGTGTAGAAGGGTGGATAGATCGTGACCCTCCTCGGCAGCGGCCTGCCGAGGATCTGTGCGAACAGCTTCGCCTTGCCCGCCTCGTCCTCGAAGGGCAGGACGTTCAGGTGGGAGGTGAGCTCGGTGACCCGCAGGACCCGCTCGGCCATGGCCTGGAACTCGGGGCTGTGGATGCGCATCAGACGGTCGCTGGACACGTCACGATCCTTCCTGTCGGCGCACGTGCGGGCGCGGCCGGCGCGGGGCACCGCGGTTCCGCCCGGCCGCCCACGAGCCGCCCGCCCCGGCAGGTTAGCGTCGGAGGCGTGACCACCGGATCCCCACGCGTGCTCCCGGCCGACAGCGGCATCGCCGAGGCGGCCTCCGTCCTGCGTACCGGCGGGTTGGTGGCCTTTCCCACCGAGACCGTCTACGGGCTCGGCGCGAACGCCTTGGACGCTCGGGCCGCCGCCCGGATCTTCGAGGCGAAGGCGCGGCCCAGCTTCGATCCGCTGATCACGCACCTCGCGGACGCGGCCGAGCTGGAGAAGCTGGTCGGGGCGGTGCCGGCGGCGGTGACGGCGTTGGCCGGGCGCTTCTGGCCCGGGCCGCTCACGCTGATCGTGGACCGGCCGGCGGCGATTCCGCCGATCGTCACCTCCGGGCTGGCGACGATGGCGGTCCGCGTGCCGGACAACGCGTACGCGCGGGCGCTCATCGCCGAGGCCGGGGTGCCGGTGGCGGCACCGAGCGCGAACCGGTTCGGCCAGCTCAGCCCGACGCGGGCGGAGCACGTGGTGCGGGGGCTGGGTGCCGCCGTGGACGTGGTGCTCGACGGTGGGCCGACGCGGTGCGGCATCGAGTCGACCATCGTGGACGCCAGGGGCGGGCGGCCGGTCGTGCTGCGCCTCGGCGCGCTGCCGATCGAGGCGCTGGAGGAGGCGGCCGGCCCGGTGACCGTACGCCCGGGCAGCTCCGGGCAGCCCGTCGCGCCCGGCACGCTGGCGGCGCACTACGCCCCGCGTACGCCGCTGCGGTTGGCCTCGGGCGGCGAGCCGCCGGTGGCCGACGGGGTCCGGCGCGGCTTCCTGGCCTTCCGGGACCGGCCGGCGGGCGACTGGGCGGCTGTGGAGGTGCTCTCCGCCGCCGGCGACCTGACCGAGGCCGCCGCGCGGCTGTTCGACGCGCTGCACGAGCTGGACGCCGCCGGGGTCGGCGAGATCCTGGTCGAGCCGGTCCCCGAGGTGGGCGTCGGCCGCGCGGTCAACGACCGGCTGCGCCGCGCCGCCGCCACCTGGCACCCGACGACCTGAGGCGGGCGCGGGCGGCCGGGCCGGGCGGCGCGAACGGCTGTCGGGACCGGTGGTTCCTTCCTGGCGCATGGGCCGGGAGGACGGGGGTAGGAGAAACGGCAACGACCCCCTGGAAAGTGAGGTGCCAGCCAAATGCCGACCGCACGCGAGATCATGACGAACGACGTGACCTGCATCCGTGAGCAGGACGACCTCAAGACGGCCGCCAAGCAGATGGCCCAGCTGGGCGTCGGCTCGCTGCCGATCTGCGGGGACGACAACCGGCTCAAGGGAATGCTGACCGACCGCGACATCGTGGTGAAGGTCCTCGCCGAGGGCCGCGACCCGGGCCGGGTCACCGCCGGTGAACTCGCCCAGGGCGAGGCGGTGACGATCGGCGCCGACGACGACGCAGCGGAGATCCTGCGGACCATGAGCCAGCACAAGGTGCGCCGGCTGCCGGTGATCGACGGGCACGAGCTCGTCGGCATCGTGGCCGTCGCCGACGTGGCCCGCTCCCTGCCCGAGCGCCCGGTGGGCGACCTCATCGAGGCCATCTCCGAGCGCGCCTGACCGCACGTCACGACCGATCGCCGCCCTCCGGCCCCGGCCGGGAAGGCGGCGATCGGTGTACGAGGGCACCGGCGGGCCGGACGCGCGGGAGGAGGCCCCGAACGGGCAGGAGGTCGGCGGCTCAGTCCGGCGGGGTCAGCGGGACGGTCTCGCCACGGGCGATGGTGCGGACGGTTCCGGCGAGGCCGCGCCGCCGGGCCTCCGCCACGAAGTGGCCCAGCGGTGAGCGGAACACCGGGTAGTCGTCGTAGTGGATCGGCACGGTGAGCTTCGGCCGGACCAGCTCGACCAGGTCGGCGCCCTGCCGCGCGTCCATGGTGAGCAGGATGCCGGCGATCCTGGTGCCGCCGAGGTGGATCAGCATCGCGTCGATGTCCGGGTACCGCTCGGGGATGTCGGCCAGCACCGGCCGGTTGAGCGTGTCGCCGGTGACGTAGAGGCGGAACCGGCGGCTGCCGTCGCGTTCCAGGTCGATCATCGTGCCCATCACGTCGGGCATCAGCAGGTCCAGCGCGCCCGGCCCGTGCCTTCCCGGCATCGAGGTCAGCCGCAGCGTCTCGCCGTCGCGGCGCAGCTCCCGGGAGTTCCAGGTGGGTAGCCCCTCGGCGGCCCGGAAGCCCCAGCGGCGCAGCTTCCGCTCGGCGGCGGGAGTGGTGACGATGGGCAGCTCCCGGTCGAGTTCCCGGCGGGCCACGCGGTCGAAGTGGTCGCCGTGCAGGTGGGAGAGGACGACCGCGTCCAGCGACGGCAGTTGGGCGATCCGCAGCGCGGGGTCGGTGCGCCGCCGCGACCAGAGCCCCTTGCCCAGGTACGCGCGTTGGCCCCGGTGCAGGAAGTTCGGATCGGTGAGCAGGGTGAACCCGCCGATCCGCAGCACCGTGGTGGCGGTGCCGATGAACGTGACCTCGGGCTGCGTCGTCGACATGCGCACCTCCACCGGTAGCCCTACCCGTGATCGGCGGGCTCATTCCGGCCGGCGTCACGGCGTGCTGGTCGACTGCGGACGCCGGGCCCGGTCACGCCGTTTCGTCGTCCGCGCCGGACCCGGAGCCGGGCAGGCGCTCCACGAGGCGGGTGAGCGCGCCGTTGGCGAAGGTGGCGCCGAGCGCGGAGCCCGTCGCGATGGTCCAGCCGACCGGGCCGAGCGGTGTGCAGCCGAAGAAGTGGCTGACCCCCGGCGTCTGGACGACGACCACCAGCGCCCCGAGCGACGCGGCGGTGGAGGCCAGTACGGCCGGGCTGGTGCCGCCGGCCAGCACCGTCTGCCCGAGCTGGGTGCCGACCAGCGAGACCAGCGCGACGGTGCCCGCCCGCCTGCGTCGCCCGGTGTAGCGGGCCAACGTCCAGCCGGCGGTGGCGCCCAGCGTGGTGGCGGCGGCGCGCAGCCCGATCTCCCGGGTCATCGTCTCGCCCAGCGAGGTGTCGGGGCCCTCCCGGAGCAGGCCGTCGGCGTGGTCCGCGTCGGGTGGCCGGATCGCGATCGCCAACGCCGGTGCCAGGTCGGTGAGCAGGTTGACCAGGAGCAGTTGCCGGCCGGTGAGCGCCGAGCGGCCGGTCGCGGCGGCGGTCAGCACGCTGAACGCGATCTCGCCGAGGTTCCCGCCGACCAGGATGCTGAGCGCGTGGCGTACCGAGGACCACATCGCCCGGCCCTCGACCAGGGTGGCGATGATGGTCTCCAGCCGGTCGTCGGTGACCACCAGGTCGGCCGCAGCCCGGGCCGCCGGGGTGCCCCGCTGACCGAGGGCGATGCCCACGTCGGCCAGCCGGATCGCCGCGGCGTCGTTGGCGCCGTCGCCGGTCATCGCGACCGTACGTCCGCACCGTTGCAGCGCCTGGATGATCCGGACCTTGTGCGCCGGGGTGCACCGGGCCACCACGTCCGTGGCGGCGAGCCGCGCGCCGAGGGCCTCGTCGTCGAGCTGGTCGAGTTCCGTCGCGGTGACGACCCGCTGGTCCTCGTGGTCGCTGATGGTGGCCGCGATCGCCTCGGCGGTCGCCGGATGGTCACCGGTGATCATGATCGTGTGCACGCCGGCCTGGCGGATCCGGCGCACGGCGGGGGCGGCGCTCTCGCGTACCCCGTCGGCGAGGGCCAGGAAGCCGACGAAGGTCAGGTCGTGCACCTGTTCGTCGGTGACCTCGGGCGAGGAGACCCGGCACTCGGCCACGGCGAGGATGCGGTGTCCCGCCCCCGCCCGGTCGGCGAGCACGGCGTGCAGTCCGCCGCGGCCCTCGTCGTCGAGGGGCTCGTCGCGTCCCCCCGGCGTACGCCAGCTTGAGCACCGGGGCAGCACCGACTCCGGCGCCCCCTTCACGCTGAGCAGCAGCCGTTCCCCGGCCCGGCCGACGGTGGCGTGGTAGCCGCGGGACGGCTCGAACGGCAGCCCACCCACCGGCTTCCATCCCTGGGCGCCGGTCTGCTCGGTCACCCCGGCGGCCTGCGCGCCGGACCGGACCGCCCGGTCGGTCTGCTGGGCCAGGTCGTGGGGGTCGTCGGCGCCCGGGGTGGCGCGCAGCGCGGCCGAGAGGGTGCGCAGCAGGCCGTCGTCGAGGCGGTCGACCGGTGCGTACCGGCCGTCGTCGCCGACCCCGGCGAGCATCAGCTGCCCCTCCGTGAGGGTGCCGGTCTTGTCGAAGCAGAGCACGTCCACCCGCCCGAGCGTCTCGATGGTGCGCGGGTTGCGGACCAGCGCGCCGTGCTCCGCCAGCCGCCGCGCGGCGGCGAGCTGTGCGGCGCTGACCAGGAAGGGCAGCCCTTCCGGCACGGACGCGACGGCCAGGTTCGCGGCGGTCGCGGCGGTCTGGGCCAGGGGTACGCCCCGCAGCAGGCCCGCGCCGGCCACCGCCACCGCCGAGCCGGCGGCCAGCGGGATCGCCGCCCGGGTCAACCGGCCCAGCCGTGCCTCCACGCCGCTCGACGGCGGGGCCTGCCGGGCCATCGCCAGGCTCCGCCCCGCCTCGGTGCCCGCACCCGTCGCGACCACCACCGCCGTTCCGTGGCCGGCGGCGACGCTGGTGCCCTCGTAGAGCATCGACCGCCGGTCGGCGACGGCGGCGGCGACCACCGGCTGGTCGGTCTTGCCGACCGGCAGCGACTCGCCGGTGAGCGAGGACTCGTCCATCTCCAGCCCGGCCGACTCCAGCACCCGGCAGTCGGCCGGGACGGCGTCCCCCGATTCGAGGAGGACGACGTCCCCCGGCACCAGGTCCTCGGCCGGCAGGATCCGCTCCGCGCCGTCGCGGCGTACCCGGGCGGTCACCGCCGAGCGGGACAGCAGCTCGGCCAGCGACCGCTCGGTGTTGTGCTGGTGCACCGCCCCGAGCAGCGCCGACCCGCCGACCACGCCGCCGACCAGGGCGGCGTCGACGGGCGAGCCGAAGGTGGCCGAGAGCACCGCCCCGGCGGCCAGCACCGGGGTGAGCGGGTTGGCCAGCTCGTCGACGAAGGCGCGCAGCAGCCCCGTCGGCCCCGAGGGCCGGGCGTCCCGGTCGCTGCGGCGACGCTCGGCCTCGGCGGTGGCGAGCCCGTCCGGGCCGGTGTGGAGCTGGTCGAGCACGGTCGAGGACGGCATCAGGTGCCACGCGGTGATGGCCGGCGCCGGGGAGTCCGCCGGGCCGGGCAGGCGGTGCGCCCGCAGGACGCCGTGCGCGAAGGCCAGCGCCGCCGCTCCGTTCACGGAGGCGACGGCGCGGCCGGGCAGCTGTGCGCGCGAAGCGGTGAGCGCCCCCAGCACGCCGAGGCCGGTGCCGGCCATGGCCAGGCCGATGTTCTGCCGGGTCATCCGGTGGGCCACCCCGGCCGCCTCGACCACCAGCGCCGCCACCCGCAGGTCGGCGCCGACCAGCAGGTGCGCGCCCCAGGGCGGCAGGTCCTCGGGGGCGGCGATCCCCAGCCCGCAGTCGGCGACGCCGAGCGCGGCCCGGTCGCCGGAGACCACCATCACCACGGCCCCGTCGCGTTGCAGCTCCCGTACGGACTCGGCCAGCCGGTCGCGGCCGGGCAGGTGGGCGTCGGCGAAGTCGTACCGCCGCTCGTCGTCGCCGGCCACGACCAGCCGCAGGCCCGCCTGGCGGGCGGCGGTCGGCAGCGCGTCGACGCCCGGCGCCGGCTCCGGCTCGACCCGCAGTACGGCGGTGAGGGTGTCGCCGTCGGCCAGGCCGAGCAGAGGGCCGCCCGCGTCGCGCAGCCGCCGGCTGTCCGCGGTGTCGGCCGGGTCCTCGACGTCCAGCGCGTCCAGCGGCCCGAGCCGCCAGCCGTCGGCGTGCCGCAGCTCCCGGGGCGCGGCGGGGTCGAAGAGGGCGAACGCGCGTGCCGCCACCCGCCCGGTGTCCGCACCGGCCAGCGGCGTCAGGTCCGTCAGCACACCCCGGTCGGAGCCGAGTACGGCGGCGTCCAGCACCAGGGTGTCGATCCGGTCGAGTTCGCGCAGCACGCTGCGGTCCATCGCGATCACCCCGCGCCGGGCGAGGATCCGGCCGAGCTGCGCGGCGTACCCCTCGCGTCCGCTGACGGGGGCCTTCGGCAGCGCGGAGAGGCCCAGCGCGGCGGCCCGCTTCCAACCCACGACCGGCGTCGCGGCGGCCACCGCGACGGCGCCCGCGTCGAGCATCCGGCTGACGTACTTCTCGACGGGACCGTCCGGCGTCGGCCGGGGGCGTTCGTACTTCGGCACCGGGGCGGCGGCCCGCTCCGGACGCCCGGTCAGCCGAGGTTCGGCCCGCGCCCACGCGCGGAGCTGGGCGCGGGCCTCGCCCCACTGCACCACCCGCTGGGCGCCGTCGAGCACGAGCCCGGTCCAGCCGCCCGTCAGGCCCAGCGCCACCGCCTCGGCGAGCGGGAACAGCAGATCGGCGCGGGGGTCGGCGCGTAGCCCTCGGTCCGCCAGCGCATGCAGCTTCGGGTGCAGGTCGACCGCGACGAGCAGCCCGGCGACCTCCCCGGGCACCGGCGTGAACGGCAGGATCCGGGTGGCGGCGGCGAGGGTCAGGCCGAGGGCGTCGGAGGCCAGTGCGCCGAGGGTGCGCGGCGTGCGCGGCCCCTCCTCGGGCGGGTGCGGCGGCGGGATCTCCGGGTCCGGCTCGTGCGGGCAGGTGTGTTCGGTGCGGGCGACGGTCGCGATGAGGTCCCGCAGGGCGGGCTCCGGCGTACCGACGGCGACGACCACCCGGCCGGACGGGGCGTTGACCCGCGCCCACTCCACACCGGGCATCCGCTCCAACGCCGCCTCGACCTGACGCGCGAGGACGTCGCCGCCGTCCTGGCAGACCCCGAGCACCTCGATGTGGTGCCGCCCGGGGCGGGACCAGACCCGACGCCGGCCCAGCCCGGCCGCCCGCGCCAGCCGGGCGGCGACGGCACCGACGTTCCGGGACGCCTCGCCGACGGCCGGCGGCACCGGCACCGGCGGAAGGAGCCGGCCGGCGGTGCGGACCAGTGAGATCATCGAGGCGTACGACCGGACAGGCGCCGGTCAGGCCCCTCGCTGCCGCTGCTCCCGCCGTACGCCATCTCGCCTCCCACGCCCGAAGCTCCGGCGGCCTGGCTTCCCGGCTGATCGTCCGTTATGCGCTCGGAGCAGCGGAAGTTCCCCGGATGGGCCGGAGAGAGTCGGGTCACCCTTGACCTGAAGCCGGGTTGAGGTCCGAGGCTGGTCGCATGCTGATCGAACTGCTCCGCCGCGGGACGGGTCCGTCGGACCCACGGGCCCGCCTCGGCCACCAACCGTTGTGGCTGCCGGGCGCGGCGGGCCGGAGGTGACCGGAACGGCGACGTACGCCGCTCCGGTCGCCGACGAGGCCGGGCTCTTCGCGCCCCGGCTGCGCGCGATGACGGTGGGCAGCGTCGCGCTGATCTCGCTGCTCGCCTTCGAGGCGCTGGCGGTGGGCACCGCCATGCCGACCGTCGCCCGCAGCCTCGACGGGCTGGCCCTCTACGGGATCGCCTTCGGGGGTCCGTTCGCCGCCGGCGTGCTCGCCATGGTCGCCTCCGGCATCTGGTGCGACTCGCGGGGCCCCCGGGCGCCGATGTGGCACGGGCTCGGCTGGTTCGTGCTGGGGCTGGTGCTCGCCGGTGGCGCCACCACCATGGGCGTCCTGGTCGCCGGCCGGATCGTGCAGGGCCTCGGCTCCGGCCTGCTCTCGGTGGCGCTCTACGTGATCGTCGGGCAGGCGTACCCGGAGGCGCTGCACCGGCGGATCTTCGCGGCGTTCGCCGCCGCGTGGGTCGTACCGTCGCTGGTCGGGCCGGCGCTGGCCGGCCTGATCGTGGAACACCTCGGGTGGCGCTGGGTCTTCCTGGCGGTGCCGGTGGTGGCGGTGCCGGCGGTGCTGCTGATCCACCCCGGCCTGCGGGCGATCGGCGCGCCCCCGGTGACCCGGTTGCCGTCGGGCGCGGCGGCCCGGATCGGCTGGGCCTGCGGGGCGGGGGTGAGCGCCGCACTGTTGCACATCGGGGGGCAGCAGCGCGGCGCTGCCGCCGTCGGGCTGGTGGCTCTGGCGCTGATCGGGCTGATGGTCTGCGCGCCCCGGCTGCTGCCGGCCGGGTTCCTGCGCGCCGGCCGGGGCCTGCCCACGGTGATCGGGCTGCGCGGTCTCGCCTCGGCCGCGTTCGTGGGCGCGGAGGTGGTGATCCCGCTGATGCTCTCGCGGGAGCGCGGGCTGTCGCCGACCGCCGCCGGCCTGGTCCTGACCACGGGCGCGCTCGCCTGGTCGGCGGGTTCCTGGTTGCAGGGGCGGATGCCGGCGCCGCGCTCCCGGGCCACGCTGCCGAGGGCGGGGCTGACCTGCATCGCCGCCGGTACGGCCGTGGTCACGCTCGCCGTCGCGCCGGCGGTGCCGGTCTGGGTCGGCGTGCTGGGCTGGGCCGGCGCGGGTCTCGGCATGGGGCTGCTCTACCCCTCGTTGTCGGTGCTCACGCTGGAGCTGTCCGCCCCCGGCGAGCAGGGCCGCAACAGCTCCTCGCTGCAACTGGGCGACTCGCTCTTCGCGGCGACCGTGCTGGCGCTCACCGGTGCGGTGCTCGCGGCCGGCGCGGCCCCGGGACCGGCCAGCTACGCCGGCACGCTCGCGGTGGCCTCCGGGCTGGCTCTGCTGGGTGTCGTGCTCGCCGGTCGGGTGGTGCCCGGCGAGTCCGGGATCCGCGCCGGCTGACCGCCCGCCGGGTGCCCGACTCCGGCACGGCCGGCGGCGATGTGCCGATCCGGTCCGGTGGCAGCCGTCGGCCGGGGAGGATGGGCGGGCGATGAACTTCCTGACCATCCTGCCGATGGCCGTGGTGATGGTCGCCGGGACGCAGCTGGTCGCGGCGGTCTTCCTCGCCTCGGCGGACCGGCCGCGTGCCGCGTCGCTGGGCTACCTGGGCGGTGCGGGGCTCGTGGTGGCGGGCGGGGTCACGGCGAGCTGGCTGCTCACCCGGGCGGTGAAGGTCGACGTCGGTGCCGGGCTCGGGCGGCGCGCGGTGGAGAGCCGGATCGACGTGGTCGTGCTGGCGTTGCTGCTCGTCCTGGCGGTGGTCGTCTTCCTGCGCCGGCACACCGCCGGCCCGCCGAAGTGGATGAGCGGCCTCCAGCAGGCGAGCCCGGCGTACGCGCTGCGGCTCGGCGTGCTGCTCTTCCTGGCCATGCCGACGGACGACCTCACCATGCTCACCGTCGGGGCGAGCGCCGCCCGGCACGACCTGTCCTGGTGGCACCTGCTGCCGTTCGTCCTGCTCACGCTGGCGCTGCTGGCCCTGCCGCTGCTGGCGTTGCTGCTGCTCGGCCGCCGGGCCGAGGCGGTGCTGCCCCGGATCCGGGACTGGGCCGGGCGGCACTCCTGGGTGGTCAGCGAGATCGTCATCGGGTTCTTCGTGGTCCTGACGGCTGCCGGCCTGCTCGGGTGAGCCGGCGTGCTGCGGTGGGCCGGCCTGCTTCGGTGAGCCGTCGCACAGCCGGTCACACGCGGGGACCGGGCGCCGTCACCACCACTGTCGCGCGGCGGGCGCGCGACGGCCGGAGAGGGAGGGAACCATGCGGGTGCTGGTCACCGGGGCGGGCGGACGGCTCGGGCGGGTGGTGCTGCCCCGGCTGCGCGCCGAGGGGTGGGAGGTGCGGGCGACGAGCCGGCGGGCGCGTACCGGCTCGTGGGTGGTCGCCGACCTGGCCACCGGGGAGGGGGTGGTCGAGGCGGTGGCCGGCGTGGACGCCGTACTGCACCTGGCCTCGGCACCGAACCGGGGGCGGCAGACCCACCGGGTCGACGTGCTCGGCACCCGCCGGCTGGTCATCGCCGCCGGGCAGGCGGGCGTACGGCACCTGGTCTACGTCTCGATCGTCGGGGTGGACCGGGTGCCGATCCCCTACTACCGGCACAAGCTCGCCGCCGAGCAGGTCGTGGCGGCCGGCACGGTGCCGTGGACGGTGCTGCGGGCGACCCAGTTCCCGGAGTTCCTCGACGGGATGCTGCGCGGGGCGAGCCGCCTCGGTCCCGTGATCGGCGACCCGGCCGTACTCGCCCAGCCGGTGGATCCCGGCGAGGTCGCGGACCGCCTCGTCCGGCGGCTCACCGCCGGCCCGCTGCACGGCATCGAGGAGTACGGCGGCCCGGAGGTGCTCCGCTTCGACGACGCGGCCCGCGCGTGGACGGCCGCGCGGCGGTCCCGCCGTCCGCTGCTCCCGGTCCGGATACCCGGTGGGATCGGTCGCGCCCTGCGCTCGGGCGGCCTGGTCACCGAAGCGACCCCGACGGGCATCCGGACCTGGGCCGACCACCTCGCCGACACGTACGGGGGAACCGGCGCAAGATGAACGGCATGCGCATTCACGTCCGGCCTACCGTGACGCCATGTTCGCCATGGTCGCCACCGTCATCCTGTACGTCGCCGGTTTCGTCTTCCTCTACGGCGTGATCCGGCTCGCCATCCGCCACGCCCTGGAGGAGATGGAGGTGCGCCGGGTCCAGGCTGAGCGGGCGGAGGAACTGGCCTCCGTCCGGGACCGCGCGCTGCTCCGCGAGAACGGCTTCCTCACCGGCAACTGACCGGCCCCGTTCCGGCTGGCCCGGCGTCTTCCGTCGAGCCGGCCCGGTCTTCCCGTCCTGGCTGTCGCGGTCTTCCCGTCCGACCGGGCCGTCCCGGACCGCCGTCCCGACCGGCCCGTCCCGGCGGTCCGTGGCGGCGGTCCGGGACGGGGCCGGTGTTCCGGGTGACTAGAAGTCGGCGGCCACGGCCAGGTTGAACTTGTCGATGGCGGCCTTCTTCTCCTCCGGGAGCGCCTCGACGTCGATCCGGTCGGTCTCGCCTCTCCCGTCGTGGGTGTCGACACCCTTGAGAAGGTGGTCGACGATCGAGTTCGCCTCGTCGGTCGTGAAGCCTGCGTCGGTCAGGATGTGCAGCGGAAGTTCACTCATGCCGATCGCCGGTACCCGGCATCACCCGCTCCCACACGCCGTCGGGACCCGTCTCCGGATCGATAGGGGTGACCCCCTGCCGGCGACGGTTCCGCTCGCTGGTCAGGTGGTGGAACGCCGGGCCCGGGCGGGTGCGAGGATCGCAGGCGTGATGGGGACGCTGAAGACCGAACCCGCCCGCAGTCGGCTCGACCTGCTCGCTCCGCCGGTCGCCGTCGCCGTCGGGCAGTGGCCCGCCGAGGCGCCGGTGGACGTGGACGACGTGCTGGTGGCGCCGATCGACGCCGAGCTGGCCGACACCGCCGCCTTCTGCGACGCGTACGAGGTGGGGCTGGACGAGTCGGCCAACTGCGTGGTGGTGGCCGGCAAGCGTGAGGGGGTCGTGCGCTACGCGGCCTGCGTCGTGCTCGCCACCACCCGCGTCGACGTCAACGGGGTGGCCCGCCGCGCGCTCGACGTGCGGAAGGCGAGCTTCGCGCCGATGGCCGAGGCGGTGGAGCTGACCGGGATGGAGTACGGCGGCATCACCCCGATCGGCCTGCCGGAGCAGTGGCCGATCCTGGTCGACGCGCGGGTGATCGCCGCCCCGCACGTGATCATCGGGTCGGGCGTACGGCACAGCAAGATCGCGCTGCCCGGGCCGGCGCTCGGCGCGCTGCCCGGCGCGCGCGTGGTCGAAGGGCTGGCCAGGCCGGCCTGACCGGTGACGGGCATCGATGCCGTTGCACGTGAAACATCACGTGCGTCGATGTCCGTCGTCGGAGTCGGCCCACCGCCCCCGCTTCACGGCTCGGTCGGCTCCGGCCTCACGGTCGCCGTGGACGACCCAGTCGGCTCCGGCCTTACGGTCGCCGTGGTCGGCTCAGTCGGGGTTGGCCTCGTGGTCGCCGTGGACGGCTCAGTCGGCTTCGGACTCGCGGCGGTCCACCTCAGCCAGGGCGGCGAGCAGCGTCTCCGGCTCCTGCGCGCCGGTGACCGCGTACCGACCGGCCAGTACGAAGGTGGGCACGCTGGTCACCCCGATCTGCCGGGCGGTGGCCAGCTCGTCGGAGAGTTCCGCCACCCGCTCGCCGGAGTCGAGGAAGCGGCGCGCCTCGGCCGCGTCCAGGCCCACCTCGGCGGCGAGCGCGGCGAGCGCGTCGCGGGAGCCGACGTCGACGCCGTCGGTGAAGTGGGCGCGGTAGAGCGCGTCGACCGTCTCGGCGGCGCGTCCCCGGTCGGTGGCCCAGGCGACCAGGCGGTGCGCGTCGAAGGTGTTGGCCGCGACCGCGCGGTCGAAGTCGAGCTTCAGGCCGACCTGGGCCCCCACCTCCGTCACCTGACCGAACATCTGCCGGACGCGGTCCGGCCCGCCGAACTTCGCGGCCATCGCGTCGACAAGTGGACGCGGCTCCGACACCGGCGACGGGTCGAGCTGGAACGGCCGGTAGCGGACGGTCACCTCGCCGTCGTGCGACTCCAGGGCCTGCTCCAGCCGACGCTTGCCGATGTAGCACCAGGGGCACACGACGTCGGCGTAGATCTCGATCTCCATGTCGGGTGACAACCCTCCGTCTAGCTGGTCTGTTCCCGGACCTGCCGCTTGAGCCGGGCCAGGATGGCCGTGCCGCCGCGCACCCGCAACGGGCTGATCGCCTGGGCCAGTCCCATCCGCTGGTAGAGGTCGTCGGGCACGGCGAGCACCTCGTCCGCGCTCGCCCCCGCCAGCCCTTCGGCGAGGATGCCGGCGAACGCGCGCGTGGTGGGCGCCTCCGGCGGGCAGTCGAACAGCGTCTCCACCGTCTTCCCCGGGGTCACCCGGGCACGCAGGAAGAACGCCGTCTGGCACTCCGGCACCTGCTCCATGCCCTCCCGGTCGGCGGCGCCGGCGGGCAGCGGCGGGATGACGTCGGCGTACTCCAGCAGCATCTCCAGCACCACGTCGCGGGGCGCGGCGGCGAACTCGTCGACGATCTCGGAAAGCCTGGCCGGCATGGATGACATGCCTCCGAGGCTACCGCCGAAGGAAGGGACCCTTCCTATACCGCAGGCGTTAGTAAGGGGCCCTTCCTTGCACCTCAGACGGTCGGTGCCTGCTCGCTGATGTCGCTCAGCGCCGAATGGGGGTCGAGCTGCATCGCGAGGTCGCCGAGGGAGACGATGCCGACCAGCTTGCGCTCGCTGTCGCAGACCAGCACCCGCCGGATGCCCCGCTCCCGCATCAGGGCCGCCGCCTCGGCCGCGGTCGAGTGCTGCTCGATCATCACCACCTCGCGGGTGATGATCGAGCCGATCGTGGTGGTGGCCGGGTCGCTGCGCTCGGCCACCGCCCGTACGACGATGTCGCGGTCGGTGAGCATGCCGGCGAGGGTGGCGCCGTCGGTGACCACCACGTCGCCGATGTCCGCCTCCTTCATCACCCTGGCCGCCTCGTCCAGGGTGGTCTCGGCCGGCAGGTAGATGACCTGCTTCGTCATCACGTCGCTGACCCGGTAACCGGTCATGAGAGCCTCCAGAACGCATTCAGTCGATCGGACTGCGGTACCCCGTGACACGTTCGCTACACGTTTCCGCGCTCCCGGTGTACCCGTTCGACCAGCCGGTCCGCCACCCCGTCGACCGGCAGCTCGACGCGCTCGCCGGACGCCCGGTCGCGCAGTTCCACGTACCCCTCGGCGAGACGGCGGCCGACCACGACGGCGCGCGGGATGCCGATCAGCTCGGTGTCGGTGAACTTCACTCCGGCGGAGACGTGCGTCCGGTCGTCGACGAGCACCCGCAGGCCGGCGGCGGCGAGCCGCCCGCCGAGCTCCAGCGCCGCGTCGAGCTGCGGCCCCTTCCCGGCAGCCACCAGGTGTACGTCGCACGGCGCGACCGCCGCCGGCCAGACCAGTCCCCGCTCGTCGTGGTGCTGTTCGGCGATCGCCGCGACCGCACGGGACACCCCGATCCCGTAGCAGCCCATGGTGGGCCGGACGGGCTTGCCGGCGGGACCGAGCACGTCGACGGCGAAGACGTCGGTGTAGCGGCGACCGAGCTGGAAGATGTGCCCGATCTCGATGCCCCGCCGCATGGTCAGCTCGCCGGTGCCGCACGCCGGGCAGGGGTCGCCGGGGCGCACCTCGGCGGCCTCGACCGTGCCGTCCGGCACGAAGTCCCGCCCGCAGACCACGCCCGTCGCGTGCCGGCCCGGCTCGTTCGCGCCGGTCAGCCACGCGCTGCCCGGCACCACCCGGGGATCGGCCAGATAGCGGATGCCCAGCTTGGCCAGGACCTGCGGCCCGAGGTAGCCCCGGACCAGCTCGGGGTGGGCGTCCCAGCCGTCGAAGACGTCCACCGTGGCCGGGGCGACCGCCGCGCCGAGTCGCTTCAGGTCGACCTCGCGGTCGCCGGGCAGCCCGACCACCAGCAGCTCGGTCTCCTTTGCACCGGGCCGGCGCAGGGCGAGCACCACGTTCTTCAGGGTGTCGGCGGCGGTCCAGTCGTCCCGGCCGCCGAGGCGTCGGGCGTTGGCCAGCTCGACCAGGCTGGCGATGGTCGGGGTCTCGGGGGTGTCGTGCACCTCGGCGGGCGGCTGGGCGTCCGGGTCGCCGGCCGGCGGGGCGGGCGTGGTCACCGCCTCCGTGTTGGCCGCGTAGTCGCAGGCGGTGCAGCCGACGAAGGTGTCCTCGCCGACCGGCGTCGCCGCCAGGAACTCCTCCGACGCCGAACCGCCCATCGCCCCGGAGGTGGCGCGCACGATCGTGTGTTCCAGCCCGAGCCGGTCGAAGATCCGCCGGTACGCGCCGCGGTGCCGCTCGTACGCCGCCGCGAGGCCCGTCTCGTCGAGGTCGAACGAGTAGGCGTCCTTCATCAGGAACTCGCGCCCGCGCAGCAGTCCGGCGCGTGGCCGGGCCTCGTCCCGGAACTTCGTCTGGATTTGGAAGAGCGTCACCGGAAAGTCCCGGTACGAGGTGAACAGGTCCTTGACCAGCAGCGCGGCCAGTTCCTCGTGGGTGGGCGCCAGCAGGTGCTCCGCGCCGCGCCGGTCGGCGAGGGTGAAGATGTCGTCGCCGTACTCCGTCCACCGGCCGCTGGTCCGGTACGGCTCGGCCGGCAGCAGCGCCGGGAAGTGCACCTCCTGGTCGCCGATCGCCGTCATCTCCTGCCGGACCACCTCGGTGACCCGGTCCAGCACCAGCTTGCCCAGCGGCAGCCAGGTGTAGCCGCCCGGTGCGGCGCGACGGATGTAGCCGGCGCGCAGCAGGAGCCGGTGGCTCGGCACCTCCGCGTCCGCCGGGTCCTCGCGCAGGGTCCGGAGCAGCAGGGTCGACATGCGTAGCAGCATTGGCGCAGCGTACGGGGGCCAGCGGCGGGACGACGATCCATTTCGGGTACGGCGGTCAGCCGGGTTCCGGGGCGGATGGCGTCGCCGGGACGGGGCCGAGCAGGCGGCGCGGGCCCTGACCGGTCTCGCCGAGGTGGTCGTCGGTGTTGCGCAGGAGGCAGCGGTCGATGGAGAGGCAGCCGCACCCGATGCAGTCGGTCAGGTCGTCGCGCAGGTGCTGGAGCTGGGCGATGCGCTCGTCGAGTTCGGCCTGCCAGGTGGTGGAGAGCGCGGCCCAGTCCTCCCGGGTCGGGGTACGCCCGTCCGGCAGACCGGCCAACGCCTCGGCGACGAGCCGGAGCGGGATGCCGACCCGTTGGGCGACCCGGATGAAGGACACCCGCCGGATCACGTCGCGGGGGTAGCGGCGCTGTCCGCCGCTGGTGCGTCGACTGTGGATCAGCCCCTTGGCCTCGTAGAAGTGCAGGGCCGTGACGGCGACGCCGGTGCGGGCCGCGACCTGGCCGATGGTCAGTTCGGTGTGTTGGGGCGGGAGGCTCGCCATGTCGGCATGCTAGCGGCTTGACCTCGACCATGGTCGAGGTTGAAGACTCGCGCCATGGAGCCGATACGGATCGGAATCGTCGTCGGGTCGACGCGGCCCGGACGACGGGGCAGGGCGGTGGCCGAGTGGGTGCACCACGTCGCACGCGAGCGGCACCGGGCCGTCGCGTTCGAGCTGCTCGACCTCGTCGACTTCGACCTGCCCCTGCTGGACGAGCCGGTCCCGGCGGCGTTCGGCGACTACCGCCGCCCGCACACGCGGGCCTGGGCCGCCGCCGTCGAGCCGTGCGACGGGTTTGTCTTCGTCACCCCGGAGTACAACCACTCCACCTCGGCCGCCTGCAAGAACGCGATCGACTACCTGTGTGCCGAGTGGCAGCACAAGGCGGCCGGCTTCGTCGGGTACGGCGTGACCGGGGGCTGGCGGGCCGTCGAGGCGCTGCGCCTGGTGCTGGCGGAGGTCCGGGTCGCCGGAGTGCGTACCGCCGTCGGGCTCTCCCTGCCCACCGACTTCACCGGGGATCGCCTGACCCCCGCCGCCCACCAGGAACGCAGCCTGGACGCGATGCTCGACGAACTGCTCACCTGGGCCGCGGCCCTGGCCCCGATCCGCCGCCCGGCGGCGGCCCCGGCCCCGCCGGTGGCGGCGAACCCGGCCCTGCCGCCGGCGGCCGACGCCGGCCAGCCGAGGGCGGACCGGGCGGCCCGCCCGTGACGGGCATCGCCGCGGCTCCCGCCGGCACCGCCCCCGTTGCCGGACGCCGGGCCGCGACGGCCGTCCTGCTCGCCGGCTCCCTGCTGACCGTGCTCGCGGGCGCGGTGCTGACCCCGGTGGTCGAGCTGATCCGTGGCGAACTGCGGCTCACCGGCACCGCCGCCGGGCTCGTCCTCACGGCCCACGGACTCTCCCTCGCCCTGGCCGGCCCGCTGGTCGGCCGCGCCATCGACCGGTGGGGGGTGCGCACGCCCCTGGCCCTCGGGCTGATCCTGTACGGCCTCGCCGGCGGCGCGGGTCTGGTCACCGACAGCTACCCCCTGCTGATCGCCACCCGCCTGCTCTTCGGCGTCGGCGCGGCGCTCGTCTTCGCGGGGACCACGCTCGGGCTGCTCGACCTGCACGAGGGGGCGGCCCGCGACCGGGCGATGGGCTGGCGGTCCACCGCGATCAGCCTCGGCGGGGTGCTGTTCCCCGTGCTGGGCGGAGTGCTGGGCGGGCTCTCCTGGCACGCCCCCTTCGGCGTCTACCTGGTCGGGGTGCCGCTCGGCCTGGTCACGCTCCGGGTGCTCCCGGCCCGGCGCGCCGCCGTCGACGCCGGCGCGCCACCGGGCCGGTCGGGGTCGCTGTGGAACCTGCTGCGTGGGCATCCCGCGCTCGTCGGGATCTACGGCCTCCAGGTGGTGACCAGCCTGCTGCTGTACGGGGTGCTGGTGTTCCTGCCGCTGCGGCTGGCCGAGGTCGGCATCACCGAGACGGCTGTCGTGGCGCTGTTCACGGGCGCCCCGTCGCTGGCCATGAGCGTCGTCGGTCTGGGCTACGCCCGGGCCCGGGCCCGCCTGGGTCAGGTGCGGCTGCTCGCGATCACCCTCGCCGTCTTCGCGGTCGCGCTGGTCACCCTCGGGCTGACCGGTTCGCCGGCGCTCATGCTGGTCGCGCCGGCCGTGTTCGGGATCGGCATGGGGCTGGTCGTACCGGCGCTGACCGTCCTGGTGGCCGAACACTCCCCGCCCGCCCGGCGCGGCCAGGCCACCGCGCTGCTGGCCAGCGCCACCTTCGCCGGCCTGTTCGTCTCGCCGCTGCTGCTCGGGTCGGTCCAGGCGGCCACCTCGACGCGTGGCACGTTCCTGGCCGGGGCGGCGCTGGCCGGCGTCACCCTGGCGCTGCTCGCCATCCGCCTGTGCGTCGGGCAGCGGTCGTCGGCGGCCTGACCCGCCGACGCGGCCCGCGCCCTGGCCGGCGACCTGCCGAAGCCGGTCCGGCGGATCGGATCTTCGGGCCCGATCTGCCCGACCGTCGGCGGTGCGAAGGCGGGAAGTTCCCTCCCCGGTGGCGGTACCCCTGGCAGTGCCTGCCCTCAGGACCCGTGGCCGGCGTGGACGGGCTGCTCCAGCAGGGCGGCGAGCCGTTCGGCCACCGGCGGGGCGTGCAGGTGCAGCCGGGCCACGTTGATGCTGTCCTCGCCGACGACCGCGAGCAGCGCCTGCGGGCTGACCGCGTACACGCTCAGGTAGCCGCCGGCGTTGCGGACGGTGGACTGCTGGAAGGCGCCCTGCCCCAGCCGCAGCCCGACCTGCCGGCCCAGCCCGTACGTGGTGGCGGCGAGCGCCGCCAGGTCGTTCGGGTCGACGTCGGTCTGCAGGTTGTGGGTGATGAGCAGGCCGTCCACGCCGCCGAGGACGCAGCCGTGCACCCCGGGGATCTGGAGGCGCAGTTCCGACAGCTCGTGCCCGATCGCCGGGTACGGCAGCGACGTGTTCCCGGCCAGCGACGGGGGCAACGACCGGGGTGGCGGGAGGGTGCCCGTGCGTGCGGTGCGGCGGGGAAGGGGGGTCTCGGTGTCGTCGATCCCGCTCACAGCTCCAGGCTCTCCTCGATGCTGCGCAGCTGGTGACGCGCCATCGCCAGGTTGGCGCGGCTCTTGCTCACCATCAGGTAGAGGAAGAGCCCCTTGCCGGTGCGGCTGGTCACCGGGCGGATCAGGTGGTACTGCGTGCCGAGGGTGATGAGGATGTCCTCGATCTCGTCGTTGAGGTTGAGCATCTCGATGGTGCGCAGCTTGGCGCGGACGACATCGGTGTTGCCGGCGGCGGCGACGGTCAGGTCGATCTCCCCGGTTCCGCCCGCCACGCCGAGGGTCATCCCACTGTTGTAGTCGACGAGTGCGGCGCCGATCGCGCCGTCGATGCTCATCGCGGTCTTCAGTGCCAGGTCGAGGTTCGGCACGTGCTTTCTCCCAGGACGTACGGGCGGCGTCGCCCGCTGCGGTGCAGAGGGTGACACGGCGGTGACAAATGTTACAACCTTGTTAAAAGGCTTGGACGAGGCTCGCACACCGGAGGCCGTAGCGCACCCGCTGGCGCCGCCATCCACCTGACCGGACCGCGCGGGACGGCCGGCGGTCCCGCAAGTGGGACGTTCCGAGGGTTGTCGACGGCGCCACGGAACTCCTCGCATCGACGCAGCGCGGTGATCGGCTCGTGGCCCCGGTCCCGGATCACGCCTCCGGGCACGGTCCCGCCGCCAACGATGACCTCCGCCACGTTTGTCCGTCGGTGCCCCCCGGCGCCGGCTCTCCTGGTGAAGACTGTCCCGCGTCGGGAAGGGCCCCTTCCTCCACCGGGTGCTCTTTCCCACCGCACGTCGGAGGGATGATCAGGTGCGCTGGCGCAGTTACGTGGCGGTCGGGGACAGCTTCACCGAGGGCATGGACGACGCGTACCCGGACGGCAGCTACCGGGGCTGGGCGGACCTGGTGGCGACCCGGCTGGCCGCCGAGGCCGGCCCCGACTTCCGCTACGCGAACCTGGCCATCCGGGGCCGGCTCTTCCCGGGCGTGGTGGCCGAGCAGGTGCCCGCCGCGCTCGCCATGAAGCCCGACCTGATCAGCTTCGCGGCCGGCGGCAACGACGTGCTCCGCCGTACCTTCGACCCGGACGCCCTGGTCACCCGCTTCGACGACGTGGTGCGCAGGCTGCGTTCCGGCGGTGCCGACGTGGTCCTCTTCCGGTTCGCCGACGTGATGGCCCGGCTGCCTGGTCAGCGCCTCGTCGCGCCCCGGGTGCAACTGCTCAACCGGGCCGTCGGCGAGACCGCCGAGCGGCACGGCGCGATCCTGGTCGACCTGTACGCCGACGACGCGTACCTCAACCCGATGCTCTGGAGCACCGACCGGCTGCACCTGTCGGAGGTCGGGCACCGGCGGGTCGCCGCGCAGGTGCTCAACGCGCTCGGCGTCGGCTGCGACGAGGAGTGGCTGATGGTGCCGCCGCATCCGGCGCCGACGCCCTGGCTGGCCGCCCGCGCCGCCGACCTGCGCTGGGCCGGGCGGCACCTGGCGCCGTGGATCAAGCGCCGGCTCACCGGCCGCTCCTCCGGCGACACGGTCACCGCCAAGCGCCCGTCGCTCGGCCCGATCACCGACTGAGCGCCGCCCCGACCCGCCGGAACGACGGGGTGACCCGACGTGGCGAACGGCTGATCTGCCCGATTTCTGTTTCGGGATCGCCGTGTGTCCGCCTCTCCCGATAGCATCCGCTGCCCCCGCCGATGGGTTGCGGGGACATGGGGAAAGGTGGATGAGGGATGACCCTCATGCCTGGTACGACAATGTCCAAAAGAATCGGGCGGTCTCTGCTGGCCACGGCCCTGTCGACGACGGTCGCCGCCGGAGTGGTCGCCGTCAACGCCGCGCCGGCCGCCGCCTACGACGTGCGGTACGAGGAGAACACCTCCTGGGCGTACACCGACTCGCACCGGCCCACGAAGGTCTACATCGACCAGGCTGGCGACGTGCCGGTCGGGTCCTGGGCCGACGACCGTGGACGCCCGCACACCGCCCGGGCCTACTTCACCTTCGACATTACCCGCTACCAGGGGGCGGTGATCGAACTCGCGAAGTTCGACGCCAAGGAGGTCTCGGCGGCTGACTGCACCAAGCGGCCCGAGGTCGAGTTGTGGCGGACCGCCCCCTACACGTCGCGTTCGAGCTGGGCCAAGCCCCCGGCCGACCTGGCGAAGCTCGACACCACCACGTTGCCGGCCTTCGCCGGTTGCCCCGCGTCCTATGTCGGCTTCGACGCCACGGAGGGACTGCGCCAGGCGCTCGCTGAGGGCAGGACGACCCTCACCCTCTCGCTCCGGCTGCCGGCCGGGACGGAGCAGGACCGGACGCTGGCACGGAGGTACGCCACTGAGGTCGGCCTCTCCATCGACCACAACTACCCGCCCGGTGTACCGACCGATCCGCAGACGACCGCCGGCAAGGCCTGCACCACCTCCGAGCCGTACCAGCTCGTGCGGGGCGAGCTGGGGCTCTCCGCCGTCCTGCACGACCGGGACCGGAACGACACCGGCGGTACGGACATGCTGACCGCCACCTTCGCGCTCTGGCCCGTTGACGAGCCGGGCGCGCGGATCGAGCGGATCGACAACGCCCGGGACGGCGACCGGGCGGTCGGCCGCTTCGGCCAGGACCTGCTCCAGCACGACCGGGTGTACGCCTGGCAGGTGCGGGCAGCCGACAGCCGTGCCACCGGCGAATGGAGCGACATCTGCTACCTCCGGACCGACTTCCGTGGCCCGGCGGTGGCACCGAAGGTCACCTCCACCGACTTTCCCTCGGGCGACCCGGGGGCGCCGGCCCTGACCGGTGAGTTCGTCTTCGACGCCAACGGAGCCGAGGACGTTGTGGGTTTCGGCTATCGGGTGAACAGCGGTGGCACCAGGACGGTCACGGCGGACCGGCAGGGTGGTTCGGCGACGGTGTCGGTGACTCCCGACGTGGGCGTCAACCGTGTCGAGGTCTGGAGTCTCGACGCGGCCGGTAACCGGTCCGTCAGCACCAGCTACGATTTCCTCGCCCATCACGTGGGCCCGATCGTCGAGGGAACCCTGGCAGCGGTCGGGGTGCCGACCACCTTCGCGGTGCGACCCGGGATGGACGGCGTGGTCCGTTACCGCTTCCACCTGGACGGCGACCCCGAACAGAGCGTCGACGCGCGAGCCGACGGGACCGCCTCGGTGACCGTCACCGCGAACCGGGGCGGCAGCCGGACGCTCACGGTCATCAGCGAGACGGCCAACGGGGTGGCCGCGCCCTCGCGGCTGACGTTCAATCTGCCCACCGAGCCCATGATCACCGCGACCGTCTACGAGGAGTACGGCTACGGCGGCGGCCAAGGGGTGCCAGGCGTGTTCACCTTCACCCCCCGCCTGCCGGAGACGGTCCGCTACCGCTACTCCTTCGGCGAGGAGACCGCCACGGTCGACGCGGCCGCGGACGGCACCGCCTCGGTGACCTGGTCCCCCAGCGCGGCCGGCTTCCAGTCGCTGGCCGTGTGGAGCATCAGCCGGGACGGCACGGAGTCGCAGCCGGCGACCTGGTACTTCACCGTGCGGGATCTGTTGCCGGGCATCTTGGCGAACCCCTACGGCCAAAGCGGTTCCAACGGTGGGCCGGGCCAGGCGGGGCAGTTCCGGTTCACCTCTGAGGTGCCGGACACCGTGGAATACCGGTACCGCTTCGACAACGGTCCCGAGCAGGGTGTGGGTGCCGACGCCAACGGCTCCGCCCAGGTCACCTGGACCCCGGAGCAGGGCGGGACGCACACGCTGATGGTGCGCGGCGTCACCGCGGACGGCACGGTGTCGCCCGTTCGGACGCACACCTTCGAGGTGTACGACGCGCCCCTGGTGGAGTCGGCGGACTACCCGAGGAACGCCAACAGCGGCCTGCCCGGCGCTCCCGGGGTATTCACCTTCCGGCCGCAGCGGCCGGATGTGGTGACCTACCGCTACTCGTTCGGCGGAGAGGAGAAGACCGTCGAGGCGGCTGCGGACGGCGGCGCAACGGTCACGTGGACGCCGGAGTGGTCCGGCTGGCATCAGCTGACCGTGCGGGGCGTCACCCATGACGGCACGGTCACCCAGATGCGTGAGCACGTCTTCTCGGTGCGGGAACCGAAGCCCTCCATCACCTCGTACCTGTACTACGAGTACGACCCGATGGGCGGCATCGGCGTCCCGGGTGGTTTCCGGTTCAGCTCGGAGCTGCCGAGCACGGTGGAGTTCGTCTACCAGCTCAACGACGGGCCGGAGCAGACCGTCGCCGTGACCGACGGGACGGCGGTCGACCTGACCGTCACCCCGGACCGAGGTTTCCGGAACACCCTCACGGTGCGCAGCCGCTCGGCGTCCGGGGAACTGTCGCCGGCGGCGACGTACGTCTTCACGGTGAGCACCTCGCCGACGGTCGGTTCGACCACCTACCCGTACGGCGAGACCTCCGGTGGGGTGAATGTGCCGGGCGTCTTCACCTTCGCCCCGCGCATGCCGAACGTGGACAGGTACGTCTACCAGTTCGACAACGGCCCCGAGGTGACCGTGCCGGCTGCTCCGGACGGCACCGCTTCGGTCACGCTGACGCCCACCGAGGCGCGCTGGTACCCGCTCTCGGTGTTCGCCGTGGACGCGGCGGGCAACCGGTCGGACGTCACCTACCACTGGTTCGTGGTGCAGGGCTGACGACCCGTTGATCCGGCCCACCACCTGCATATGGGTGGTGGGCCGGTTCCGTCACCGACGCCGGGCGTGGCGACCGGCGTACCGTGGAGATCATGTTTGTGCGAAACCGTCGTGCGCTGTGCGTGATCGGGCCGGCCGGCCCGATCACCGACTGACTCGTGCTCACCCTGCACACCGCGCCGTTGCTGCGGACCGCGCCCGACGTCCTGCCCACCCCGGGGACCGCCGTCGCGGTCCGGGCCGACCGGATCGTCGCGGTCGGGCCGCTGGCCGAGCTGACCGGGGCGTACGCGGGAGCCCGGATCCGCTGCTGGCCGGGCACGCTCGGGCCGGGGCTGCTGCACGACGGGCCGCTGCCGGCCGCCGACACTCCGCGCGAGCGGGTGCACGCGCTGCTGCGCCTCGGGGTGACCGCCGTGCTGGCCGGTCACCTGACCGATCCGGCGCTGCGGGCCGCCGTGGAGCGCAGCGACCTGCTGGTGCTGCCGGCCGCCGTACCGCCGGCGCTGGCGCCCGGCGGGCGCGCCGATCTGGCGGTCCTCGACGCCGACGGCGCCTGCCTGGTGACCGTGGTCGCCGGCCGGATCGCCCACCGCCGCGCCTGACCGTCCGGCGACGCCGTTCCCGATGGCCGGCCGCCGGCCCGGGATGCGGCGTACCTTGGGGATCATGTCTGTGCCGAGCGATCCCGATCCCCGACTCCAGTCGTACGCGCACCCGCAGCGGTTGGTCACCACCGAATGGTTGGCCGAGCACCTGGGCGACGAGGGCCTCGTCGTCGTCGAGTGCGACGAGGACGTGCTGCTCTACGACACCGGCCACATCCCGGGTGCCGTGAAGGTGGACTGGCACACCGAGCTGAACGACCAGGTGAGCCGGGACTACCTGGACGCCGAGCGCTTCGCCGAGCTGTGCGCCGCAAAGGGCATCGGCCGGGACGACACGGTCGTCTTCTACGGCGACAACTTCAACTGGTGGGCCGCGTACGCCCTGTGGGTGTTCACGCTCTTCGGCCACCCGGACGTGCGGCTGCTCGACGGCGGCCGGCAGAAGTGGGTCGCCGAGGGCCGCGAGACGACCCGGGACAAGCCGACCCGGCCCCGCGCCGACTACCCGGTGCCGCAGCGCAACGACGCGCCGGTGCGGGCGTACCGCGAGCAGGTGATGGCGCACGTGGCGGCGGGCCGCCCGCTGGTCGACGTCCGGTCGCCGGGCGAGTACACCGGCGAGATGCTGCACATGCCGGACTATCCGCAGGAGGGCGCGCTGCGCGGCGGGCACATTCCGGGCGCGGTCAGCAAGCCGTGGAAATCCGCCGCAAACGACGACGGCACGTTCAGGTCGGCCGACGAGCTGCGCGCCATCTACGCCGACCAGCTCGGCCTGAGCCCGGACGACGACATCGTGGCGTACTGCCGGATCGGCGAGCGGTCGAGCCACACCTGGTTCGTGCTGCGCCACCTGCTGGGCTATCCGCAGGTGCGCAACTACGACGGCTCGTGGACCGAGTGGGGCAATCTGGTCCGGGCCCCCGTCGTGAAGGGCGACCAGCCCGGCGGCCTGGCGGGCTGAGGCGCCGGCCGCTCAACCGGCGGAGAGCGACACCGCCCCGAACAGGTTCCGCGTCACGCCCGTGATCTCGCGGGTCTCCGGTTTCCAGCGCAGCAACCCGCCCGGGTTGTGGCGCAGCAGCACCGCGCCGTCCGAGTCCCAGCCGAGCACCTCGCAGCAGCCCTTCCAGCGGTCGCGGCCCAGGTCGAGCAGGTGGGTCACGATGCGCGTCCGGGCGTTCAGCAGCGCGACGCCCTCCAGCCCGCCCATCGTGTCGGTGGTGATCCAGCCGGCCCGGGCGACCCGGTCGCCGCGCTGCCAGCCCCGCCCGTAGAACTCGTCGACCCGGTGACCGGGCGGCAGCGCGCGGAAGTCGACCGCGCCGATGCCCCGGTACGTCCCGTCGCCGGCCCGCCGGACCTCCGTCAGCCTCGGCGGTGTGCCGCCCAGTTCGAGCGGGACGTTCGGCGTGGTCGCCGGGTCGGGCGTGACCGCGTCCCAGGGCGACACCGGGATGTTCCGGGCCGCGCCGGTGTGCGGATCCAGCTCGTACGTGGTGTCGTCGTCGCCGACGAGCAGCCGGTCGCCGGACCAGAGGACGTGCTCCAGATAGCCCTTGAGCGGGTGGCGACGTACGGCGGCGGTGGTCAGGTCGACCACGATCACCTCGTCGGTCTGGGCGAAGGCGGCGGTCCGCCCGTCCGGGGAGAGGCTCCCGCTCTTCAGCGGCACCGCCTCGTTGCCCCCGGCGTCTCGGGTCGGGGCGGGGGTGACCACGTCGAGGTCCCGTACGACGCCGTCGTCGCCGAGCACCCGGATCCGGCCGGCGACGCCGGTCCCGGGGTCGACCGGCTGGTGCAGCGCCAGTGCCCGGCGTACGGGCCGGTCGGAGAGCGTCGCGCCGACCGGATCGCCGAGGCGGCCCAGCGGGTGCCCGGGATAGGTCAGGTCGGCCGGGGGCGTCTGCACGGGCACGGGGTGCGGGGTCGGGTTCTTCTCCGGTGTCGCGGTGGTGGCCGACGGTGGCGGCGCGGCGGGGCGCAGAGCCAGTGCCGCACCGCCGGTGAGCAGGGCGACCGCGAGCGCGGTGGCGCCGGCGGCGCGGCGGGCGCGCCGCACCCGGCGGGCCCGTTCCCAGCCGGTCGGGGCGGGGTGTGCCGGCCGGACGTCCTCGGCGGCGACGGTGAGCAGCCGGTGCAGTTCCTCTTCCCTCACGGGTTCACCTCCATTCCGGTGGCCAGGCCGCCGCCGGGCCGTTCCTCGTCGCGTCCCAGCTCCGGCGCGATCTCCCGGAGCCGGCGCAGCGCCATGTGGCACTGGCTCTTGACGGTGCCGACGGTGACGCCGAGCGCCTCGGCGGTGGCGGCCTCGGTGAGATCCTCGAAGTAGCGCAGCACCAGCACGGCCCGCTGCCGGGGCGGCAGGTGGCCGAGCGCGTCGCGCAGCGCGAGCCGCAGTGCCCCGTCGCCTTCGGTCGTGGCCCGCTCCGGCGGGTACTCGCTCAGCCACTCCCGGCGGCGTCGGCGCCACCAGGAGACGGCGTCGCGGTAGAGGATGGTCCGCACGTACGCGGCCGGGTCGCCGTGCCGCACCGAGGGCCAGCGCAGGGCGAGCTTGAGCAGGGCGTCCTGGAGCAGGTCCTCGGCCTGGTGCCGGTTGCCGCAGACCAGGTAGGCCGCGCGCAGCAGCCGGTGCTGGTGGCACTCGACGAAGGCGACGTAGCCGTCCCGCCCGTCGTCGGTCGTCGGCGGTCCCATCCGCCCTCCCCTCCGGCCGGCCGTCGTGCGTCACAAGACAGACGCACCGGGGCCGGAAAAGGTTGGGTGGCCGTTGGGGCGGTGCCCGGTCAGGCGTCGGGCGCGCCGCACAGGTAGCGCTGGACGGTCGGCGCGACCCAGGCGACCAGCTCGGCCGGATCGGCGTCCACCACCGGGGGCAGCCGGAGCACGTACCGGGTCAGCGCCAGGCCGAGCATCTGGCTGGCGACCAGCCCCGCCCGCCGGGGGGCCTGCGCCGGTTCCGGCACGACCCGGGCCACCGCCGTGGTGAGCTGGTCGGCGAAGATGCCCCGCATCCGCTCGGCGGCGGCGTGGTTGGTGGCGGCCGTACGCAGCAGCGCGGCCATCGTCCCGTCGGTCTCCCACCGGTCGACGAAGTGCCGGACCAGTAGCTCGCCGAGCCGTTCGGGTGGCGCGTCGGCCAGCTCGGGCAGCCGCAGGTCGAACTCGGCCGCCGCCGCGAAGAGCCCCTCCTTGCTGCCGTAGTAGCGCATCACCATCGACGGGTCGATCCGCGCGTCCGCCGCGATGGCCCGGATGGTCGCCCGGTCGTAGCCGTCGGCGGCGAAGCGTTCGCGGGCGGCGCGGAGGATCGCCGCCCGGGTGGCGTCGGAGCGGCGGGTTCGGGGCGGCGCGGCGTCGGTCATGCCCACGACCGTATGCCAACGCCTGTTGACACTCCAGCGCCAGGAGAATTACCGTTGCCAACAATCGTTTGCCAACAGATGTTGGCATGAGCGGACGGAGGTCGACGATGCTGCCCACGAGCACGGACGTCCTGGTGGTGGGGGCCGGCCCGACCGGGCTGACCGCTGCGCTGACCCTCGCCCGGCGCGGTGTCGACGTGACCGTGGTCGACCGGCTGGACCGGCCGCCGCGAACCTCCCGGGCGGCGGTCGTGCACGCGTACACCCTGGAGACGCTGGACCGGATCGGCGCCGGCGCCCCGCTGGTGGCGCGCGGGCTGCGGTCGCCGGGATTCACCGTCCGCGACCGCGACCGGGCGCTGCTCACCGTGCCGTTCGACACGCTGCCCTCCCGGCACCCCTACGCGCTGATGGTGTCCCAGTCGGTCACGGAGGAGGTGCTCGCCGGGCAGCTCGCCGCGCTCGGCGTCCCGGTGCTGCGCCCGTACGAGATGACCGGGCTGGTCCCCGACGCGGCCGGCGCGGTCGCGACGTTCGCGGGCGGCGCGACGGTCCGGGCCCGCTACCTGGTCGGCGCCGACGGGATGCACAGCACGGTGCGGGAGCGGGCCGGGATCGGCTTCTCCGGCCCGGCCGGCGGCGAGGAGTCGTTCGTCCTCGCCGACGTCCGGCTGGAGAGCGCGCTGCCCCGCGACCGGGTGTCCCTCTTCCTGGCCCGCTCCGGCCCGCTGGTCTGGGCGCCGCTGCCCGACGGGGTGGTCCGGCTGGTCGCGGCCGTGGCGGAGGCTCCGGCCGCGCCCGACCGGGCCCACCTCCAGGCGCTGCTCGACGAGCGCGGGCCGGCCCGCCGCCCCGACCGGCTGACGGAGGTGCTCTGGGGCTCCCGGTTCCGGATCCACCACCGGATCGCCGACACCTTCCGCCGGGGGCCGGTGCTGCTCGCCGGCGACGCAGGGCACGTGCACAGCCCCGCCGGCGGGCAGGGGATGAACCTCGGCATCGTGGACGCGGTCGACCTCGGCGGCACGCTCGCCGACGTGCTGGCCGGCGCGCCCGACGCGCTGCTCGACGCGTACGCGGCCCGGCGCCGCCCGATGGCCGGGGAGGTGGTGGCCCTGGCCGCCCGGCTGACCAGGCTCGCCACCCTGCCACCGGCCGCCCGGCCGGCCCGGAACCTGCTGTTCCGCCTGCTCGGCGCCGTGCCGCCGGCCCGGCACCGGATCGCGATGCGCCTCTCCGGCCTGCACCACCGCGACGGATCGCGCGGCTGACCTGGCCAGTGGATCGCGCGGCCGGGCTGCCCTTCGGATCGCGCGGCCGGGCTGCCCGTTGGGCCAGGCGCGGCGGGGCGCGCGGCTAGGCTGCCCCGGTGGGTCAGGTGTGGCGGGACTGGGGTGGCGTGCTGCTCGCCGTGGCCGCCGCGCTGCCCCTGCTGGCCCTCCTCACCGCGGTGCTGGCGCGCCACCGCCGCGACGCCGCGACGGTCGGGGAGTCGTGGCGGCGCAGCGTCGCCGAGGTGGGCGCGGTGGCCGGCACCCTGCCGTGGGTGTGGATGATCCTCACCCCCCGGCCCGCGCCCCGGCAGGTCGACCCGGTGCCGCTGCGCGACCTGGCCGACCTGCTCACCGGGCCGCCGGCGACCGCCGTGGTCCAGGTCGTCGGCAACCTGCTGGTCTTCGCCGCGCTGGGCTTCTTCGCCCCGGTACGCCTGGCCGCGCTGGCCGGCGTCGGCCGGCTGTTCCTGCTCGGGGCGGCCGGTTCCGTGCTGGTCGAGTCCCTCCAGTACGCGCTCGAGCTCGGCCGGGTCTCCTCGGCCGACGACGTGCTGCTCAACGCGACGGGCGCCGCCCTGGCCGGGCTGCTGTCGCGGCGCTGGTGGGCCCGGCGGCCGGTGCCGGCGCGGGAGGTCGCAGCGTCCGCCACGCCGCGAGGGTGACCAGCACGAAGACCCCGGCCACCGCCGCCGCCACCGGTCCCACCCCGTACGCCGCGCCGGCCATGCCCGCGAGGGCCGCCCCGACCGGCGCGGTGAGCAGGCCGACCATCCGTTGGGCGGCGCCCACCCGGCCGAGCAGGGCGGGCGGCACGCGGCGCTGCCCGTACGCGGCCCAGAGGCCGTTCCACACCGTGGTGCCGGCCGCGAACACGGCCAGCGCCAGCCCGCCGGGCACGGGGTGCCGGGCCAGCGCCAGCCCGGTCAGCGCGACGGCCTGGCCGGCGAGCACGACGCGCAGCGCGGACACCGTGCCGAGCCGGGCGGCCAACCGGCCCGCCCCGAGCCCACCGGCGAGCCCGCCGAGGACCGCCCCCGCGGCGAACAGCCCGTACCCGGCCGGCGGCACCCGCAGCACGTCGAGCGCGTAGAGCACCAGCACCGCCATCAGCCCGCTGATCGCCAGGTTGCTCCCGGCGGTCGCCACGGTCAGCCGCCACAGCGTCGCGTCCCCGCGCACCCACCGCACCCCCTCGACGCCCTCCCGCCACACCGACCGCCGCTTGGCGTGGGCGCGGGGGCTGGGCGGGACGGGACGGAGGGCGAGGGTCAGCAGGGCGGCGCAGAGGAAGGTGAGGGCGTCCACGGCGAACGGCAGCGGGGCGGCCAGGGCGAAGAGCACGCCGGCGGCCGGGGCGCCGAGGAAGCCGCCCGCCACCGCCGAGCCGGCCTGGAGGCGGCCGTTGGCCCGGGGCAGCGCGGCCGGCGGCACCACGGACGGGAGCATCGCGAACGAGGCGGCGTCGAAGAGGGTGCCGAGCGCGGCGAGCAGGAAGGCCACGGCCACCAGCGCGGCGACGCTGGCCCGGTCGAGGGCGAGTGCGAGGGCGAGTGCGCCGATCACGGCGGCGCGCAGGCCGTCCACCACCGCCATCGTCCGGCGGC
The DNA here is from genome assembly GCF_004345505.1 of Micromonospora sp. CNZ303. Lineage (NCBI taxonomy): Bacteria > Bacillati > Actinomycetota > Actinomycetes > Micromonosporales > Micromonosporaceae > Micromonospora > Micromonospora sp. CNZ303. The sequence continues at coordinate 195,086 of NZ_SLVT01000007.1, read as the reverse complement.
GGTCCCAGCGGTCCGCGTACACGCCGCCGAGCAGGCCGAACAGCAGCGGCGGGAGCTGCCCGGCCACGGTCACCGCCGCGATCACCCGGGGATCGCGGGTCAGCGTCGCGGCCAGCAGCGCCAGTGCCGGCGTACGCAGGGCGTCGCCGAGGCGCGAGGACACGGCGGCGGACCAGAGCAGCCGGTAGTCGCGGCCGAGCGGGGGTGCGGTCATGCCGGCGACCCTCCGGGCTCGACCGGGTCGAGGGTCAAGGGGCCCGGACGCGCCGGTCAGCGGCGGCGGACGTGAGCCAACCGACGGGTAGCGGAGGCTCCACGCCGGGCCGGTCGAGGTCTACGCTTGCCCGGTGACGGTCGAGCAGCAGGCGCGGGGCAGGGCGAACGGTGCCGCGGGGTCGGCCCGGCGCCGGTCCCGCAAGGACGAGATCCTGGAGATCGCGGTCGGCCTCTTCGCGTCCCGGGGCTACCACGGCGTCTCGATGGACGACATCGGCGCGGCCGCCGGGGTCACCGGCCCGGCGCTCTACCACCACTTCGCGGGCAAGGAGGCCATGCTGGTCGCCGCGCTGATCCCGGTCAGCGAGGAACTGCTGGCCGGCGGTCAGCAGCGGTCCGCCGGCCACCCGGACGACCCGCGCGGCGCGCTGGAGTCGCTGATCGACTTCCACGTCGACTTCGCGCTGGCCAACCCGGCGGTGATCGCCCTGCACCTGCACGAGCTGGACCGCCTCCCCGACGAGCCGCGCCGCCGGATCCGCCGGCTCCAGCGGCTCTACGTCGAACAGTGGGTGACGGTGCTGACCGCGCTGCACCCGGGCATGCCCGACGGTGAGGCGCGGGTGCTGGCCCACGCCGCGTTCGGCCTGATGAACTCGACGCCGTTCCTGGGTGGCGAGGTGGACCGGCGTCGCCGGGCGGAGCTGCTCCGCGCCGCCACCCTGGCCGCACTGCTGGCCCACCCCGGTCCCTGAACCGGGCGGGGGCAACTCGTCAGTAACCTTCCGGCCGTGGTTCCCTAGCACCCGTCCCCACCCCTGGACGCTGGAGGGAAACATGATCGAGTCGCTGCTGGTCGCCAACCGGGGCGAGATCGCCCGCCGGATCATCCGGACCGCCAGGCGGCTCGGCATCCGCGCGATCGCGGTGCACTCGGAGGCCGACGCCGACCTGCCGTTCGTGACGGAGGCCGACGAGGCGGTGTGCGTGGGTCCGGCCAACCCGGCCCAGAGCTACCGCAACGTCGAGGCCATTCTCGCCGCCGCCAAGTCGACCGGCGCGCAGGCCATCCACCCCGGCTACGGCTTCCTGTCGGAGAACGCCGACTTCGCCCGTACCGTCGAGGCGAGCGGGCTGATCTGGGTCGGGCCCGGCGCGGACGCGATCACCGCGATGGGCGACAAGATCAACGCCCGGAACCTGATGGCGGCGGCCGGGGTGCCGGTCGCGCCCGGCACCACCGACCCGGCGGCCGACCTCGACGCGGCGGTCGTCGCGGCGGCGGGGATCGGCTACCCGGTGATGGTCAAGGCCGCGGCCGGTGGCGGCGGCATGGGCATGGGCGTGGCGAACGACGAGGCCGCGCTGCGCACCGAGTACGACAAGGTGCGCTCCTTCGCCGAGCGCATGTTCGGCGACGGCTCGGTGCTGATCGAGCGGTACTTCCCCCGGGTGCGCCACGTCGAGGTGCAGATCCTCGGCCTGGCCGACGGCCGGGTGGTCGCCCTCGGCGAGCGGGAGTGCTCGGTGCAGCGGCGCAACCAGAAGCTGGTCGAGGAGTCGCCGTCGCCGGCGGTCTCCCCGGAGCTGCGCGAGCGCATCCTGGCCGCCGCCGTGCGCGCCGGCGAGGCGGTGGGCTACCGCAACGCGGGCACGGTCGAGTGCCTGCTCGATCCTGCCACGCAGGAGTTCTTCTTTCTGGAGATGAACACGCGGCTCCAGGTCGAGCACCCGGTCACCGAGCTGGTCTACGGCGTCGACCTGGTCGAGGAGCAGCTGCGGGTGGCCGCCGGCCTGGCGCCGACCTTCGACCCGGACGCGCTCGCCCCGCGCGGGCACGCCATCGAGCTGCGGATCAACGCCGAGGACCCGAAGCGCTTCCTGCCCGGCCCCGGCGTGATCAGGACGTGGGTGGAGCCGACCGGCGAGGGCGTCCGGGTGGACTCGGGCTACGTCGAGGGCAACACCGTCACCCCGTTCTACGACAGCCTGATGGCCAAGCTCATCGTCAACGGCGAGGATCGGGCGCAGGCAGTCGAGCGGGCCCGGGCGGCGGTCGCCGCCTTCGAGCTGGCCGGCCCGAAGAACAACCTCCCCTTCTTCGCCGAACTCCTGGAGAACGAGGAATTCCTCTCCGGCGACTACGACACCGCCATCGTCACCCGAATGCGCTGAACCCCGGTCCCGTCCCGTTGATCATGAAGTTGTTGCCCTCGGCTGCGGCGTGTCGTGGCGGTAACTTCATGATCAACCGGGATGGGGCGGTGAAGGGGGTGGGAGGCTGGAGGGGACAGAACAGCTCTGCGTCACAGTGAGGTGACCCCTTATGGCGGAAATGCCGAACTCCGTGTCGATCCGGGAGGTCGGGCCGCGCGACGGGCTCCAGAACGAGGAGCCGATCCCGACCGAGGCCAAGGTGCGGCTGCTCGACGCCCTCTCCGGCACCGGCGTGCAGCGGATCGAGGCCGTCTCGTTCGTGCACCCGAAGGCGATCCCGCAGATGGCCGACGCCGACGAGGTGTGGCAGCGGGCCGCGAAGGCCGACGGCGTGCGCTACTCGGCGCTGGTGCCGAACACCCGGGGCGCGCAGCGGGCCCTGGCCGCCGGCTTCACCGAGATCGAGGTGGTGGTCTCGGCCAGCGACACGCACAACCGGCGCAACGTCAACCGCTCCACCGACGAGTCGCTGGACGACATCGCCGAGCTGATCGACCTGCTGCACGGCGCCGGCGCGCAGGCCGAGGTGATCGTGGCGACAAGCTTCGGCTGCCCGTACGAGGGGGACACCGACCCGGCCCGGGTGGCCGCCATCGTGGACCGGGTGGTCCGCGACGGCGCCGACCGGGTGGCCTTCGGCGACACCACCGGCATGGGTACGCCCCGACGGGTCCGCGAGCTGCTGACGGCGGTACGCGACCGCAACGCGCACGTGCCGGTGCTGCTGCACTTCCACAACACCCGGGGCACCGCGCTGGCCAACATGCTCACCGCGCTGGAGCTGGGCGTGACCGAGTTCGACGCCAGCGTCGGCGGCCTCGGCGGCTGCCCGTACGCGCCGGGGGCCAGCGGCAACCTGGCCACCGAGGAGGCGGTGCACATGCTGCACGACATGGGCATCGGAACCGGCATCGACCTGGACGCCCTGGTCGAGGTGGCCGAGCTGGCCGAGGAGCTGGTCGGCAAGCGGCTCCCGTCGGGGGTGCTCCGCGCGGGCCCGCGTACCCGGCTGACGCCGCTGCCGGGCTGACCGTTCACCGAACGCGGGGAGGGGCCGGCGTCGTGCCGGCCCCTCCGACGTGCCTGGTCGGTCAGCCCACCGTGGCGAGCGTGGCCGGCCAGCTGTCCTGGAAGATCTGCGACCCGGCGCGGTTGGTGCTGAGGGTGCCGGCGAAGAGGCTGCTCACCCGGTTCGCCTCGGTGGTGCTCGGGTACGGGTTGGTGCAGCTGGTGCCGGCGCTGCCGCCGGACATCAGGAGCGCGCAGTTGCCGTTGTAGTTGTCGGGCAGGCCGAGGATGTGCCCGATCTCGTGGGTCATGATCCGCAGCGGGCTGTACTGCTGGGCCTGCTGGGTGTCGATGTAGACCCGCCCGTTGCCGAGGCTGGTCCGGACGGCGTACGAGCCGCCGCCGGTGATCTGGTAGATCCGCAGGTTGGAACCGCAGTTCGCCGTGAGCGTCAGGTTCGACGTGGCGTTGTTCCAGATCGAGGCGGCCTGGTTGGCGGTGCCGGCGAAGCTCCCCGCCTGGCTGGTGTTGTAGCAGATGGTCATGGCGGCGGAGGCGGGTGACGGGTTGGCGACCGTGACGCCGAGGGTGGCCAGTGCCGTCGCGACGAACGCGACCGCGAGCCGGTTGAGCCGTGAGGTCATCGCTGACTCCAATCCGGGTGGAGGGGTGTCAGGAGCGTAGCCCCATAAATTCATGATTTTCAATGCCTCTCGACCGGGTGGGGTCGGGTGGCGTCGCCCCCGCCGGCCGTGGCTCGCCGGGGGGCGGGAGGATGCGCTAGCCTAACGATCGTTCAGGTCAGTCGGTCCGCCCGCGAGGCGACCGGCTCAGGTGGCGAGGGAGTCGGCGTGACGCTCGACGGTGAGGCACTGGAGCAGCTGCGCAAGCGGGCCCGGGCCGGCGGTGCGGACAAGTACCACGCGGCGAACGCCGCCAAGGGCAAGCTCTTCGCCCGGGAGCGGGTCGCGCTCCTGGTGGACGAGGGCTCCTTCGTCGAGGACGGCCTCTACGCCAACGCGATGGCCGAGGGCCTCCCCGCCGACGGCGTGGTGACCGGCACCGCCACCATCGACGGCCGGCCGGTCTGCCTGATGGCGAACGACTCCACGGTCAAGGCCGGCAGCTGGGGCGCCCGTACCGTCGAGAAGATCATCCGGATCATCGAGCGGGCCTACTCGACGAGCGTGCCGATGGTCTACCTGGTCGACTCGGCCGGCGCCCGGATCACCGACCAGGTCGACCTCTTCCCCGGCCGCCGCGGCGCCGGCAAGATCTTCTGGAACCAGGTCCGCGCCTCCGGCTCCATCCCGCAGGTCTGCGCGCTCTTCGGGCCGAGCGCGGCCGGCGGGGCGTACATTCCCGCGTTCTGCGACGTGGTCGCCATGGTCGACGGCAACGCCAGCATGTACCTCGGCTCCGACCGCATGGTCGAGATGGTCACCGGCGAGAAGACCACGCTGGAGGCCATGGGCGGCGCCAAGGTGCACTGCGCCGAGTCCGGCGTCGGGCACTTCCTCTGCAAGACCGAGGCCGACGCGCTCGACGTGGTGCGGCGCTACCTGTCCTACCTACCGGGGAACTGGACGCAGCAGCCGCCGGCCGCGCCCGCCGTCGCGGCGCCGGAGAAGGCCGACCTGGCCGCGCTGGTGCCGGCGAGCGAGCGGCAGGCGTTCGACATGCGGCGGTACGTCAAGGGCCTGCTCGACGACGGCTCCTTCTTCGAGATCCAGGCGCTCTGGGCCAAGGAACTGACCATCGGCTTCGGCCGGCTCGACGGCGAGGTCGTCGGCGTGGTCGGCAACAACTCGATGTTCAAGGGCGGCGTGCTCTTCGTCGACTCGGCCGACAAGGCGACCCGCTTCGTGCAGCTCTGCGACGCGTTCAACGTGCCGCTGCTCTTCCTCTCCGACGTCCCTGGGTTCATGGTCGGCAGCGCGGTGGAGAAGCAGGGCATCATCCGGCACGGTGCCAAGATGATCACCGCGATCTCGGAGGCGACCGTACCCAAGATCTGCGTGGTGGTCCGCAAGGCGTACGGCGCCGGCCTCTACGCGATGGCCGGTCCCGGCTTCGAGCCGGACGCCACGATCGCGCTGCCCACCGCCAAGATCGCCGTGATGGGGGCGGAGGCGGCGGTCAACGCGGTCTACGCCAACAAGATCGCGGCGATCGGGGACGAGGCGGAGCGGGCCGCGTTCGTCGCCGCGAAGCGCGAGGAGTACGAGCGCGACATCGACGTGGTCCGGCTCGCCAGCGAGCTGGTCGTCGACGCGATCGTCGAGCCGCACGAGCTGCGCGCCGAGCTGGTCCGCCGGTTCGCCGCCGCCCGCACCAAGGAGCGGCACTTCTCCCGGCGCCGGCACGGCGTCACCCCGGTCTGATCCGCCGCCGGCCCCACCCGGCCGGCCCGGATCCGCACCGCACCAGCGACCCGTCCGTTCCCGGCGTCACGAGCGCCCGGCGGCCCATCCACACAGGAGGATTCCATGGACTTCCGGCTCACCGAGGAGCAAGAGGCGCTGCGGGAGAGCGTGCGGGAATTCGCGCGCGAGGTGGTCGCCCCGGTCATCGCGGAACACTACGAGAAGCACACCTTCCCGTACGAGGTGATCCGGCAGATGGGCAAGATGGGTCTGTTCGGCCTGCCCTTCGCCGAGGAGCACGGCGGCATGGGCGGCGACTACTTCGCGCTCTGCCTCGCGCTGGAGGAGCTGGCCCGGGTCGACTCCAGCGTCGCCATCACCCTGGAGGCGGCGGTCTCGCTGGGCGCGATGCCGATCTACCGCTTCGGCACCGACGAGCAGAAGGCGACGTGGCTGCCGAAGCTGCTCAGCGGCGAGGCGCTGGCCGGCTTCGGGCTGACCGAGCCGGGCACCGGCTCGGACGCCGGCGGCACCCAGACCCGCGCGGTGCTCGACGAGTCCACCAACGAGTGGGTGATCAACGGCTCCAAGGCGTTCATCACCAACTCGGGCACCGACATCACGGCGCTGGTCACCGTCACCGCGGTCACCGGCACCCGCCCGGACGGCGCCAAGGAGCTCTCCACCATCATCGTCCCCTCGGGTACGCCGGGCTTCACCGTCGCGCCGGGCTACTCCAAGGTCGGCTGGAACGCCTCGGACACGCACGAGCTGACCTTCGACGACTGCCGGGTGCCGGCGGCGAACCTGCTCGGCGAGCGCGGCCGGGGCTTCGCCCAGTTCCTGCGCATCCTCGACGAGGGGCGGATCGCCATCGCCGCCCTGGCCGTCGGCCTCGCCCAGGGCTGCGTCGACGAGTCGATCAGGTACGCGAAGGAACGCCAGGCGTTCGGCCAGCCGATCGGCAACTACCAGGCGATCCAGTTCAAGATCGCCGACATGGAGATGAAGGCGCACACCGCCCGGCTGGCCTACTACGACGCCGCCGCGCGGATGCTCGCCGGTGAGCCGTTCAAGCGGCAGGCCGCCATCGCCAAGCTGCACGCCAGCACCATCGCGGTGGACAATGCCCGCGAGGCCACCCAGATCCACGGTGGCTACGGCTTCATGAACGAGTACCCGGTGGCCCGCTTCTGGCGCGACTCCAAGATCCTGGAGATCGGCGAGGGCACGTCCGAGGTGCAGCGCATGATCATCGCGCGCGATCTGGGTATGTGACGGCGACGGGTCCGCTGGCGTCGAGGCAGCCGCCTCCGCGCCACCGGGCCCGCCCGGCGTGTCCGGTCCGCCCGGGGTGACCCGTCCGCTGCGCGCCGCCGGTCCGTTCCCGCTGCCGGTCCGTTCCGTGCCACCGGGTCCGGTCCGCGTCGCCGTCGGTCCGTTCCGCTGTCGGATATCCGCACCGGGGCGTCGGCAGGGCGACGCTCGGCTGCCGTCGGTCGTACCCCCTCCGTACCCTTCCTGCCCATGACGCCGGTTCATGATCGTTCGCCGCATCCGGGCGGTCGCACCGGGCTGCCGGAGCTGTTGCGCGGGCACCGGCTCGCCGCCGGCCTGACCCAGGCCGAGCTGGCGGGCCGGGCCGGTGTGGGCGTCCGGACCGTCCGCGACCTGGAGCGGGGCCGCTCGTCCCGGCCGCAGCGCACCACGGTCGAGCTGCTCGCCGGCGCGCTGGAGCTGGCCGGCGCCGTCCGGTCGACGTTCCTGGCCGCCGCCCGGGGGCCGGTCCCGGTCGCCGCGTCGGCCACCCCCGGCGGCGCCCCGCCGGCCCGCGTCGACCTCGACCACCACGCCGGTACGCCGGCCGCGCTCCCACCCCCGGTCGCGCTGGTCGGCCGCGACCGTGACCTGACCGAGCTGGTCGGGTTGTTCACCGACGGGCGCGGGCCCCGGCTGGCCAGCCTGGTCGGGCTGGCCGGCGTGGGCAAGACCGCGCTGGCCCTCTCGGTGGTCCACGCGGTCGCCGACGACCATCCCGGCGGGGCGGCCGGAGTGCTCATCGGCGAGGGCTCGGACGCGGCCGACGTGCTCGCCGCCTCGGTCGCCGTCTTCGGCGTCGCCCGGCTGCCCGAGCTGAGCGCCCGCCTCGCCGGCCGGCCGGCGCTGCTGCTCGTGGACGCGGCCGAGCGGGCCCCCGACGCGGTCGCCGAGACGGTGCACCGGCTCGCCGGCGCGGTGCCGTCGCTGCGGGTGCTGGTCACCGGCCGGCACCCGGTCGGCCTGCCCGGGGAGCGGGTGTGGCCGGTCGCCCCGCTCGACGTGCCGCCGCCGGGCAGCGAGCGGGAGGGCCCGGCAGCGCTGGCCGGCTATCCCGCCGTGGCCCTCTTCACCGCCCGGCTCGCCCAGGTCCGCCGGGAGCCGCCCGGTCCCGCCGAGTTGCCCGCCCTCGCCGCCCTGGTACGCCGCCTGGGCGGGCTCCCGCTCGCCATCGAGCTGATGGCGGCCCGGGGCCGGATCCTCGACCTCAACGAACTGCTCGACCGGTACGGCGACCGCGTCCTCGACCTGACCACCTCGTCGGGGGCGGCCGGGCGGCCCGGCTGGGACAGTACGGAGCCGGGCCGTCCGGAGAGCCCACGGGCGGCGGTGGCGGAGACCCTGCGCGACGCGGTGGCCGTCAGCTACCGCCTCCTCGCCCCCGACGAGCGGGCCGCGTTGCGCCGGCTCGCCGCGTTCGGCAACCGCTGGTCGGTCGAGCTGGCCGAGGAGATGCTCGCCGACCCCGCCGACCGGGACGGGACGGTGGTCGTGGACCCGGTGCCGCTGCTCGACCGGCTCGTCGAACTCGGTCTGCTGAGCGTCCGGGGCGCCGGGCCGTTCCGGTTCCGCCTGCTCGACGCCGTACGGGACTTCGCCGCGGAACAGGCGACCGGCGCGGGCGAGCTGACCGCGATCCGGCGCCGGCACGCCCAGGTCGTCGCCCGGCTGGTGGCGCGGACCGCACCGGAGCTGGTCGGGGCCAACCTGCCGGCGGCGGTGCACCGCCTGGACGAGGTGTCCGGCGACATCAGCTCCGCCCTGGCGCACGCCGCCGTCGACGACCCGTTGACCGCGCTGCGGTTGGCGGCGGCGCTGTCACGCTGGTGGCGCTTCCGGGGGCGCGACGTCCCCGGCAGGCAGTGGCTCCGGCGCCTGCTGGCGGATCCGCGTACCGCCGATGTCGACCCGGTGCTGCGGGCGTGGGCGTTCCTCGGGGTGGCCCGGCTCGCCGCCGAGCACGGCGCTGGCGCCGAGGAACTGCCGGCCGCGCGGCGGGCGTTGGCCGCGTTCCGGGACGCGGGCGACATCACCGGGGAGTTGGAGGCGCGCTCGGTGCTCTGCGCGCTGCTGATCGCCCTCGGCGAGCACGACGAGGCGCGTACGCAGGCCGAGGCGGTGCTCGCGCTGGCCATCCGGCACGGGCGGGCCCGCGACATGACGGTGGCGCAGAACAACCTCGCCTGGCACGACATCCGGGTCGGTGACCTGCCGGCCGCCCGGCGCCGGCTGGCCACGGTCGACCGGCTCGCCGCGCAGGGCGGGGAGCAGCGGCTGCGGGTGCTCGCGCGGGCCAACCTCGCCGAGGTGTCCCGCCTGGAGGGCCGCTACGCCGACGCCGTCGACCAGGGCCGGCGGGTGGTGGCGGCGCTGGCGGACCTCGGCGACCCGGGCCACCGTCGCCGGGTGCTCGGCACGGTGGGGCTGGCGCTGGCCCGCGACGGCCGGTCCGCCGAGGCGGCCGAGGTGCTGGCCGAGCTGCGCCCACCCCCGGTGCCCCGCGCCGAGGAGGTCTGGTCGCCCGGGCGCCTGCCGGGTGCGCCGACGCCCGGGGCACGCCCGGAGGACGGGATCTGCGCGCTGATCGAGGGGAACCTGGCCCTGTGCCGGGGCGACCGTGAGCTGGCGGCGGAGTGGTTCGCCGCCGCGGCGGAAGCGGGCGTCGACGGCCAGGACCGGCGTGGCGTGGTGGAGGCGCTGGTGGGGCTGGCGGCCAGCTCGGGCGAACCCGGCGTGCTGGACCGTCTCGACCGGGCCTGCCGACAGAGTGGTGTCCGGCTGCTGCCGCACGAGGAGGAGCAACTGCGCCCGTGGAGGGCGCGCCGGAGCGGGTGGCCCGTCGGCGACGGCGTCGGTCGACAGGTGGAGGGCGTTGCGCAGAGCGACCGGGGGTGACGCGGGCGACGAAGCCCCTCTTGCTACCCCTCGCTCGTCGCCCGCGCCATCACCCCCCGGTGCGTCCCCACTGCCCGAAGACTAGCCACCGCCCGCACGCGGTCCCGTCCGGTTTGAACGTCTATCGTCCCGTGGGTGCGGCAGTTCTGCCGCTCTTTCTGCCGGTGCCGGGCGGGTCCCGGGAACGGGTCAGGAGGACGCGGCCGTCTCATCCCAGTCGGCGGCGGACCCGGTGCTTCCGGCGGTGGCACCGGGATGCACCGCGTCCCGGACCCGGCGCAGCCCGTCGAGCAGGGCGTCCAGGGCCGCCGGGTCGAGCTGGCCGGTGAACCACTGCTCGATGATCCGTAGGTGCCCGGGCAGGGTCTCGTCGAGGCGTTGCAGGCCGGTGGCGGTGACCACGGCGAACGAGCTGCGCCGGTCGGAGGGGCAGGCGCGGCGGGTGAGCAGCCCGTCACGTTCCATCCGGTCCACCACGCGGGTGACGCCGCTCGTCGAGAGCGAGGTCTGGGCGGCGAGGTCGGTCATCCGCAACTGGTTGCCGGGTGAGCGGGCGAGTCTGGTCAGCACCTCGAACTCGACCGGTGAGAGGCCGTGCTCCTCGAACTGGGCGGCGAACCGGGCCGAGAGCCCGGCGTGCGCCTCGACGAGCAGGCCGACAGCGGTGATCCGGGGGTCGTCGAACACGTTCTGGTCCACGCGCCCATCGTAGCAGTACTTGACACGAGGAATATTGCTGTGCCTATAGTTGCTGCGGCAGTCGTTGGGCCACTAAACAACTTTCCCACGGAGGGCAGCTTCATGACCAGCAGCACCGCACCGGTTACCCGCGACTGGGACGGCCTCACGATCCCGACCGCCGGCACCTACCTGCTGGACGCCGCGCACAAGCGCGTGGGCTTCGTCGCCCGGCACATGATGGTCAGCAAGGTACGCGGTGAGTTCGCCGACGCCAGCGCCACCATCACCGTCGCCGAGGACCCGATGCGGTCCTCGGTCAGCGCCACCATCCAGGCGGCCACCATCAACACCAACCAGGCCGACCGGGACGCGCACCTGCGCAGTCCCGAGTTCCTCGACGCCGAGGCCTTCCCGACCCTGGAGTTCCGCAGCACGGGCGTGAAGTCCCGCGACGGCAACGAGTTCGTCCTCTCCGGCGAGCTGACCGTCAAGGGCGTCACCCGCCCGGTCGACCTGGAGGTCGAGTTCGAGGGCGTCGGCCGCAGCCCGTTCGGGCAGGACATCTTCGGCTTCTCCGCCTCCACCGAGATCGACCGCGAGGACTTCGGCCTGACCTGGAACGTCGCTCTGGAGACCGGGGGCGTGCTGGTCGGCAAGAAGATCAAGATCGAGATCGAGGGCGAGGCCGTCCGCCAGGCCTGATCCGCCGTACCGCTTCCGGGCCCGCGCCGCGTCACGGCGCGGGCCCGACGCGTGTACGCAGGGTGAGAGCCGCCGGCCGGGTGCGATTTGTCACGACTCATTCGCGGTTCGATCGGGTGCCGGGCGGCGCCGCTGGGTAGAGATGCCGCCGGGAGCGCGTCCGCCGACCGGAGTACGGTCGTCCCGGCCGTGGGACCGCCGCTACCTCCTCTGGTCCCGGCGATGCCGACACTCCTAACGTGGAGGGGTTAACCACGCGCTTACCGGGCCGGCACGGTCCGACTGCGCCTCGCGCCGGGAGGAAACATGGGCAGGGACGTCGAGCAGGGCGCCTTCTCCCGGGAGGACCGGGTCCGCTACCGACAGAAGGTCCGGCGGTGCCTGGACGTCTTCGCCCTGATGCTGGACGACTTCGGCTTCGACGCCGACCGGCCGATGACCGGGCTGGAGATCGAGCTGAACCTGGTCGACTCGGCGGCCGAGCCGGCGATGCGCAACGACCAGATCCTCGCCGACATCGCCGACCCGCTCTTCCAGACCGAGCTGGGCCAGTTCAACCTGGAGCTGAACGCGCCGCCCCGGCTGATCGAGGGCGACGGCTTCGCCGACTACGAGCAGGACCTGCGCGGCAGCCTCTCCCGCGCCGACGAGCGGGCCGCCAAGTCGGACGCGAAGATCGTCCTGGTCGGCATCCTGCCCACCCTCACCGAGCGTCACCTCGTCGAGGACAACCTCTCCACCAACGAGCGGTACCGGGTGCTCAACGACCAGATCGTCGGCGCCCGGGGCGAGGACATCGAGCTCGACATCCGAGGCGTCGAACGCCTCCAGACCCACACCGACTCGATCGCCCCCGAGGCCGCCTGCACCAGCCTCCAGTTCCACCTCCAGGTCGCCCCGGACAGCTTCGCCGACTACTGGAACGCCTCCCAGGCCATCGCCGGGGTGCAGGTGGCCGTCGGGGCCAACTCGCCCTTCCTCTACGGGCGCCAGCTCTGGGCGGAGACCCGCATCGCCCTGTTCGAGCAGGCCACCGACACCCGGCCGGACGAGCTGAAGGCGCAGGGCGTACGACCCCGGGTCTGGTTCGGCGAACGCTGGATCACCTCGATCTTCGACCTCTTCGAGGAGAACGTCCGCTACTTCCCGCCGCTGCTGCCGATCTGCGAGGACGAGGACCCGGTCGAGGTCCTGCACGGCGGCGGCGTACCGGAGCTGGGCGAGCTGCGCCTGCACAACGGCACCGTCTACCGGTGGAACCGGCCGGTCTACGACATCATGAACGGCCGCCCGCACCTGCGGGTGGAGAACCGGGTGCTGCCGGCCGGCCCGACCGTGGTCGACATGCTGGCCAACGCCGCCTTCTACTTCGGGCTGGCGCGCGGGCTGGCGGAGTCCGACCGGCCCATCTGGAGCCAGCTCACCTTCAGCTCCGCCGAGGAGAACTTCCACGCCGCCGCCCGGCGCGGCATGGACGCCGTCCTGCACTGGCCCCGCCTCGGCGAGGTGCCGGTGACCAAGCTGGTCCCGGACGTCCTGCTGCCCAAGGCGGCCGCCGGGCTCGACCGGTTCGGGGTGTCCCCGGCCGAACGCGACCGGCTGCTCGGCATCATCGAGCAGCGCTGCCGTACGGGCCGCAACGGCGCGGTCTGGCAGACCGAGGCGGTCTGGGCGGCCGAGCGGCACCGCGGCATGGGCCGGGGCGCCGCCCTGCACCACATGGTGCAGCGCTACGCCGAGCTGCAACGCAGCAACGAGCCCGTGCACACCTGGCCCGTCGACTGACCCGGCCTGGCGCCCCGCGGCGGTGAGGCCTCAGTGGGCCGGGGTGGGAGCGCGGCGGTGAGGCCCTCAGTGGGGTCGGGGCGGGAGTGGCCAACACCGCCCGGCCGTCGGTCAGCGGGTGCGGCGGGCGGAGCGGGATCGGCGGCCGGTGGTCTGCGGTTCCGCCGGATCGCCGGCGGACGGCACAGCCGGCTCCCCGGTCGTCACCGACGCCGGCGTGTCGTCCCCGGCGGCCGAAGCGGCCGGCTCCCCGTCCGGCGTGCCGAACGGGGCCGGTTCTCTGGCCGGCGTGCCGGACGCGGTCGCGGGCCGCGCGGCGGCGGGGACCGGCGCCGGTTCGCGGTCGGCGGGGAGCACCCCTCCGTCCGCTGCGACGGGCCCCCCGCCCGGCGCGCTGCCGCCCGACCCGGTGAAGGTGTCGCTGCCGCCCGGCGCGGTGAAGGCGTCGCTGCCACCCGACATGGCGGAGGCGTCGCTGCCGCCCGACATGGCGGAGGTGTCGCTGCCGCCCGGCGTCGCCTGGGCGTTGCCGTCGGTGCCGTCGACCGGAGCAGTGTGCCGCCCCGGGGCCGGGTCGCCCGGGTGGTCGGCGGATTCGCCGGTGCGTTGGCGGGGGACCCGCACGGGCCCCCGGGCCGCGGCCCGTCGGGCGGCCCGCTGGGCGAGGACGGTGACCAGGACGGCGCCGCCGACCCCGACGATCACCGCGTACGGCGCGATCAGGTGCGCCGACACCTGCTCCGGGCTGATCGCGGTCAGCCTCGGCACCGCCAGGAAGTACGCGGTCGCGACGAGCAGCGGCCCGGCCGCACCCGAGGCGGCCGCCCCGACCCGGTGGTCGGGGTCCCGGGCGTCCCGGCGGGCCGCGAGGGCACCGATCACCAGCGCGGAACCGAGGGACAGCAGCGCCCCCGGCCAGTAGAAGTAGTCGCGGATCCAGTACCGCCCGTCGTCGGGCCCGAGCTGCCAGATGCCGAGCTGGGCGCTGGTCAGACCGCGCCCGGCCAGCACGCCGTCCACGACGGCGATCACGGCGAGCAGCCAGAGCCAGCCGACGGTGGCGAGCACGTTGTCCGCGGCGGCCCGCGAGCGCAGCGCCCAGGCCGCAGTCAGCACGCCGACCAGCACGCCGACCGCCGCGTAGGCGGCCGCGACGTTCCGGGGCGAACCGGTGTCGGCCACCGCCACCGCCTGCCGGGCCGGTACGGCCACCAGCAGCACGGTGATCAGCGCGCCCACCCCGGCGGCCACGGCGAGCGCGGCGGAGCCGAGGACGCCACCACCCGGTCCGGCCGGAGCCGCGTAGGCGGGGCCGGTGGCCGGTTCCGGGGCGCGGTCGCGCAGCCGCTGCGCGCAGACCGCGCCGAAGACCGTCGAGGTGGCTGCGATCCAGGTGGCCCAGATCAGACCCGCCACCCAGGCGGTCCCGCCGGCGGTCGCGTCCGCCGGCGCCCAGTTGATGATGCCCAGCCCGTAGCCGAAGCCCAGTTGGGCCGCGCCCGCGCCGGCAGCGACGCCGACCGCGATCGCGATCGATCCTCCCCAGCCTCGTCTGGCCATGCCGGGGAGCGTAACGTCCCGTGGTCGGCGCGGCGAGTCGTGGCGGTCCGGCCCGGGCAACCGCGATGACGCCGGCATTGACGGGAGCGGGTACGGTCGCCGGTGATCGAGGCGGGGTGGGCGTATGACGGACGGGGACACGGGCGCGCGGGACGACGCCGGGCCGGACCGGTCGGCGCTGCTGCTCAGGGGCGGGTTGGCCGTCGTGCTGCTCGCTGCCGTCGGCGCGACCGGCGGCTGGCTCCTGGCCGGCGAGGGCGACCCGTCGGCCCCGCCGACGGCGGCGGAGGGGCTGCCCGCCACCAGCGCGCCCGCCGCGACCCGCGCGACCCCGGGCCGGTCCGCGCCGGCGGCGGCTCCCCGGACGACCGCACCGAGCCGCTCCGCCGGGCTGACCGTCCCGCCGGTGGTCGGCGAGGAATTCACGGACGCCCGAGAGGAGCTCCGCGAGAGGCGGCTGGGCTGGCGGCTCGTCTTCGGCGGTGGCACCGGGACGCTCGTGGAGCGCACCTCCCCGGCGGTGGGCACCGAGGTGCAGCCCGGGCGCACCGTGACGCTCTACGTGAGCGGTCCGGCGCCAGCCGCCACCGTGCCGGACGTGGTGGGCGACGACTGCGACGACGCGGCGGACGAGCTCGTCGACGAGGGCTTCTACCCGCAGTACCGGACGGGCAGGACCGGCAAGGTCAGCCGCCAGGATCCGGCCGGCGACGGTGCGGGCCGGTGGAACGACCAGGTGTCGATCTGGTGCGGTGACGCGCCGGAGGACGGCGGTTCGCCCTCCCCGACACCCTGACGGAGCGTCCGGCACGCTGGTCCCGGCCGATGGCCTCCGGGACCGCTAGGTTGGCGGTCAGGGCCCGCGACGCCCGCCCGGGTCGGGAGAGGACGCGCCATGAGTGAGCGTCAGCGAGTGAGTCATCGGCACGGTGCGGTGGTGCCTCAGGTCGGCACGCAGCGGAGCGGAGTGCCGGGCATGAGTGAGCGTCAGCGAGTGAATCATCGGCACGGTGCGGTGGTGCCTCAGGTCGGCACGCAGCGGAGCGGAGTGCCGGCATGAGCGACGACCGCTGGGAGCCTCCCGCCGGGGAACACGACGACCGGACCCGCCCGCTGCCTCCGCCGGGCGATTCCTCGGCCGGGGCGGAACCCGACCGTACGCAGCCGCTGCCCCGCCCCGACCGGAGCCCCCCGGATGCCGGCGACGCCACCCGACCGGTGCCGGGCGACACCGCCCCGCTGGACCGTACGGCCGCCGCGCCGCCGGAGCGGTCCGGGCCGGCGGCGTGGTCCGGCCGGGCAGAGGTGCGGCCCGGCGGGCCGGCCGACCAGCCGGAGGCCGAGTGGTACGCCGAGGAGCAGGACTCGCGGCGCTGGTGGCTGCCGATCCTGTGGGGCGTGATCGTGCTGCTGCTGCTCGGCCTGCTCGGCGCCGGGCTGTGGCTGGCCCTCCAGTCGACGGACGACGACCCGAGCGGGCCGGAGCCGTCGCCGTCGCCGTCGGTGACCCGCGCGTCGCCGACCACCGCCGCGCCGACCTCGGCGGCCCCCACCAGCTCGTCGCCCTCGGCGTCCCCGACGCCCTCGGAGCCGGCCGCACTGCCGATGCCGCCGGTGGTGAACCTGCCGCTGGAGACGGCGCAGGCCATCCTGGACGACGTCGGGCTGGACCACCGGGTCGAGTACGAGACGTCGGACCGTCCGGCCGGCACGGTGATCCGCACCGAACCGGCGGCGGGGGAGCTGGTGCCGGCGGACGAGGAGGTCACGCTGGTGGTGGCTCGCGACGCCGCCTCGCCGACCGGCGGGGTCACGCCGTCGGTCGAACCGACCGCCACCCGGTGAGCCGCCGGCCCGCGCCGCCGCGTCACCACATGCGTCGTCTCGTTCCGACCATGCCGAGCCCGGCCAGCGAGATGGCCAGTCCGAAGATGCCGGACCAGAAGAGGGAACGGCGGACGTCGTCGGGCGCAGGGCGGGCGGCGTGTGCCGCACCGTCCGGGGAGCCCGTGGGAACCCCGGCCCCGGCGGCGGATCCGGAGTCGCCGGCGGCGCCGAGCGCGTCCGCCTCGTCTGGCCCGGTCAGCGCGTACGGGGGGTCGAGGGCGTCCGGCACGTCGTCGTAGGGCGGGTCCTCATCCACCACGGTGATCTCCGGTGCCGGGACCGGGGTGGTCAGCCGCGTGGTGGACGAGAGGGCGGGATCGCGGACCACGACCACCAGTGTGGTGACGGCGCCGATCAGCGCCAGTAGTCCGAAGGCGTAGGCGATACGGGAGCGGTGGTGCCGCCGCGCGGCGGGCTGATTGACCATGGCCATCCCAGGTTCGGGGTCCTGGACGCGCGGGGTGGAAACGTGCCGGGGTGGGCGTACCTCATCCTATGGCGACGGCACGCCTCTCGGCTGCCGATCGCGCAGGTCAGCCCACCCGGACCGGGGTGCGGGCGGCGGGCCGGCGCGGCGCGCGCACGGTGTGCGGACGCGGCTCGGGGGCCGACCGCAGGTGGCGCAGCCCCTCCCGCTGGACGAAGATCGACCGCCGGCTGACCGCGTCCCCCGATGCGTTCAACTCGTAGCCTTCGAGCCAGATCCAGCCGTCGTAGGTCGGCCAGTCCAGCACCCGGATGACCCGGAACATGATGGGCCTGAGGAACTGGACACTCGCCGCGCGAGTCACGTGCACTACGTCACCGGAGCGGGGAAGCACATGGGCTCCTGGGAAGGGTAGGCCGGCCGACGGGCCGGCGGTGAGGGTCGGGGGACGTCGATGGCCCGGTGGCGGGGTCGTGCCTCGTGGACCGGTCTTGCGGGCGGTGGTGGTCGGGCCGTGTCCGCTGGTGGCGAATCGTCACCCGACCAACACCCGGCTACTCCGGGTACCGCTCCCGCCGCCGCAGCCAACTGGCGTGCAGCGGCGAGGTCATCAACCCGGGGCAGGTCTGGTTGTGGACTGCCGGGCGCTCCCACCGCCGCGCGTCCCGCGGTCCGTGGGGTCACCACGGCGAGGAAGCGGACGGAGACGGTGAGTAACCCGTGCCATACGGACAGAGTGCATCAGCGACGTGCTTGATGCAAGTTGCACGTCGACTTTTGCCGATACGTGAGCGGCTCGTGCAAAGCAGCGCTTGAAGCCATTCACGTATGCCCGGCACACTGGGAGCGGTTTCGCCCGTCGCGGCCGGCCGATGACCGGCACCACCCCACGCCGCGAACGACGCCCGCCGTACGACGGTCGCGCCCCTGGCGGGTGACGACAGTGGCGCACGGCGAGGCGGAGGTGGACCGGGTGAGGCCTGACAGGCGGTGGTTCCGACCAGCGGGCGGGGTCGTGTCGTGAGCGAGCGGCGCAGCCCCACCATCCGGCGGCGTCGCCTCGGCGCCGAACTGCGCCGCCAGCGGGAGACGGCCGGCATCACCATCGAGGCGGTCGCCGAGCAGTTGGAGTGCTCGGCGTCGAAGGTCTCGCGGATCGAGACCGGCCACACCACGGCGACGCCCCGCGACGTGCGGGACATGCTGCGGATCTACGGCGTGGTGGGTGCCGAGAGCGACGAGCTGGTGCAGATCGCCCGCGAGGCGCGGCAGAAGGGCTGGTGGCACCCCTACAGCACGGTGCTGGTCGGCGCGTACGTCGGGCTCGAGGCGGCGGCCGGTTCGATCCGCGCGTACGAGCAGCAGGTGGTGCCCGGGCTGCTGGAAACCGAGGACTACGCGGGCGCGATGATCCGGGCCGCCCGGCCCGACTTCACTCCCGAACAGGTGCGGCAACGGGTGCGTGTCCGTCTGGGCCGTCAGTCGTTGTTGACGCAGGATGATCCGGTCGATCTGTGGGTGGTGCTCGATGAAGCGGTGGTGAGCCGTCCGGTGGGCGGGGACGAGGTAATGCGTGACCAGCTCAAACACCTGGTCGAGGTGGCGGAACTGCCGAACGTGACGCTCCAGATCCTGCCTTTCACGGTGGGGGCGCACGCCGGCATGGACGGCACCTTCACGATCCTCAGCTTCCCTGAGCCCGGTGATCCGGATGTCGTGTACGCGGAGAATGCCACGGGTGGGCTCTTCCTGGAGAAGAGTGACGAACTGCAGAAGTACAGCTTCATCTTCGATCACATCCGAGCGGCGGCCATACGTCCTGAGGAGTCCATCGCACACATCGCGAAACTGGCAGAGGAGCCGATGTGGAAATGGCGACCAACGGGTTCCCCGTGGACCTGACGCAGGCGACGTGGTTCAAGAGCTCGAAGAGCGGGCCGAACTGCGACAACTGCGTGGAGGTGGCGTACGTGACGGGGGCGGTCGGCGTGCGGGACTCGAAGGACAAGACGGGCCCGGCCCTGGTCTTCTCCCCGGGTGGCTGGCACGCCTTCGTCGCCGGCGCCAGGGGCGGTGTGTTCGACAAGGGCTGACGGGACCGGAACGTGACGCGATGCCCCCGTCCGGCAGTGGAGCCGGGCGGGGGCATCGTCGTGCCCGCGTCCCGGACCGGCCGCGAGTTCGTCCCGCCGTCGGCGTCGCCACATCGGGTCCGTGTCGTTGTACCCCTCGGCACGGCGGTGGTCGACGAGCCGCCGCCGGGATCGGCAACCGAGCGAGGCAGGCGAGACGGATGACGACGATCGGTTCGGACAACCTCACCAACGGGCCGGGCAAGCCGGAACGGTTCGGGGGCAAGTACCGGGGGGCACGGCGGGACACCGTCCTCACCGAGGTGGTGTCGACCGACACCGAGATGGGTGGCCGGGAGAGCCCGGCCGCGCCGCCGGAGCAGCCCGGTCCGCCGCTCTCCCTGCCCTCGCTGGACCCCAACCCGCTGACCGAGCCGTCGTTCCCGCCCGGCAACTGGTCGGTGGAGCCGGCAGAGTCGCTGGTCGACCATCCGCTGCTGCGCGGGCTGCTGATGGAGTTGCCGCCGAAGGGCAGCGTCCCGCCGCCCGGCTGGCTCGACCGCTGGTTCGAGGCGACCCGGGCGATCCTGGAACTGCTATACGTGCAGGGCCCCGGCCGCTCGCGGTGACGCGGGCCGTACCGGCACGGCCCGCTCCACGAGCCGGCTGTGCCGCAGGGCATGGCGTACGCCGATGGCGGCGACGCCCAGCACGCCCAGGGTGACCGCCGGCCCGGCCACGCCGGGTCCGGACAGCAGGTCCGGGGCGCTTGCCGCAGCCACTGCGGGCAGGATCGCCAGCCCGGTGACCTGCACCGGGAGCCCGATCAGCGGGTGCGCGGCGGAGGCCCGCAGGCCGTGCGGCGCCGGGGTGCCCGGGGCCGACGAGAGCGCGCCCGCGCCCGCCCGCAGCCGGCGTACCCGGCGCACCGTGCAGGCCGCGACCACGAGCGCGGGGGCGGCGGCGAGGGTGAGGCCGGCGGCCGCCCGGTCCGCGGGGGCCGCGCCGGCGCTGGAGAGCCCCGCGCCGAGCACGGCGGCCGTCAGGCCCAGGCCGGTCAGCGTCAGGGCGAGCACCCATCCGGTACGCCGGCGCAGGGCCCGGGCGTGGTCCAGCCGGGGCAGCCCGTCCGCGAGCCAACCGGCGACGAGCCAGACGGCGGCCAGCGACAGCAGCACGGCCAGGTGAATCTCCATGACCGACAGCCTTGCCCGTTTTCGACGACCGTGAATCCGGGCAGGTCCCCGGTTCGTCCCGCAGCCGCCGCCCCTAGGGGGTCATCCCTCCGGTGGTATGGGGAAGTCGACATGTTTGAATTCCCGTTTGCGCCCCCCTACCCTCAGCTTGATCGGCATTCATCGATTCACTCGTCTCGAACAGTTGGACGGTCGGTGCCGGTCGGAGGGAGTAGAAGATGGGTCTTCCACGCAGGTCCGTACTCGTCGGGGTGGCCGCGCTGGCCATGGTGGCCACCGCCACGCCCGCCATGGCCGCCGAACCGGTGGGCACGATCCGCGCCGCCGGCGGCGCCACCGCCGTGGCCGACAGCTACATCGTCGTCTTCAAGGACAGCTCGGTCGCCCGCAGCAGCGTCGGTGACACCGCGCAGCGGCTGGTCGGCCGGCACGGCGGCGCGGTCGCCCGCACCTACGGCGCCGCCCTGCGCGGCTTCGAGGTCCGGGTCGACGCCAGGGCCGCCGCCCGCATCGCCGCGGACCCCGCCGTGGCGTACGTCGAGCAGAACCACACGGTCTCCATCGCCGGCACCCAGACCAATCCGCCCTCCTGGGGCCTGGACCGGATCGACCAGCGCGCCCTGCCGCTGGACAGCTCCTACACGTACCCGAACACGGCGAGCAACGTGCACGCCTACATCATCGACACCGGCATCCGGTTCAGCCACAGCGACTTCGGCGGCCGGGCGGTCTCCGGCTACGACGCCGTCGACGGCGGTTCGGCCGACGACTGCAACGGGCACGGCACGCACGTCGCCGGCACCGTCGGCGGTTCGGCGTACGGCGTGGCCAAGGGCGTCCAGCTGGTCGGCGTACGCGTGCTGAACTGCCAGGGCAGCGGCACGAACGCCGGCGTCATCGGCGGCGTCGACTGGGTGACCGCCAACGCGGTCAAGCCGGCCGTGGCCAACATGAGCCTCGGCGGCGGCGCGAACACCACGCTCGACACCGCCGTACGCAACTCCATCAACTCCGGCGTGAGCTACGGCCTGGCGGCGGGCAACGACTCCGGCGGCAACGCCTGCAACACCTCGCCCGCCCGGACCGCCGAGGGCATCACCGTCGGCTCCACGACCAACACCGACGCCCGGTCGTCGTTCTCCAACATCGGCACCTGCCTGGACATCTTCGCGCCCGGGTCGTCGATCACCTCGGCGTGGCACACGAGCGACACCTCGACCAACACGATCAGCGGCACCTCGATGGCGACGCCGCACGTCGTCGGCGCGGCGGCCCTGGTGGCCAGCGCCAACCCGGCCTGGACGCCGCAGCAGGTCCGCGACTACCTGGTGAACAACGCCACCAGCAACGTCGTGACCAACCCGGGCACCGGCTCGCCGAACAAGCTGCTCTACGTCGTGAACGGCGACACCCCGCCGCCGACCAACGACTTCTCCGTCTCGGTCTCGCCGACCTCCGGCTCGACCGCGCCGGGCGGCTCGGTGACCGCCACGGTCGCCACCGCCACGACCAACGGCTCCGCCCAGTCGGTGAGCCTCTCGGCCAGCGGGCTGCCGTCCGGGGCGACCGCCTCGTTCAGCCCGGCCACCGTCACCTCGGGTGGTTCGTCGGCGCTGACCATCAGCACCTCGGCGAGCACACCGGCCGGCACCTACTCCGTGACCGTGACGGGCACCGCGGCCTCGGGCAGCAGGACCGCCACCTACTCGCTGACGGTCACCGGCACCGGCGGCGGCTGCTCCGGCACCAACGGCACCGACCTCGCGATCCCGGACACGAACGTCGCGGTGAGCAGCTCGATCGTGATCGCCGGCTGCGCCCGCAACGCCTCGTCGGCCTCCACCGTCGCGGTGAACATCGTGCACACCTACCGCGGTGACGTCGTCATCGACCTGGTCGCGCCGGACGGCTCGACCTACCGGCTGAAGAACAGCAGCTTCTTCGACGGCGCGGACAACATCAACGCCACCTACACGGCGAACCTGTCGAGCGAGGCGGCGAACGGCACCTGGCAGCTGCGGGTGCGCGACGTCTACTCGGGCGACACGGGTTACCTGAACACCTGGACCCTCACCCTCTGACGCGACACGAGAACGGGCCCCTTCCCACCGCTGTGGGAAGGGGCCCGTCCCGACTTCTGTCGGTGATCAGACGGCGAAGGTTGCCGGTCGTTCGGTGGCCGGGGCCGGCGGCTTCGCCTTCCACAGCCCCGTCTTCTGCCCGGCGAGCCGGGTCAGGTAGGCCGGGTTGAGGATCACGTAGCGCTTCCAGAGCCGCTTCGGCTCCAGGCCGAGGCGCCAGAACCACTCCAGGCCCGCCCGCTGCATCCACGGCGGGGGGTGGCGCAGCAGGCCGGCGTGGTAGTCGAAGGCCGCCCCGACCGCCATCAGCGGCATGTCCAGCAGCGGTCGCATGGCGTACGTGAAGACCTCCTGGCGCGGGCAGCCCAGCCCGACCAGCACGAGCCGGGCCCCGCTGGACCGGATCCGGTCGGCGATCTCCACGTCCTCGCCCGGCTGCACCGCCCGGAACTTGGACGGCTCCACGCCGGCGATCTTCAGCGCCGGGAACATCCGCTCCAGCGCCGGGATCAGCCTGGCCAGGGTCTCCTCGGTCGACCCGTAGAGGTAGACCGGCAGCCCCTCGTCGGCGAACCGGGCGAGCACGTGCAGGGTCAGGTTCGGGCCGTAGACCCGGTCGGTCAGCCCCGCGCCGTGCAGCAGGTTGAGCGCCCAGCGCACCGGCTGGCCGTCGGGGGTGACCACGTCGAAGGAGTTCAGCCGGGCGTTGTGCGCCGGGTCGAGCACCCCGGTCATCACGCCGTGCACGGCCAGCGCCGTCAGCGCCAGCGGTCGGCGCTCCTGCGCGGCCGCCACCACCTGCTCGGTCGCCTCGGCGTAGTCGGTGGCGTCGACCAGGACCCCGAGGACGTTCCGCTTGCCCCTGCCGGTCATGCGCCCGGCACCCACTTGTCCACGTTGGCCTCGTAGATCTCGCGCATGATCATGGGCACGTCGTAGACCTGCTTCCACTCCGGGTAGTCGGCCTGGAAGGCCTCGTTCGAGCCGATCCACCACTTGTGGTCGCCGATCCGGTTGGCCTCGACGTACTCGGTGACCATCTCCTGGCCGGTGATCTGCTCGGCGAGCGCGAACGCCTCGCGGTTGGAGGTGTTCGAGTGCCGGCCGCCGCCGAGGTTGTAGACCGCCGCCGAGCGCGGGTTGCGGAAGAACGCCTCGAACGCGCTGACCACGTCCGAGCTGTGGATGGCGTCGCGGACCTGCTTGCCCTGGTAGCCGAAGATCTTGTAGGTGCGGCGCTCCATGTTGGCGCGCATCACGTAGCCCAGGAAGCCGTGCAGCTCCGTCGCGGAGTGCGCCGGACCGGTCAGCGTCCCGCCCCGGAAGCAGGCCGTCCGCATGTCGAAGTAGCGGCCGTACTCCTGCACCATGACGTCGGCCGCCACCTTGGAGGCGCCGAAGATCGAGTGCAGGCAGGCGTCGATGGACATGTCCTCGCGGATGCCCTGCTCGTACGGGTGCCCGGGCTCGATCTCCCAGCGGGTCTCCAGCTCGACCAAAGGCAGGCTGTTCGGCCGGTCGCCGTAGACCTTGTTGGTGGAGCAGTGGATGAGCGGCGCCTCGACGCAGTGCTCGCGCACGTTCTGCAGGACGTTGAGCGTGCCGGCGGCGTTCACGTCGAAGTCGGTGAACGGGTCGCGTACCGCCCAGTCGTGCGACGGCTGGGCGGCGGTGTGGATCACCACGGCGACGTCGGTGCCGTACCGCTTGAACAGCTTGGCCAGCGCGGCCCGGTCGCGGATGTCGATGCTGTGGTGCGAGTACGCGGACCCCAGTTCGTCGGTCAGCCGGCGGACGTTCCACGCGGTGGACGCCTCCGCGCCGAAGAACTCCTGCCGCATGTCGTTGTCGATGCCGACGACCTCGAGACCGAGGCCGGCGAAGTGCCGGACCGCCTCGGAGCCGATCAGACCGCCCGACCCGGTCACGAACGCGACACTCACACGCCACTCCTGGTCCATCGGAGGCAGAAACCATCGGAGCATAGCGTGACGTACGGCACGCCCCGATACGGCGCGAGGGCCCCGCATCGCTGCGGAGCCCTCGCGTATTGGTGGGGAAGGGGGGAGTTGAACCCCCACGCCCTTTCGGGCACACGGACCTGAACCGTGCGCGTCTGCCATTCCGCCACTTCCCCGTGGCTTGACCTCGAACACTGTAGTCTGTGCCGGACCTGCTGTCTCCAGCGGGCCCCGGACATCCTAGCCGGTCCGTGGTCGTTGCGACGATCGGTTACCGTCCGAGGAGCGGTTACCGTTCGTGGCGGACGAAAGAGTAGCACGGCATTATCGGCCCGCCCGAACGGGCCGCCGTCAGACGGCCGAGCGGCGTGTGAGCTGCGCGCGCGCCGGCCGGATACCATCATGTCCTCGGGACCCGAGGAGGAGCCGGTGAGCGTGCTGCAACGCTTCGAGAAGCGTCTGGAAGGCCTGGTCGAGGGGGCCTTCGCCAAGGTCTTCAAAGGGGTGGTCCACCCCGTGGAGATCCTCAACGCCATGCAGCGGGAGGCCGAGGCGCACAAGGCGATCCTGGCCGGTGGGCGCACGTTGGTGCCCAACCGCTACGTGATCGATCTCTCGCCCTACGACCACAGTCGTCTGGCGCCGTACGCCGCCGCGCTGGCCCAGGAGCTGGCCCAGTCGCAGGCGGAGTTCATCGGCGAGCAGGCCTGGACGGTCTACGGCGACGTGATCGTCGAGATCGAACGCGGCGAGGGGCTGGACACCGGGATGTTCCGGGTCACCGCCGAGGTCTACACCGGCGGCGAGGTCGCCCCGGTCTCGGCGCCCGGCTACGACGCGGGCCCGCCCGCCTACCCGGCCTACGACCAGGGCGGCGGCTACGGTCCCCCGCCCGGCCACGGCGGCGGCCGCAACGTGCGGCTGGTCTCCGGCGACGGGCGCACCTACCCCCTCCAGATGGGCTCGACCGTGATCGGCCGCGGCGACCAGGCCAACCTGCGCCTGCCCGACGTCGGGATCTCGCGGCGACACGCCCGGCTGGACTTCGACGGTGGTCAGGTCGTGCTGACCGACCTGGGGTCGACCAACGGCACCATGGTCAACGGCCAGCGGGTCTCCGCCGTGGCGCTCAACCCCGGCGACATGATCCAGCTCGGCACCACGACGCTGACCTTCCGCGTGGACGGCTGACCCGCGTTGCCGGAACTCGTCATCACCGTCGCCCGGTTCGGGTTCCTCATCCTGCTGTGGATCTTCGTGTTCACGGTGGTCGGCGTGATCCGCCGGGACCTGTTCGCGGGCGCCCGGTCGGGCCGGCTGGTGGCTGCCCCCCGGGCCGTCGGCGCCTCGCTCGGGCAGGCGGCGAAACCGACGAAGGGGAAGCGGGGCAGGGCGGCCCACCAGCTCGTGGTAACCGCCGGTCAACTTGCCGGGACCCGGATCACCCTCGGCGAAGCGCAGATCACCATCGGCCGGGCGGAGGATTCCACCCTCGTCATCACCGACGACTACGCCTCGGCGCGGCACGCCCGTCTGGTGCCGCGCGACGGCCAGTGGTTCGTCGAGGACCTCGGCTCGACTAACGGCACGTACCTGGATCGCGCTAAGGTCACCGGACCAACCCCCGTCCCCCTCGGCGTGCCGATCCGGATCGGCCGCACTTCTCTCGAATTACGGCCATGACTCTGACCCTGCGCTATGCGGCCCACAGCGACCGCGGTCTGATCCGAGACGGTAACCAGGATTCCGTCTACGCCGGGCCGCGGCTTCTCGCCGTCGCCGACGGCATGGGCGGCATGGCCGCCGGTGACGTCGCCAGCAACATCGTCATCGGTGCCATGGCGCCGCTCGACGAGGACGTCCCAGGTAACGCCCTCGTCGACGCGCTGCGTTCGGCCGTGGGCACCGCCAACCAGCAGCTCCGCGACACCGTGGACGCCAACCCCCAGCTGGAGGGGATGGGCACCACGCTCACCGCGACCCTCTTCTCCGGCAGCAAGCTGGGCATGGTCCACATCGGTGACTCGCGGGCCTATCTCCTGCGCAACGGTGAGTTCGCGCAGATCACCAAGGACGACACGTACGTCCAGATGCTCGTCGACGAGGGCCGGATCAGCGCCGAGGAGGCGAGCAGCCACCCCCAGCGCTCATTGCTCACCCGGGCGCTCGACGGCCGCGACATCGACCCGGAATACAGCGTCCGTCAGGTGCTTCCCGGCGACCGCTACCTGATCTGCAGCGACGGCCTCTCGGGTGTGGTCAGCGCCGACACCATCGGCGAGACGATGCGCGAATACACCGACCCGCAGCAGTGCGTGGAGCGGCTGGTGCAGCTCGCCCTTCGCGGCGGCGGCCCGGACAACATCACGGTGATCATCGCCGACGCCACCGACCAGGACATCGTCGAGGCGAGCCCGATCGTCGGCGGCGCCGCCGCCCGGGACCGGGGCATGGCGACCTCCGCCGACGTGTCCACGCCGGCCGCCCGCGCGTCCGCCCTCTCCGCGCCGCGCCCGCCCGTTCCCGAGGAACCGACGGCAGGCGCCGACGACGAGTCGGAGCGCCCGAGGCGCCGGCCGGTACGGGCCGCCGCGATCTCGGTGGCGTTGCTGGTCCTCGTCGGCGGCGCGGTCTTCGGCGGCTGGAGCTACACCCAGCGGCAGTACTACGTCGGCGCGACCGAGAACGGCCAGGTCGCGGTGTTCCGGGGCATCCAGGGCGAGATCGCCGGGATGAACCTGTCGACCGTGCACTCCAAGAGCCCGGCGGACCTGGAGGACCTGACGCTGGCCGCCCAGGAGCAGGTCAAGCAGGGCATCCCGGCCAAGAGCGAGCCCGACGCCGAGCGTCGACTGGCCGAGCTGACCAGCGACGACCCGATGAACCCGAACCTGAAGCCGATCTGCCCGCCGAGCCCGAGTCCGAGCGCCGGGGCCGTCACCACCGTCCCGACGCCGACCTCCGTCCCGGTGTCGCCCGCTCCGACCGTCAGCGCGAGTGCGAGCGCCCCGGTCAGCGGCCGGCCAAGCACGCCGGCCGCGCCGACCACCACGCCCGACGCCCCGCCCTCCGACACCGACTCGCCGGCGCTCGACCCCGCCGCGTGCCGGTCGCCGGAGTAGGCGCGGCTCGATCCGAGGACGTTCCGTGACCGCAGCGGCCATTCCGGCATCCTCGCCCGCCACCACGGGCGAGCAGCCCGGCGTACGCCTGGCCCGGTCCCGGCGCAACGCCGAGCTGTCGTTGCTGCTGGTCGCCATGGTGCTGGTGGCCGCGTACGGGGCGATGGTCGAGGCGAAGGTGCTCGACACGGTCACGGCCGACTTCTGGATGCCGGCCGCCGCGCTCACCGCCGTGTTCCTCGGCCTGCACCTGGTGATCCGGTTCCTGGCGCCCTTCGCCGACCCGGCCCTGCTGCCGGCGGTCGCCCTGCTCAACGGGATCGGGGTCGGCTTCCTGCGCCGGCTCGACCTGGGCAGCGCGGCGCCCGCCGAGCGGGAGGACCTGGCCATCTTCGCCGGCACCGGCGGCAGGCAGTTGGCCTGGACGCTCGCCTCGGTCATCCTCGCCGCCGGCCTGCTCGCGCTCATGCGGGACCACCGCTCGGTGTCGCGCTACGCGTACACGCTGGGGTTGGCCGGCATCGTGCTGGTGATGATCCCGGCGGTGCTGCCCAGCCGGTTCTCCGAGATCAACGGCGCGAAGCTGTGGATCCGGGTCGGGGGCTTCTCGATCCAGCCCGGTGAGTTCGCCAAGCTGGCCCTGCTGGTCTTCTTCGCCTACTACCTGGTGCGCAAGCGCGAGGTGCTGTCGCTGGCGAGCCGCCGGTTCCTCGGCATCGACTTCCCGCGCGGGCGGGACCTCGGCCCGGTGGTCGCGGTCTGGCTGGTCAGCGTCCTGGTCCTCGTCTTCGAGAAGGACCTGGGCACCTCGCTGCTCTACTTCGGCATGTTCGTGGTGACGCTCTACATCGCCACCGAGCGGGTCAGTTGGCTGCTCATCGGTCTGGTGCTCTTCTTCGGCGGCGTCTACCTGGCGTACGTGCTGGGCGACGTGGTCGGCGGGCCGTTCGCCAACTTCTACCTGCGCGCGCAGATCTGGCTCGACCCGTTCGCCGACCCCTACAACGACGGCTACCAGCTCGTGCAGGGCCTGCTCGCGCTCGGCACCGGTGGCCTGTTCGGCGCGGGTCCCGGTGGCGGCCAGCCCGGCCTGCTGCCCGAGGTGCAGAACGACTTCATCTTCGCCGGCATCGGTGAGGAGATCGGCCTCTTCGGCCTCTCCGCCCTGCTCGTGGTCTACCTGCTGATCGTGGAGCGGGGGCTGCGCGCGGCGCTGGCGGTCCGGGACTCGTTCGGCAAGCTGCTGGCCGGCGGCCTGGCCTTCACCCTCGGGCTCCAGGTCTTCGTGATCGTCGGCGGGATCAGCAAGCTCATCCCGCTGACCGGGCAGACCACCCCGTTCCTCTCCGCCGGCGGTTCCTCGCTGATGGCCAACTGGCTGCTCATCGCGGCCCTGCTCCGGATCTCCGACGGGGCCCGCCGCCCCGTCGCCGGCGGTGGCGGCAAGGCGGCCCGACCGTCCGGCGGCCCGCCGGAGCAGCTGCACGGTGCCCCCACGGAGGTGATCAGGCCGTGAACGCACCCCTGCGCCGCGTCGGCGTCGTCGTCATGGTTCTCTTCGGCCTGCTCTTCGCGAACCTGAACTGGATCCAGGCATACAAGGCCGACGAGTACCGCACCAGCGACTACAACGGTCGGGTCCAGGTCGCCGAGTACGAGCGCCGGCGCGGCAACATCGAGGCCGGCGGCACCGCCTTCGCGCTCAGCAAGGAGACCGACGGCGAGCTGAAGTTCCAGCGCAGCTACCCCGGCGGGGCGAGGTACGCCCACATCCTCGGCTACAAGCCGGTCAACCTCGCCGAGACCGGCATCGAGAAGTTCGAGAACGACTTCCTGGCCGGCACCAGCGACGCGCTGATCGCCAACCGGGTCAAGGACATGTTCACCGGTGACCAGTCCGGCGGCGGCAACGTCCTGCTGACGGTCTCCAAGGGCGCCCAGAACACCGCGTTCGAGCAGTTGCGCAACAACCGGGTCGACGCCGCCAAGGGCGCGGCGATCGCCGTCGACCCGCGTACGGGGGCGGTGCAGGCGCTGGTCTCGATGCCCAGCTTCGACCCCAACCCGCTGGTCAGCCACAGCACCAACGAGGCCACGGCCGCGTACAACAAGCTGGAGCAGGACCCGGCGGGCCCGCTGAAGAACCGCGCCCTCGGCGAGGTGCTCCCCCCGGGCTCCACCTTCAAGATCGTGGTGGCCGCCGCGGCGCTGGAGAGCGGCGTGGGTCAGCAGACGAAGATCCTGGCCGGGGCCAGCTGGACCCCGCCGACCTCGGGCACGCCGATCCGCAACGCGGCCCCGTCGATCTGCCCCGAGGACGAGGTCACCCTGATCAACGCGGTGACCGAGTCGTGCAACACGGGCTTCGCGCAGATGGGCGTCCGGCTCGGCGCCGACAAGATCAAGGAGAAGGCCCGGCAGTTCGGCTTCGAGCAGGAGGACCTCACCGTCGGCCACCTCAACGAGGCCGGCCACCCGGTGGCGGCGAGCCGGACCGGGGACATGCAGAACCCGGACGGCAGCACCGACCCGGCCGCGCTGGCGCAGTCGTCGATCGGCCAGAACAACGTGCGGATGACCCCGCTCCAGGGCGCCCTGATCGCCGCGTCCGTCGCCAACGGCGGCAGCCAGATGCGGCCGTACCTGGTCCGCCAGTTGCTCGCCCCGGACCGCACCACCAGCTACTACACCGCGAAGCCCAGGGAGTTGCGGCAGCCGGTCAGCGGTCAGGTCGCCAAGGACCTGCGGGACATGATGGTCAGCGTGGTCGAGAACGGCTCCGGCACGAACGCGCAGCTCAGGGGCTACACGGTCGGCGGCAAGACGGGCACCGCCCAGTCGGCGCCCGATCGGCCCGACCACGGCTGGTTCATCGGCTTCGCCCTGGACAAGAACGGCACGCCGGTCTCGGCGGTCTGCGTGATGCTGGAGCAGGCCGGCCCCGGCGGCAGCGCCGAGGCGGCCCGGATCGCCGGGCAGATCATGCGCGCCGCCATCGCCGACCCGGGGGGCCGCTGACATGCTGAGCCCGGGGGTGCAGCTCGGCAACCGTTACCGCCTGGACGAGCGGATCGCCAGCGGCGGCATGGGTGACGTCTGGCGCGGCACCGACCAGGTGCTCGGCCGTACGGTCGCCGTCAAGAGCCTGCTCCCCGCGCTGCTCGACGACCCCGACTTCGCCGAGCGCTTCCGGGGCGAGGCCCGCACCATGGCCACGATCAACCACCCCGGCGTGGTCGACGTCTACGACTTCGGCAACGACCAGCAGATCGCCTTCCTGGTCATGGAGTACGTCGAGGGCGACGCGCTCTCGGCCACCCTGGCCCGGGTCGGCCGGCTCACCCCGGCCCGCACGATGGCGCTCGTCGCCCAGGCCGCCGACGCGCTGCACGCCGCGCACGTGAAGGGCATCGTGCACCGGGACGTGAAGCCCGGAAACCTGCTGGTCCGGCCCAACGGCACCCTGGTGCTCACCGACTTCGGCATCGCCCGGTCGGAGCTGGTCGCCCAGCTCACCGCAGCCGGCTCGGTGCTCGGCACCGCCTCGTACATCTCCCCGGAGCAGGCCACCGGCGGGGTCGCCACGCCCGCGTCCGACGTCTACGCGCTCGGTGTGGTGGCCTACCAGTGCCTCGCCGGCCGACGCCCCTTCGAGGGCGACAATCCCCTCGACATCGCCATGCGGCACGTGCGGGAGACGCCCCGTCCGCTGCCGGCGGACATTCCGCCGCAGGTCCGGGCGGTGGTCGAGCGGGCCCTGGCGAAGGACCCGGCGGCACGCTGGCCGAGCGCCGCCACGCTGGCCGGGGTCGCCCGTCAGCTCAAGGCCCAGCTCTCCCAGCAGGCCCGGGCGGCAGGTCAGCCCATCTCCGCCGCCCCGGCGTCGCCCGCCGGCCCGCCCGGCCGCGCCCAGGTGCCGCCGCCGCGCCCGCCGGTGTCGCCGCCGCACCGGCAGCCGAACGTCGCCGCGCAGCCGCCGCGTCCGCCCATGGCGGCTCACCGGCCGCCCGTGGCGAACACCCGGCCGGCCGCCGCGCCGCACCGCCCCACCTCGGTCGCGCCCGCCGCGCCCGTCCAGCATCCGCAGATGGCGCCGACGGGCTACCCGCGCGGCGCGGCGCCAGTGCCGCAGGCCCGACCGATGCCGTACGCGGGACACGCCGTCCCGCCGGCGCACCAGCCGGGTGGGCAGCGGTCCCGGCCCGGGATGGTGTTCCTCGCCATCCTCGTGGCCGTGCTGGTCCTCGTCTGCTCCGGCGTGATTTCCTACCACCTGCGGGAGAACACGAAGTCGGGTGCGGCCACCTCGCGGACGGTGACGTCCGGCGCGCTGTGGCCCGACGGACGCGACGATCCGACCGGAACGTCGTACCGTCGACAGGAACTGCCCCGGTCGGGCAGCGACGAGACGACGAGCGAAGGACGACAGACGCGATGACAGCGCAGGCCCGCCTGCTCGGTGGCAGGTACCAGGTCGGCGAGCTGCTCGGCTACGGCGGTATGGCCGAGGTGCACCGCGGTCGCGATCTCCGGCTCGGTCGGGACGTCGCGATCAAGATGCTCCGGACCGACCTCGCCCGGGACGCCACCTTCCAGATGCGGTTCCGCCGGGAGGCGCAGAACGCCGCGTCCCTCAACCACCCGGCGATCGTCGCCGTCTACGACACCGGCGAGGAGACCGCGCCCACCGGCGAGACCCTGCCGTTCATCGTGATGGAGTTCGTCAACGGGCGGACCCTCAAGGAGGTGCTCGGCGTCGAGGGGCGGCTCCAGCCGCGCCGGGCGCTGGAGATCTGCGCCGACATGTGCGCGGCCCTGGAGTTCAGCCACCGGCACGGCATCATCCACCGCGACATCAAGCCCGGCAACGTGATGCTCACCCAGACCGGCCAGGTCAAGGTGATGGACTTCGGCATCGCGCGGGCGCTGGCCAGCGGCGCCACCACCATGACCCAGACCAGTGCGGTCATCGGTACGGCGCAGTACCTCTCGCCCGAGCAGGCGCGCGGCGAGGCGGTCGACGCCCGCTCCGACGTCTACGCCGCCGGCTGCGTGCTCTTCGAGCTGGTCTGCGGGCATCCGCCGTTCGTCGGCGACAGCCCGGTCAGCGTGGCCTACCAGCACGTGCGGGAGGCGCCCCCGACCCCGAGCGACATCAACCCGGACGTCAACCCCGCGGTCGACGCGATCGTGCTCAAGGCGCTGTCGAAGAACCCCCTCAACCGCTACCAGAGCGCCGGCGAGATGCGGGCCGACCTGCTCCGCGCGGCCGCCGGCCGCCCGGTAATGGCGACCCCCGTGCTGCCGCAGGAGGAGACGACGCAGCTCGCCCCGGCCGCGGGCGGCTACGCGGGCACCCCCGGCGCCCCGCAGACCCGGCAGATGCCGGCCCGGGTCGGCGACCCGCGCCGGCGCAAGGCGTCCTCCTGGCTGATCGCGACGTTCGCGGCGGTGGGCGTCCTCGCGGTGATCGCCCTCGCCGCCGCCCTGCTGAGCCAGCGTGACGGCGACGACCGGGCCACGGTCCCCACGGTGACCGGCCTGACCCAGCAGGAGGCGTTCGCCCGGATCCAGCAGGCCAACCTGGTGCCCAAGGAGGGCGACCAGGTCTTCGGCACCTGCCAGAAGGGCCAGGTCGTCGACCAGGACCCGCCCGCCAACTCACTCCTCGAAGCGAACCGCGATGTCGTCGTCCGGGTCTGCGGCGGCGTGGAGATGAAGGCCATCCCGACGGACCTCGTCGGCTCCACCTACGAGGGCGCGAAGAAGCGGCTGGAGGAAGCCGGCTTCAAGGTGGACAAGAAGGAGAAGGACGACGCCGAGAAGGAGGGCATCGTCCTCGCGGTGTCGCCCGATGAGGGCAAGCAGGTCGCCGCGAAGAGCACGGTCACGCTCACCGTCTCCAGGGGCAACGTCGGCAAGGTGCCCAACGTGGTCGGCTCCAGCAAGGACGACGCCGAGGAGGAGCTGGACGAGGCGGGCTACCGGGTCGACGTCAAGCGGGGCCGCGAGGTGCCGCCGGAGGAGGCCGGCCAGGTTACCTCGCAGACCCCGCCGGCCGGGAGCAA
Source organism: Micromonospora sp. CNZ303 (assembly GCF_004345505.1). NCBI lineage: Bacteria > Bacillati > Actinomycetota > Actinomycetes > Micromonosporales > Micromonosporaceae > Micromonospora > Micromonospora sp. CNZ303. The sequence continues at coordinate 161,525 of NZ_SLVT01000007.1, read as the reverse complement.
CCTCGCCAGGGGCAAGACCGTGACGATCGTGGTCACCGTGCCGCAAACCGAGCCGACGCCCACCGACTCGGCGAGCCCGACGCCCAGCGCCACGCCGACCACCCCCGGTGACGGCGGCGGCGGGGGCTTCCCGCTGCCGACCACCCCGCCGATCCGACTGCCCGAGCGCTGACCCGCTCGTGAGCGCGGGGGACCCTGCCGGTCAGCGCCCTGCGGACGCTGCCGGTCAGCGCCCTGCCGACGCCGCCGGGCAGGTCGACGCCGCCGCGCGGCGGCCTTCCGATGCCGCCGGGCAGCGCCCTCCGCCGGTCGACGACGGGCGGCCGGCGACCGGTGCGGCGGACCGTTCGAGCCGGTGGCGACGGCGCCTGATCCGCGCGGCGGTCCTGGGCCTGGCGGCGCTGCTCCTGGCCAGCATTCCCTGGCTCTGGACGACGGCCGCCGCCCGCGGCCACCTGTACGGCGAGGCCGACGCGCCCGCCGCCGACGTCGTGATCGTCCTGGGTACGGCGGTGGCGGCGGACCGCCGTCAGCCGGGTGACCGCCTCGCCGGCCGCCTGGAGACCGCCGCCGCGCTCGTGAAGAGCGGGCGGGCCCGGGTGGTCCTCGTGTCGGGCGACGGGGGCGGCACGTCCGGCGACGAGCCGGCGGCGATGACCGCCCACCTGACCGAGCGGCTCGGCGTCGATCCTCGTCGCGTCGTGGCCGACCCGTTCGGCCTGGACACCTACGACACCTGCGCCCGGGCGCGCGACGTGTACGGCGTCGAGCGGGCCCTGATCGTGACCCAGTCCTACCACCTGTCCCGCGCGGTGACGCTGTGCCGGCACCTCGGCCTCGACGTCGACGGGGTGACCGCCCGCTGTGCCGGCTGCGGACCGGCCCTGCTCGTCGGCAAGGCCGTCCGCGACTACTTCGCCAGCGGCAAGGCGGCCTGGGACGCGGTCCGGGGCAGGCCGCCCGCGGTCAGCTCACCCGCAGACCCGGCCGTCGAGGACGCACTCGAGAGCTGACCGTGAGGTGAGCGGACGCAAGGATCCGGCAAGTCGGCCTTGGCCATTTTGTGTGGGTGGCATCAGGGCGAGTGGATCTCCGCAGCGGCGACGTAATGCTCAGGCGGTGGCGAAGGCGGCGCGGCGGCGCGCGTCCACCTCGGCGGCCAGCGCCGGGGCCCGCTCCAGCGCCTCCGGGTGACCGCAGGCGGCGAGCCAGTTCGCCAGCATCAGGTGACCGCCCTCGGTCAGCACCGACTCCGGGTGGAACTGGACGCCCTCGATCGGCAGCGTACGGTGGCGCATCGCCATCACCACGCCGGAACCCGTCCAGCCGGTGACCTCCAGCTCCTCGGGCAGCGTCTCCGGCAGCACGGCGAGCGAGTGGTAGCGGGTGGCGGTGAACGGGTCCGGCAGGCCGGCGAGCACCCCGGCGCCGTGGTGGCGCACCTCGGAGGTCTTGCCGTGCAGCAGCTCGGGGGCGCGGGTCACCGTGGCGCCGAAGGCCTCACCGATCGCCTGGTGGCCCAGGCAGACGCCGAAGATCGGCAGCTCGCCCGCGTACGCGCGGATGACGTCGAGGCAGATGCCGGCGCGGTCGGGGCTGCCGGGGCCGGGCGAGAGCAGGACGCCGGCCGCGCCGACCCTGCCCACCTCGGCGACCTCGATCTCGTCGTTGCGCCGGACGTCGCAGTCCACGCCGAGCTGGCCCAGGTACTGCACGATGTTGAAGACGAACGAGTCGTAGTTGTCGATCACCAGGACACGCATCAGGGGCTCACTCGTCCGGGGAGGCAGGCGGGGTGTTGTTCTGGTCGGTGTCGTACGGCAACTCGTGCTCGTCGCCGGGCGGGGCGTCGCCGTTCTCCCCGCCGCTCGGCACCGAGTCGCCGCCGGGATCGCCGGCATCCTGGGTGACCTGCACGTCGTCGAAGGGCAGCAGGGGCTCGGCCCACGGGAACACCACGTACCAGAGCAGGGCCACCATCGCGCTGGTGATCAGCAGGCTGCCGACGAGCTTGCCGGGCAGCCCGAAGGGGAGCTTGCGCCAGATCCAGCCGTACACCGTCAGGCCCCCAGTTCCGCCGGGCGCCCCGCCGACTTCGGCTGGCTGCGCGCCAACTCGGCGTGGATGATCAGGCGTTGGTAGTTGTCGAACTTCGGGTTGCAGGTGGTCAGGGTGAGCATCGACCTGGTCGGCTTCTGCCCGGGCTTGCCCGGCACGGGCGCCACGACCTCGACCTGGGTGGGCTTGACGATCCGGCTCTGGGTCACCTTGTAGACGTGCCAGTCGGTCTTGCCCTCCACCACGATGGCGTCCCCGTTGTTCAACTCGTCGAGCCGCCAGAAGGTGGCCCGGTTGCGGTGCCCGGCGACGGAGAAGTTGCCGACCTGGCCCGGCAGGGCGCTGGAGGGGTAGTGGCCCGGCGCGTACCGGATGTCCTTCTGGGTGACGCCCTCGACGACGACCCAGCTCTTGTCGAGCTTGGGGATGTAGAGCCCGGCGATGGGCTTGCCCTGCACGGGCGGCTTCGGCTTGGCGGACGCGCTGGCCGACGGCGCCACCGTCGGGTCGCCCTCCGGGCCCCACGCCTGCGCCAGTTGCTGGCTGAGGTCGTTCTGATGGGCGTCGACGATTGCCGACTTGCCCCACACCTCGTAGCCGGCGAAGAGCAGCACCACCAGGCCGAAGGTGATCAGCAGTTCGCCGCTGACCCGGATGCCGGTACGCAGCCGGGAGCCCAGCGACGGTCGGGTGAGCTCCGAGTAGACGCTCTTGTAGCCCTCGCCTGTCTGCTCCGGGCGGAGCTGGACCACCCGCTCACCCCGGCGTGGCCGAGGCTGCTCGGCGGGAGTGTCGGAGCCCTCCGGCTCGTCCGTCTTCGGAGGACGCGGCACCGCGCCCATCAGGGCGGTCGACTCGACGAGCGCGGCCGGGACGGTCGGCGTACGCCCGGAGGCGGCCGGGATCAGGGCGGTGGCCCCGGGATCGACGTCGCGGCCCGGACCGGCCGGGGAGACCGGGGTCGACGGGCCGTTCGCCGACGCGCCCACCTTCGGGATGAAGGCGGTCGGCGCGTCGGCGGCCGGCCGGCCTTCCCTGGCGGCGGCCCGATCGACCGGCGGGCGGACGGAGCGCTCGCCGCCGGGGCCGGCGCCCCCGGCGGCGGCCGGCAGTCGGAGATCGTCGGACGGCGACGCGGGGTGCGGCGGGGCGGCCGGCCGGACCGGGCCAGGACCGGGCCACGGCGGCGATCCGCCGGCACCGGCCCGGGCGGACGGGCCGGAATCGGCCGGGCCGGCATGGCGGAGGTCGGCGGGCTCCGGCCGACGGTCGGCGGGACCCGGCCGACCGAAGTCGGCAGGGCCGGGCCGGTCGAAGTCGCCACCACCGCGCCGGTCGAGGTCGGCGGGCCGGGAACGATCGGCTTCGGCGGGCCCCGGCCGACCGAAGCCGGCAGGACCGGGTCGGTCGAAGTTGCCACCCCCACGCCGATCGAAGTCGGCGGGCCGGGAGCGGTCGAGGTCGGCGGGCCGGGAACGATCGGCTTCGGCGGGCCGGGAGTGGTCGAAATCAGCGGGCCGGTCGTAGCGCGAAGGCAGTGGGCGGCCGAGATCGCCGGACCCGCGCCGGTCGAAGCCGGACCCATGCCGGTCGAAGCCGGACCCGCGCCGGTCGGACTCGGCGGGCCCAATGCGGCCGAAGTCCGTGGTCTCCCCGCGGCCGAAGTCGGCAGGACCGGGGCGGCCAGGGTCGGGAGGGCCGGGGCGACCGGGCTCGGCAGGGCCGACGTGACCAGGCTCGACAGGGCCGAGGCGGCCGGGGTCGGCAGGGGCGCGTCGGTCGGAGTCGGCGGAGCCGGGCCGCCCGAAGTTGGCGGGCCAGGGGTGGCCGTGGTCCGCCGGACCGGGACGGCCGGGCTCGGTGGGCCGGGCGGGGCTGCCGGCGGAGCGGCTCTGGTCGGCGTTCGGCGGGAAATGGCCGAGGTTCGCGGGACGGCCGGGCTCCGGTGCCGGGCGGGTCGGGTCGGGCGTGGCGCGCGACCATCCGACGGAGGGCCCGGCAGGCGCGTGAGCGTCGCCGGCGGCCGGGGCGGGCCCGTGGGGCGGACGGGGAGCCGGGGACCGGGACGGGAGCGTGGGCTCCGGCCAGGCGCCGGCCGGGGCGGGGCGGGTCGGGGCGGGCCGGTCGACCTTGGGCAAAAAGGCGGTCGGCCCGTCGTCCTGGTCGCGGTGACGGGCGTCGCGGTCCTCGGGCCGGTCGTCCGGTACGCGGTTCACCTGGGCACCGTCGCCGAGCGCAGCGTGGTCGAGTCCTCGAACGCCGGCACGGTCACCGAGGAGACGGTCTCCTTGTAACCGAGCTTGTAGTCGTCGACCAGGTCCCTGAACAACCGGACTCCCTGTGAGTCGGCGAGGGCCTGCTGCAGGGCAGCGGGATCGCCGATTGCTACGATCTTGAATGGTGGGGAGTACACCCGGCCGTGCAGCAGCAGGGTGTTACCCACGCAGCGTACCGCGCTGGTCGACAGCACGCGGACGTTCATGATGGACATGGCCTCGGCGCCACCCGCCCAGAGTGCGTTCACCACCGCCTGCACGTCCCCCTGGTGGACGACCAGGTCGTCGTTGGTGGCCCCGGCGGGCAGCGTGCCGTCGTTGCGCCGGGGCGCGTCGTCGAGTTCCACCGTCACCCCGGAGCCGGCGAGCGCGGTGAAGCCGGCGTCGGCCCGGCTGGCGGCGGCCCGGTCCTGCTGTTCCTTGATCGGGCCGTCGGAGCGGGCCAGGGCGCTGGTGCGGCCCTCGACCTCGGCGCGCAGGTCGGACGCCCGCCGCTCGCTGGCCGCCACCTCCGCGCGCCGGTCCTCGATCAGCTGGTTGAGCTGGGGTCGGCGGTCCTCGCGCAGGGCGGTGCCGCCCGCGGTGGTCGCCGTGGTGGTGAAGAGCAGCCCGGCCGCGGCGGCGATCAGCGGCACCCCGATCGACCAGCCCGGTCGTCGCTGCCGTGGGCGTCGAGGCAGCAGCCCGGCGACCGCCCGCCGGAGCACCTTCTGCCAGGAGGCCGCGCCGGATGTGTACTCCACCGAGCGTTCCTTCCCCGTCGTCTGGTTCAGCCCGCGGAGGCGCGAGCCGCCGCGGCGACCCGAACAGTCCCGCCTTTTTCGGTCACTCCGTGCACTGGCCTCGCCCCATTCGTGGATTGGACGGGCCTTCGGGACTACGCTAGCTGTCGAACATTATTGGCCATGGACCGTCGCCCCCGCGCCCGGTTGTCAGGCCGGACGAGGTCGTAACCCCTCTGGAGAGCGTCGTGCCCAAGTCTCAGGTTCGCAAGAAGAAGGTGTACACCCCGCCGACGGACGTCCGTCCGACGGCGACGGCGGCGACGCGCAAGCCTAGCCCGGTGTGGCTCCCGGTCTCGGCGGTCGCCCTCATCGTTCTCGGCATCGGCTGGCTGGTGGTCTACTACCTCTCCGAGCAGGAGTACCCGGTCATGTCGTGGGGTTACTGGAACCTCGCGGTGGGCTTCGGCGCGATGGTCGCCTCCCTGATCCTGCTCTCCCGCTGGCGCTGAGCGCCGCACCCCGCCGCCGGACCGGCGGCGGGGTCGTCCGGGCGCGGCCAGCCCTGCGTCGAAGCCGTCCGGTTCGGGGCCGACGGGTGGCAATCCATGTCACTCGGTGGAGCCCCTACCCGGCGGTGGGGGTGTCTTCGCCCTAAGGTGTGCGCAGGGCGGCGCGGCCCGGTGCGAGATGACTCACGTTACTCCTGGGTAACCTTGCGCGTAGGCTGCACTGCATGACCGAGCGGAGCGAGGTCATCGACCGGTCCGGTCGAGGGTGCGGCAGCTGTGGCTCGCCGGTCGTGCCCTGACCCGGGCCCCGGTCGCCGAGCCGCTCGACAGGCAGCAGACCGGGGAGGCCAACTCGATGGGCAGCGTCCAGATCGTCACCACGATCCTCGCGTTCGCCATCACCGCCGTGGCGGTGTGGCTTGCGGTACGCGCGGTCATGAAGATGGTGGCCGTCATCCGGCTGGGTCAGCCGGACCCGACCCGCTTCGGTGACACGGGCACCCGCGCGAAGACGATGCTGGCCGAGACCGCCGGCCATACCCGCATGCTCCGCTGGAGCGTGGTGGGTGCGGCGCACTGGTTCGTGATGGTCGGCTTCATCGTGCTGTCGCTGCTGGTGTTGGAGGCGTACTTCGAGGTCGTCTCCCCGACCGGCGGGCTGCCGCTGGTGGGCAACTGGGCGATCTACGGGCTGGTCACCGAGTGGCTCGCGATCCTGGGCATCGTCAGCATCCTGGTGCTGATCGCGATCCGGCTCCGCAACCGGCCCACCCGGCCGGGCGGCAAGTCCCGGTTCACCGGCTCGACCATGTGGCAGGGCTACTTCGTCGAGGGCATCATCCTCGCCGTACTGATCATGGGCTTCGTCATCCGGGGCTTCAAGGTCGCCACCGACCACTTCGAGTACCCGGTCTGGGCCGCCCCGCTCAGCCACGCCGTCGGCGGGTTGCTGCCGAACTGGGCGGCCGGCGTCAGCGTCGCCGCGCTGATCAAGATCGTCATCTCGATGACCTGGCTCATCGTGATCTCGCTGAACGTCACCATGGGCGTCGCCTGGCACCGCTTCCTGGCCTTCTTCAACATCTTCTTCAAGCGCGACCCGGGCGCCAACGTCTCCGGCCTCGGCGCGCTGCGCCCCATGACCAGCCAGGGCAAGCCGCTGGACTTCGAGGAGGCCGACCCGGAGAAGGACCAGTTCGGCGTGGCCCAGGTCGAGCAGTTCACCTGGAAGGGCCTGCTGGACTTCAGCACCTGCACCGAGTGCGGCCGCTGCCAGTCGCAGTGCCCGGCCTGGAACACCGGCAAGCCGCTGTCGCCGAAGCTGCTGGTGCTCAGCCTGCGCGACCACGCGTACGCGAAGGCGCCGTACCTGCTGGCCGGCGGCGGCAAGGACCTGACCGGCGAGGAGAAGGCCACCGCCGCCCAGCTCGCCCACATGGACGTGCTGGCCCTGGCCGAGGCCGAGAAGCCGCTGATCGGCACCGCCGAGGAAGGCGGCATCATCGACCCGGACGTGCTCTGGTCCTGCACCACCTGCGGCGCCTGCGTCGAGCAGTGCCCGGTGGACATCGAGCACGTCGACCACATCGTCGACATGCGCCGCTACCAGGTGCTCATCGAGTCGAGCTTCCCGTCGGAGGCCGGCGTGATGCTGCGCAACCTGGAGAACAAGGGCAACCCGTGGGGTGCCCCGCAGAACACCCGCGAGGACTGGACCAAGGGCCTGGACTTCGAGGTGCCGCGGGTCGGCGAGGTCGACGACTTCGAGTACCTCTTCTGGGTCGGCTGCGCCGGCGCGTTCGAGGACCGGGCCAAGAAGACCACCCGGGCGGTCGCCACGCTGCTCAACGAGGCGGGCGTGAAGTTCGCGATCCTCGGCGAGGGCGAGACCTGCTCCGGTGACCCGGCCCGCCGCATCGGCAACGAGTTCGTCTTCCAGATGCTCGCCCAGCAGAACGTCGAGACCCTCAACGAGGCGTTCGAGGGCCGGGAGAAGAGCAAGCGGAAGATCGTCGCGACCTGCCCGCACTGCTTCAACACCCTCGGCAACGAGTACGGCCAGCTCGGCGGCGAGTTCGAGGTGGTCCACCACACCCAGCTCCTGGCGCACCTGGTCGCCACCGGCAAGCTCACCCCGGTGCAGCCGGTCGACGGTGGCGTGACCTACCACGACCCCTGCTACCTGGGCCGGCACAACCGGGTCTTCGCCCCGCCGCGTGAGGTGCTCGGCAGCGCCATCGCCGGTGGGGACGGCGCGAGCGGCGACGGCGGACTCATCGAGATGCCGCGCAACAGCGAGCGCTCCTTCTGCTGCGGCGCCGGCGGCGCCCGGATGTGGATGGAGGAGAAGATCGGCAAGCGGATCAACGTGGACCGGGTCGAGGAGGCCATGTCCACCGGGGCGAAGACGGTCGCCGTCGGCTGCCCGTTCTGCTCGACGATGCTCAACGACGGGGTGAACGGCAAGGGCGCCGGCGAGCAGGTCGAGGTCGTCGACGTGGCCAGCGTGCTGCTCCGCTCCGTCAAGCCCGAGCAGGCGCCGGGCGACACCGAGCGGGCGCCGGCGGCCGGCTGACGCGTACCCCTGCGACGTCTCACGGCGGCGGCACCCCCGGTGCCGCCGCCGTCGTCGTTCAGGAGGTCGTGGTGATGATCGTGGTGGTGACGGCCGTGGTGGTCGTGATCAGGATGACCGCCTGGATCTCCTCGATCGCCTTCTTCGTGGCGGCGGACGCCCAGTCCCCGGCAGCGATCTCGGTCAGCCGGCGCTTGACGTGCTCCTTCGGCAGCTCCGCGAAGAGCTTGCGGTCCAGGCCGACGGCCCGGGCGAGGCCGATGAGCGCGGCCGTCCGCCCGTCCACCGGGCCGTCCGCGGCCACGGCGGCGACCATCCGCTGCCGGGCCTGCGTCTCCACCGCCGGCTCCGCGCCGGTGGTGGACGGATAGCGGGTACGCGGAAAGACCCACAGCACCTTGTCCGAGTCGCGGCGCAGGACGCCGGCGGTGACCAGCCCGTCCAGCACCTGCTCGGGCAGGTCCTTGGCGAGCCGGGTGACCCAGTCCTTCGGCTTGCGCCGCTTCGGCTCGGTGGCGATCCGGGTCAGCGCGTCGTCGAGCTGCCGCTGCCCGACGGGGGTCGGATCGGTCACCACCAGCCGGTCGTCGGCGACCTCGACCCGGCCGGCGAGCGTCAGCTCCAGCAGCAGGGCGCCGGCCAGGCCGTAGTCGAGCGTGGGCCGGCCGAGCTGGTTGACGCCCGCGTCGTCGTAGCCGAGCAGGGCGAGTTCGTGGGCGAGCGTGAGCGGGGCCATGCCCCGACGGTAGCCGGGGCCGGCGAACCCGGCAGATCTTCCGCCCGTGACCGGGGCCGCCGCCCGTGCGAGAATTTCGCCGAGGTGAGACGACCATCGATGGCCTGCTGCTGACCACGCTGCTGCCCCTGGTCGGCTTCGTGCTGCTGACCGGCGGCAACGCGTTCTTCGTCGCGGCCGAGTTCGCCCTGGTCACGGTGGACCGCCCGGAGATCGAGCGGCGGGCGACCGCGGGCGACGGCCGGGCCGCGACCGTACGCCGGGCGCTGCGGGAACTCTCCTTCCAGCTCTCCGGGGCGCAGCTCGGCATCACCCTCACCGCGCTGCTCACGGGCTACCTGGCCGAGCCCGCCCTGGCCCGCCTCTTCACCCCGTTGCTGCGGCCGGTCGCCGGGGACGCCGCCGGCCGGTTCACCCCGTTCCTCGCCCTGGCCCTGGCCACCCTGCTCTCCATGCTCTTCGGCGAACTGGTGCCGAAGAACCTCGCGCTGGCCCGGCCGATGCCCACCGCCCTCGCGACCGCCGGCCCGATGCGCGCCTTCTCCCGCGCCTTCGGCTGGCTGATCCGGGCGCTGAACGACTCGGCGAACCGCCTGGTCCGGCTGCTGGGCGTGGAGCCGCAGGAGGAGCTGGCCAGCGCCCGCTCGCCGGAGGAGCTGGGGCTGCTGGCGGCCATCTCGGCGCGGGCGGGGGCGCTGCCGCCGGACACCGCCATGCTGCTGCGCCGGACCATCCGGTTCGGCGACAAGCGGGCCGCCGAGGCGATGACCCCGCGGGTCGACGTCGTCGCGCTGCGGGCCACCGCCACCGTGGCGGAGCTGCTGGCGCTGTCCCGCCGGACCGGGCGGACCCGGTTCCCGGTGTACGAGGAGACCCTCGACCTGGTGACCGGCGTCGCCGGGGTGCCGGACGCGCTGGGCGTGCCGTTGGCCCTGCGCGGCTCGACCACGGTCGGGTCGGTGGCCCGCGAGCCGGTGTACGTGCCGGAGAGCCTGGACCTCGACGGCGTACTGGCCGCGCTCGGCAGCGCGGGTGCCGACCTCGCCATCGTCGTCGACGAGTACGGCGGCACCGACGGCGTGGTCACCACGGAGGACCTCGTGGAGGAGCTGGTCGGGGAGATCGCCGACGAGTTCGACCCGGCCGCGGTGGACGACGTCGGCGCGGTCGGGCTGCGGGTGCCGGGCGGGGAGCGGACGGTCCTCGTCGACGGGGTGCTGCGCTCCGACGAGCTGGCGGAGCAGACCGGCTTCCGGCTGCCCGAGGGGCCGTACGAGACGCTCGCCGGGTTCCTGATGGCCCGGCTGGGGCATATCCCGCTCGCGGGCGAGACGGTCGACGAGTCGGGCTTCGGGTTCACCGTCGTGGAGGTCGAGCGGCACCGGATCGAGCAGGTCCGGGTGCTCCGTCCCGAGGAGCCGGACGGCGATGCCTGAGCTGTTGGTCACCGTCGCGCTGCTGCTCGGCAACGCGTTCTTCGTGGGCAGCGAGTTCGCGCTGATCGCGTCCCGGCGCACCGTGGTCGAGCCGTTGGCGGGCGGTTCGAAGCGGGCCCGCTGGGCGTTGTCGGCGATGAACCAGATCCCGCTGATGATCGCCGGGGCGCAGCTCGGGATCACCATCTGCTCGCTGGGGCTGGGCGCGATCGCCGAGCCCGCCCTCGCGCACCTGCTGGAGCCGGCGTTCCGCGCGGCGCGGCTGCCGGAGGGGGTGGTCCACCCGGTGGCCTTCGTACTCGCCCTCGGGGTGGTGGTCTTCCTGCACACCGTGGTCGGCGAGATGGTGCCGAAGAACATCACCCTGGCCGGACCGGAGCCGTCGGCGCTCTGGCTGGGGCCGGCGATGCTGGCGTTCTGCCTGGCCACCAAGCCGCTGCTGGTGGCGATGAAGTGGGCGTCCCGCCGGGTGCTGGGACTGTGGCGGGTCGAGGCGGCCGAGGCCGTGAAGACGGTCTTCACCGCCGAGGAGCTGGCCGGGCTGGTGTCGCAGGCGCGTACGGAGGGGCTGCTCGACGCGGAGGAGCACGCCCGGATCACGGGTGCGCTCGCGTTGCACAGCCGGACGGCCGCCGACGCCCTGCAACCGTGGTCCACGGTGACCACGGTGGCCGAGGACGTCTCACCCGCCTCGCTGGAGGTGCTGGCCACCCTGACGGGGCGGTCCCGCTTCCCGGTGGTGCAGCGGCACACCCGCCGGGTGCTCGGCTTCGTGCACGTCAAGGACGTCCTCGGGTACGCGGGCGCGAGCCGGCGGGCTCCCGTACCGGCGGACGTCTACCGGCCGTTGGCGGTGGTGCCGCCGGACCGTACGCTCGCCGACCTGTTGCTGTCGATGCGCCGGGAGCGGCGGCACATGGTGCTGGTCAGCGACGGTCGCCGCCCCCTCGGGGTGGTCACGCTCGACGACGTATTGACTGCGATCGTTGGCAGGCGGGCCGACACCCTTGGTGCGCAAGCGGTTGCGCAGGCGTGAAGTGGGCCTCGGTCGCCTTGATTCCGCTGCCGGCCTTCCCTAATGTTGGGCACCGGCCGCTGTGGGTCGTCTGTCTCGCCCCTCTTCCCTCGCGCGAGGCGCCAAGCGGCCGGGTTGCAAAAGGAGTCGGTGCCGGTGGCAACCATGCCCCCTCATCGTCACGCACCTCGACGGTCTGCTCGTCCGGGTGGCCTGCGCAGGGTCGCCCACCGTCTGCTCACCCTGGTCGCCGCGGCAGCGGTCGGCGCCGGCATGCTGGCTGCGCCCGCCCACGCCGAGCCCTCGGTCGACGAGATCGAGGCCGCGATCGACCAGAAGTGGGAGCAGCTCGAGCCCACCATCGAGCAGTACAACAAGGTGCGGGCGCAGCTGAAGGTCAACCGCAAGAAGTCGGAGGACCTCCAGAAGAAGATCCAGCCGTTGGCGCTGGAGAGCGAGCTGGCGATGGACCGGGTCGGCGATCTCGCCTCCCGTTACTACATCTCCGGCCCGTCCCACGACATCGGCGCGCTGCTCGTCAGCGCCAAGCCCGACACGCTGACTGAGCAGCTGACGCTGCTGGACCGGCTGGCCGCCCAGGAGCGCAAGCAGCTCGAGGGCGTGACCAAGGTCCGCCAGAAGTACGACGCGGAGAAGCAGAAGCTCGACACGCTCATCGTGTCGCAGACGAAGCAGCAGAACGACCTGGCTGCGAAGAAGAAGCAGATCGACGCCGACATCAAGAAGCTCGAGGCGTCGATGCCGGTGACGACGGTCAAGACGGAGAAGTGCCCGACCATCAACGGCGTGGTCAGCGAGAAGGCCCGCACCGCGATCCGGACCGCCTGCGCGCAGGTCGGCGACCCGTACGTCTGGGGTGCCACCGGCCCGAACTCGTTCGACTGCTCCGGCCTCACCCAGTACGCCTACAAGGCGGCGGGGGTCCACCTGACGCACTTCACGGGTGCGCAGTGGAACGAGGGCAAGGCCATCCCGCGCTCCGAGGCACGCCCGGGTGACCTGGTCTTCTTCAAGGCCGACCTGAGTCACGTCGGCCTCTACCTCGGCAACGACAAGATGGTGCACGCACCGCGGGCCGGCAAACCGGTCAACGTCTCCAGCATCAACACGATGCCGGTGGCCGGGTTCCGCCGGCCCTGACGTCCCGCACCCGCAACGACACGAGGGCCCCCGGTCGGATCGACCGGGGGCCCTCGTCGTGCGGTGGGATCAGCGGGGCGCGCCCAGCGGGGACGGCACCAGGTTCACGTCGTCCAGGTTGACGTACATGATCCGGTGACCGAACTGGACCTGCACGTACCTGTTGTCGCCCCGGACGACCGTCTGGTCGTGGGGAGCGGAGCCGTCGAACGTGGTGGCCCGGTAGTACTCGCCGGGGAGCAGGTTGCCGACGGCGTACCGCTGGCCTGCCGAGAGCGTGTACTGCAACGGCGAGATCGCCTGGTACGGCACGCCCTCCGGGTACGCGGCCTGCTCCGGGTAGGCCCGGCCGTACACCGGGATGGTGGCCTTACCGGCCTTCGGGGTCACCACGAACCCGACGGTCCACTTCGCCGTCGGCTTGGCGGCGGGGTTGTGGAACCACCCCTTCTGGCCGAGGTACCAGATCGCGGTCCAGTCGCCCTGCACCTCGGCCAGCGCGTACGTCTGGCCGGCCGAGACGCGGGCGCCGTGGTCGGAGACGTACGTGGTGTTCGGCGTGCCGTCGGGCCGCAGCGCGATGTCGTTGACCAGCGGCGCGTCGTGGCTCGGGGCGTTGTGCAGGAACAGCGCGGAGGAGCCGCGCAGCGGACAGGGGGCCGTCGCCGGGGGCGGGTTCGGCACGCCCGGAGGCTGCCGGTTGCAGCCGGTGAACGGCGGCTGGTTGGTGGCGAAGTCCGGGTCGATGGTGACCAGCCCCGTGCGGTGCGTGCCGGTCGACTTGAACGGCGCCTTGAGCAGGTCGAAGTAGTGCGACCAGTTCCAGTACGGTCCCGGGTCCCAGTGCATGCCGCGCACGTTCGCGGCGACGGTGCCGGGGACGTTGTCGTGCCCGATGATGTGGTTGCGGTCCAGCGGGATGTTGTGCGCCCGCGCCAGGTGGCGGACCAGCTTGGCGGAGGTGCGGTACATCGCCTCGGTGTACCAGGTGCCGTGCCCGGCGAAGCCCTCGTGTTCGAGGCCGATGGACTTGGCGTTCACGTACCAGTTGCCGGCGTGCCAGCCGACGTTCTTGGTCTTGATGTGCTGGGCGATGTGCCCGTCCACCGAGCGCAGGGTGTAGTGCCAACCCACCCGCTTCGGGTCCTTGACCAGGTTGACGCTGGGGCCGAAGTAGCCCTCGGTGTCGTGGATGACGATGTACTCGATCTTCTGCTGGGTGGGACGGTTGCCCAGGTCGTGGTTGCCGTAGTCGCCCAGGGTGGGGCCGTAGTTCTCGTACGGCGCCGGGATCCACTCGCAGGAGATGTCGCTCGGGCACTCCAGCCCGTCCGGCCGGGCGAGCTTGCGCAGGTTCAGCCGGTCCAGCCAGGAGCGGTTCGGCTGCACCGCCCGGCCGGCCAGCGTGACCCGCTGCCCGTCGTCGGTCACCCGGCTGTCGCCCGTGGCGATGGTGGCGTACACCTCGTTGGCGAAGGCCGCCGCGGCGTCGGCGCTGTCCGCGCCGGAGTACCGGGCCACCGCGCCGTACCAGGCCGCCGGGTCGGTGTCGGCGCCGACCGGGGCGCCGATCTCCTTCTGGTACGCGGCCAGCAGCGCCGCGCCACCCCGGATGTTCGCCGTGACGTCCGTCCGCAGCGACTCCTCGCTGGCGCCGGTCAGCTCGGCGGCGGCGTCGACGGTCCGCAGCGCGGCCTCGGCGGGAGGCGACGCGGCCGGCGTCTCGTGGGCCTCGGCCAGGGACGGGCGGGACTCGTCGCCGCGCGGGTCCTCGGTGCCCTCGTCGTGGTGCGTGCCGCCGGCGAGGGCGGTGACGTGCTCGGCGTCGGTGAGGTGCATCGGTCCGTAGCCGCCGCTGGTGCTCGGCGTGCCGGCGTTGGTGTCCCAGCGGGACTGCAGGTAGGAGACCCCGAGCAGGACGCTCTCCGGTACGCCGTACTCGGCGGCCGCGGCGGCGTACTGCTGCTGCCGGTCGTTCACCGGCTCTGCCGCGGCGGCGGACCCGGCGGCGGTGAGCGGCGTCGTCGCCATGGCGGCGGCCACGGCGGCGGCCAGCAGGACGCGTCTGCTCCTCGATGTCGCTGACAGGTGCATCAGACCCCCAGTTCGGACGGGCAAAGGTGGGGTCACCTTCGCCCCGCCCGCCGCCTCTGGTCAATACCTTTCCGTTAGACACTTCAAAAGGAAGAAAATCTTCGTCGCCCGGGTTGCGGATCCGCCCGGCTCCCGATGGGTACGGAGTGTCACCGCCCGTAGGGTTGCGGATCGATAACGGTCGTCTCTACTCTGGTCATTCGTCGGCCGGTGACACTCCGTCCAACCAGGGCGGTGACGGTCCGACACCGCCGAGTCGCTCCCGAGCGAGCCGGGGACCCAGGTTCCCCGGGGTGAATCCGCAGTCCTGCGGTAGGGCGCCCCTTCCCGCCCGAACCCGTCAGCTAACCCGGTAGGCGGTACGGAAGAAGGAGTACTGAGCCCGGTGGCACACCATGCCCCGCGGCCACCGTCGGCCCGGTCGGCCCTCGCCGACCCGATGACGGCTGCGCCGCGCCCACGCTGGTACCGCTGCACCACCGCCCTCGCCGCCCTCGCCGCGTTCGCCGTCGTCCTGACCGGCGGCGCCACGGCGGCCCACGCCGAACCGACGGTCGCCGAGATCGAGCGGCAGATCGACGAGGACTGGAACAAGCTCGAACCGATCATCGAACGGCACAACGCCACCCGCCAGGACCTGACCGCCAGGCGGAAGCAGGCCGACGCGCTCGCCGCGCAGATCGGGCCGCTGGAGAAGCAGGTCGACCAGGCGATGGAGAAGGTGGGCGCGCTGGCGGCCCGCGCCTACAAGGGCGAGAACGTCTCCGCCGTCAACGCCCTGCTGGGCAGCCGCTCACCGAGCGAGATGATCGGGCAGCTCGAACTGCTCGACCAGTTCGCCCAGCACCAGCAGCAGGACGTGCGGCAGGTCGCCGAGCTGCGCGACCGGCTGGCCGCCAAAAAGGCGCCCCTGGACGAGATGGTCGTCCAGCTCAGCCGCACCGAGGCCCAGCTCGCGGCGAAGAAGAAGCAGATCAACGCCGAGATCGACCGGTTGCAGAAGCTGCGGCTGCGGGTCTACGGCAACGGCGGCGGCGGGCCGCTGCGTCCCGCCCCCTGTCCGGCCGGCTATCCCGGCGGCCCGGCCGGCACCGCCGTGAAGTTCGCCTGCGCGCAGATTGGCAAGCCCTACGTCTGGGGCGCCGAGGGGCCGAACTCGTACGACTGCTCCGGCCTGATGCTCGCCGCCTGGGCGAAGGCGGGGGTGTCGCTGCCGCACAACGCCGCGCAGCAGCGCCGGGCCACCGCGTCCGTCAGCCGGGGCGAGCTGCGCCCGGGTGACCTCGTCTTCTACTACAGCGACCTGCACCACGTCGGCATGTACGTCGGCGGGGGCTGGGTGGTGCACGCCTCCCGCGCCGGGGTGCCGATCAAGATGAAGAAGGTCGACGACGGCCCGATCCACAGTTACGGCCGCCCCGGCTGAGGCGCGCGGAGGGCCCCTGCCCGGCGGGGGCCCTCCGCGCGCCCACGGGGTCGGGTCAGCGCGTCGGCCAGGTGCGCCAGTGCTGCCAGGAGCGGCTCGGGGTCGGGCCGCGCTGCCCCTGGTAGCGCGAGCCGTAGACGGCCGAGCCGTACGGGTGCTGCGCCGGCGACGAGAGCCGGAAGATGCAGAGCTGGCCGATCTTCATGCCCGGCCAGAGGGTGATCGGCAGGTTGGCCACGTTGGACAGTTCGAGGGTCACGTGACCGGAGAAGCCCGGATCGATGAAGCCCGCCGTGGAGTGGGTGAGCAGGCCCAGTCGGCCCAGTGAGCTCTTCCCCTCCAGGCGGCCGGCGAGCTGGTCGCCGAGCGTGATCACCTCAAGCGTCGAGGCGAGCACGAACTCGCCCGGATGCAGCACGTACGGCTCGCCGTCGGGCACCTCGACCATCGACGTGAGGTCGTCCTGCTGCTGCGCGGGGTCGATGTGGGTGTAGAGGTGGTTGTTGAAGACCCGGAAGAGCTTGTCCAGGCGTACGTCGATGCTGGACGGTTGCACCAGCGCGGGCTCGAACGGCTCCAGCGCGAGCGTTCCCGCCTCGATCTCGGAGGCCAGGTCGCGATCGGAGAGCAGCATCCGCACACCTTAGCGACCGGCACGCGTGACCTGCGTGTCGGAGTGCATCTTCGTACAATTGTTCGATAGAATGCCGGCATGGCTTCCTGGTCCGAATTCGCCGCCGACGAGCCCCGCCTCGCCGACGGGATCCGCCTCCTCATGCAGCAGTACGGGCCGGGCTTCGGCTACCTGGCCACCGTCCGCGCCGACGGCGGTCCCCGGGTGCACCCGGTCTCCCCGGTGATCACCGACGAGGGGCTCTTCTGCTTTGTCGTCGACTCGCCCAAGCGGCGCGACCTGGAGCGCGACGGCCGCTACGCGCTGCATTCGTTCCCGCCGGAGGAGAGCGACGACGAAGCCTACGTCGCCGGCCACGCCCGGCCGGTGACCGACCCGGCCCGGGTGGCCCGGCTGGCCCGCAGCCACCGGGCCGCGCCGCAGGTCGACTGGCGGGTCTTCGAGTTCACGGTCGACGTGGCGATGCTGGCCCGCCGCGAGTCCGGCGTCGCGGGCGGCGCCAGCGAGTGGCACGGCCGGCCCGCCGTCCAGGTGTGGCTCGACCCCCGCGCGGCCGCCGCCGGCACCGCGCTGGTGCCCGAGACCCGGTCGGGGCGCGTCGGCGACCACGCCGCCCGCCCCGCCGCCTGAGACGCGGTGCGGCGCCCCGGGCCGTCCCCCTCCGGGGCGCCGCACCGTGCCACCGCCCGACCCCCGCGTGCCCGGCCGCACAGACGCCGGTGCCGGCCCCGTCGAGCGAGGCCGGCACCGGTGCAGTCGTACGGCGGAACTACGCCGCGCGGTACGCGTTCCAGGCGGTCAGCATGCGGCTGGCCTGCCCGGCGGTGAACTGGTACATGCAGGAGTCGTAGCTGTAGTCCATGAAGTTGGTGATCGGGTCGACGCCCGGGGCGGTGCAGGTGTCCCGCCCGGTCGGGCAGCCGGAGGCCGGCGACGCCTCGGCCGCGGTGTCGCTGACGCTGTCGCCCGAGCCGGAGCAGCCGCCCTGGAAGGTGTGGTAGAGGTTCAGCCAGTGGCCGACCTCGTGGGTGCCCGTGTCGCCCTGGTTGTAGTTGGTGGCGGTGCCGCCCGGCAGCGACTCACTCAGCACGACGACGCCGTCCATGCTGCTGAGCTTCCGGGTCGGGAAGGTCGCCCAGCCGAGCAGGCTGTCGCTCAGCTCGCCCAGGTAGATGTTGAGGGTGTTCTTGCCACCCGTACGCAGCGAGGTCTTCATCGACCGCTCCGCCGAGGAGCCCTGCACGATCGGGTACCAGGACGGGTTCGTCACCCGGTTGATCTTCTGGAGTTGGAAGCTGAAGGCGGTGGACGCGCCGCCGGTCGCCCCGCTGAACGACTGGTTCAGCACGTTGATCTGCGAGTTGACCATCGAGTCGGGGATGTTGCCGCCGGCCCGGGTGCTGTTCTCCTGGATCACGTGCACCACCACCGGGATGGTGACGGCGGCGGCCATCGTGGAGGCGCCGGCGCCGGTACGGAACCGGGCCCGCTCGCGCAGCGCGGCGGCCATGTCGGCCTCGCGCTCGCGGGTCTCCGCGAGGGTCAGCTCGTTCGGCTCGTGCTTGGCGCCGCTGCCCGGCTTGACGCGGGCGTCCGAGTGGACGTCGGCCGGCTCGACGCAGACCTCGGTCGGGGCGGCGGAGAAGGCCGAAGCAGCCGGTACGACACCCACGGCGGCGGTGCTGAGCAGCAGCGCGAGGGTCGTCGACGCGACGCCGGCCGTACGCCGGGTCAGCAGGTTGGGACGGAGTCCCATGGGCCCACCTCTTTCTGGCGACGCGACAGGGGGTATGTCACGCCGTGACTGGAACGTTGGGCAGACGTTACAACCCATCGATTGATTTGAGAATGGCCATATGTTGCCGCGGTGGAAATTTTCCTGGCAGCGGCTGGGCGCGTATCGATGTTGCTTGACGCGGGACGCGACTCGCGGTCCGGATCCGGACCACGCCGCGCGGAGCGGGCACGTCGTGCCACGCGGCCGGGCGGCTCCTGGCTGGCGATGACGCGGCGGCGGTGGCGTTACTGGGGTGGCGTGACTGGGGTGGCGCGGCTGGCGGTGGCGGGCGCGGGCGGGCAGTGATGGGGCAGGCGGTGGCGGGCGCGGACGGTGGCGTGACTGGGGTGGCGGCGTAACTGGCGCGGCGGGCGGAGGCGCGGAGCGATCTTGGTGAGTTCAGGCCCCTCCGGGGGTCGTTAGCTGCCAAGATCGCGGCGTCGGGTGGTGCTGGAGGGGTACCTGGGTGCACCGGCGTGACGACTCAGGTACAGTGGTGCCGCCTGCGGGTGTAGTTCAATGGCAGAACATCAGCTTCCCAAGCTGACAGTGCGGGTTCGATTCCCGTCACCCGCTCCAACGTGAGGCCCCAGCCAGGAAAGTTTTCCTGGCTGGGGCCCATTGGTTGCTATCGCTTCTTGCGCACGCCTCGACCTGAGCCGCGATGATCTACCAGCACACCGCCCGCGAGCGTGACGAGCGCATCGCCCCCGCGCCCAGCTCGCAGATCAGGCAGAGTCGGAATTGGGCACGTAACGGCCATGGCCAGCGCCCCTAGCCCAGCGCTACCCGAAGCAGCCGCGACCAGCGCGCTGAGGCGTCGCAGATCAGTTGGCGGACGGCTGCACATCAGTCGACGGAGGGCGGTTTTGTCTAGTCCTACCACCCACTCGACGAATTCGTCCCAGCGCATGCACAACAGCCGGCCTTGGCCGCTCAGACGTTCTGGTTACGGTCGGTGGCGCCCGAGCGCCTGTGGGGCGAACTCGCATGTTGATGTGCCGGAGACCGTCATGCTTCCTGACGGAGCTCGTAGGCGCGGATTACCCGGACCGTGGGATCGGCGCTCTCGGACGTCCGTAGCCGGTCGGTCAGAAGGAAATCGGACAAGCTGAACCCGGACCCGTGCTCGTGCTCGGTCAGCACGAACGTTCCGCCTCGCCTCTCGGGCTGCCACCCGTGCTCCAAGCCATATCCGATGACGGCTCGTACGTCGGCCGGCGTCGGATAGGTGCCGTCGGTGGCGCATGCCCCCCACGGCGCGGGCCAGGCGACCGAGAGCAGATCCGCCTGGAGTGCCTGGCTCGTCTTACCGTCGCCCCACACCCGCAGCCGGATGCACCGGTGGCAATCACCGCTGCCCAGCACGTGCCGGATCTCCGCGCGCCAGACGAAGATCCGTGCACCGATTCGTATCTGCCGCAATCGCGTACGCACGTGGTCACCTCACGGTCGATCTTCCCCGCTCCACCGTTGCCCGCCAAGGTATTTCCCGCGGCACCTGGCGCCGGTCGAGTCGCCTGACGCGCAATGGAGCTGGCTGTACAGCCACCCGTACAGCCAAGCGGCAGACCGGGTCGGTCATGGCGATTTCGCCGCGTGTCGACAGTCCTGGGCGTTCCCGGCCGACCGGCCGCCTCCGGGCGGCATCGGACGGTCCACAACTGTCCGGCGAGGAGATCCGCTAGCTCCTACCGCCAGGGTCCTCGATACTCGCAGCGTGATCGACAAGGACCCTCACGCCCCATGGTTGCCTCGCGTTCCTCACCCGGCCGACAGCCCGACATTGCCGATCTACATGGTCATCTTCTTCTTCCTGGGTCTCGCCGGATTTGCCGCACACGGACTGTCCGACGGCAGGGAAGCACTGGTCATCGCGAGCATTGTCTCGGGGGTGTTCTTCATGTGTTTCCTGATCCTGTTCGCGATCTACTGGACCGGTTACCTGCTGAAGGGGCACGCCAACTGGCAGGTCGAGCGCCAGGCTGATTCCGACGGGCCACCCACGGGCCAGTAGCCAGGGAGTTGATCGGTACGTGGGCACGAAACGCAACCAACGGCCACAGGCGTTCCGAGCTGTACGGCCGATGGAGCGGCTACAGGGCTCACCGGGTCCACTGTCGTACCGTGTGCCGGTGAACAGCCAGGATCGCAGTACGTACCTGGTCGCCGCCGCGGCCAACCTGACCTTCAACTCGCCGCTCGGC
The DNA here is from genome assembly GCF_004345505.1 of Micromonospora sp. CNZ303. Classification (NCBI taxonomy): domain Bacteria; kingdom Bacillati; phylum Actinomycetota; class Actinomycetes; order Micromonosporales; family Micromonosporaceae; genus Micromonospora; species Micromonospora sp. CNZ303. Next base: position 140,896 of record NZ_SLVT01000007.1, on the reverse strand, counting down.
GAGGAGCGGGTGGCGAACCTGGTCCGGCGACTGACCCCCACGGGGCCGGGCTGGCGGGCCCTGGACCTGGGCTGCGGCAACGGTGAGCTGCTCCTGCGGCTGTGCGAGGCCCACGGCATCCCCGGCGACGGGGTGGAGCGCGGCGCCGGCGAGGCTCAACGGGCCCGGCTGCGCGCGACGGAACGGGGAGCCGCCGAGCGGATCACGTTCCACGGCGCGGATGCGGCCACCTGGGACCGGCCCGCCCACCTCGTCGTCAACGTCGGGGCCGGCCAGATCTGGGGCGACGCCGCGCGAGCCCTCGCCGCGCTGCGCCGGCTCACCCTGCCCGGCGGCAGGCTGCTGTTCGCTGACGGCTTCTACCAGGCCAGCCCCGGCGCGCAGGTCCGCGAGATCTTCGGCGACATGCCCGACCTGGCTGGCCTGACCCAGCTCGCCGTGGACGCCGGGTTCCGACCGTTGCACGTCGCCGTGTCCACCCTCGCCGAGTGGGACGACTTCGAGTCCGACTGGCGTGCGGGCATCGAGCGCCTCGGCACGCCGGAGGGGCGCGCGTTCGCCGACGAGCGGCGCGTCGAATACCTCACCGGCTACCGCGACGTCGTCGGCTTCGGCTGGCTGATCCTCACACCGGCCTGACCGCTTCGCCGGCGAGGCGGTGCAGCCAGGCAAGGTCGGCGAGGTCCACGTCGCGCGGTTCGTAGCCGCTGTGGAACAGCAGTTGCTGGGTGACGGAGATGCAGTCGACCCGGCGACCGGCGATGGTGCCGGTGGTGAAGCAGCCCTTCGGCCAGCGGAAGGTGCCGCCGTCGAGGCCGGCCTGGTGGCCGTCGCCGGCCTCATCGAACGTCAGCGGGTGCAGGTCGACCCGCCCCCGTCCGTCGGCGACGACCTCGACGCGGACCGGCCGCCAGTCGGTCTCGACGACGTAGCCGAGCCGGCCGAGAGCCCCCAACGCCGCGGCCTCCTGCTCCGCGGCGACGGCCAGGTCCAGGTCGCGGTGCGTACGGGTCTGGTGTCCGACGAGCGCGTCGACGCCCCAGCCGCCGCCGATCCAGGCCCGGCACCCGGCGGCGGTGAGCGCGGCCAGGACGGCGTGGACCTCGTCGGCTTCCATGTCGGCGGTCACGACCACCGTTCTAGCCTCTGCGGGCAGGGCCCGGCCACCGAAATCCACCGCCCGGCCGGACGGCGGCGTGATCGCTACCGGGGGCCCAGCGGCGCGGCGGCAAACCCCGATGGACTTACCAGGCGTTCACGCGCCGCGTTCACGCCGAGCATCGACGACGACCAGGCGCGTTGCCGCGGCACGACGAGCGGCGTAGGCCCGGGGCGTCGCGGGCAGGCCGGGATTGGTCGTACGGGCCGCCTACGCTCCCGCCGTGATTGCAGACCTCTCCCGGTTGCTGAGTTCGCTACCGCCGGCGGCACTGCCGCCCGGCCGCACCGTCGAGCCGGAGGACGGCGGACCGCCGCCGTACTGGCTGAGTGACGCCCCGGCCGATCCGGGTCTGTGGGCGCGGATGCGGGCCCTGCATCCGGAGTCCGGGCTGTGGCCGCTGCTGCTGAGCGGGTTGTCGAGCGACGAGAACCGCCCGTGGGCCGACGGCGAGGTGTCTCCGGCCGACATGTCGTCGCCGGAGCAGCACGACGTGGCGGAGCTGCTGGCCCGATGGTGGGCCGACTGTGCGACCACCGACGAGGACGGCACGTCGGACGTCACGGCCCCGTTCGGCCAGGACTGGCCCGGTCTCGCCCCGCCCGGCGACCAGGCGGAGGCGCCCGCCCAGCTCGCCGACGAGTGCGCGGAGTTCCTCGCGGACGGGCGGACGCGTCTCGGGCTCGTGCCGGCCGCCCGCAGCGCGGACACGCTCGCCGTGGTGGGCTGGTACGGCCCGGCGAACCACACGGGCGACGCCGGGGAGATCTCGGCGGTGCTACGGAGTTGGGAGGACCGGTTCGGTGTACGGGTGGTCGGCGTCGGGTTCGCCACCCTGGATCTCAGCGTCGCCGCGCCACCGATGTCCACCGGGCACGCCCTGGCGGTCGCGGCCGAGCACTTCGCCTTCTGCCCGGACAACGTCTGGCAGGGCGTCGGCTCCCTGACCGCCTACGCCGAGCAGCTCCTCGGCCTGAACTCCTGGTCGTTCTGGTGGGACTGACGACGGCTCAGCCGACGGCGGCCGTCGGTTGCGGGCTGCGCCGGGGTACGGCGGCCAGCGCCAGCCCCAGCAGCGCACTCGCCGCGCCCACCACGAACAGCAGCGAGCCCGCCGGCTGACCCAGCCACTCCCACAGCGGGTGCCACGTCGGGTGCGGCTCGGCGCGGTGGTGCCGCAGCAGGCTGGGAACGGTCAGCAGTACGGGCGTCCACCAGAGGAACAGGGTGATCGCGAGCAGGACGCTGACCGCTCCCCGGGCGGGATGCCCCGCCTCGGTGCGCCGGCTGGCCCAGCCGAAGACCAGCCAGCCGAGGGCCGCTCCCAGCAGGCCACCGGCGACGCCGGACGGCAGCACGGCCGGCGGGGCCGTCCGGCTCAGCGCCAGCGACAGGTTGCTGCCGTCGGGCGAGGGCGGGGCGGCCACCTGGAGCTGGAGGACGGTGTCGCCGCGCCGGGCGAGCACGGTGGTGTCGGTGATCGTGACGGCCTGGACGCATGTCTTGTCGACACAGCCCGGGTTGCTGCGGACCTCCGGCGCGTACACCTGCCAGCCGGTCTCGCGCAGGCGCTGCTGCGCCAGGGCGAGCGTCTCGTCGGCGGGCATCGGGGGTGTGCCGGCCGCGCCGACCACGACGGCGCTCTGCTGGTATTCGCCGCCGTCCCCGAGCAGCAGGTTGTCCAGCGCGCGGACGGTGAGCGGCTGGTTGTAGAAGGTGAAGAGGGCCGGCGCCAGGTCGACGTCGCCGAGGTCGTGACCGGGGAGAACGGCGGCGAAGACGGCGGCGGTCTCGGCCCGGTCGGGCTGCGGCGGAGAGGTCTCCCAGGCGGCCCGGGTGGCGAGGGCGGCGGTGAACAGGCCGCAGATGACGGCGGTGAGGGCGGCCCAGACGCCGACCGTACGGCTGGCCGGTCGTCCCAGCCGGCAGCGCAGGCCGTGGCGGATCAGGTTGGCGGCCTCGCGCGGCGTCGGCCGGGTGCGGTCCGGCGGCGCCGCGTCCAGCAGTACCCCGACCATCTCGTCGCCCCGGGCCTGCCGGTAGGCGCGGGGGTGGCAGAACAGCAGCCGCCGGTAGCGGCGGGCGAGCGGGTCGCCGGTCGTCGGCATGACTGTCCTTCCGATCGGTACGCACCGGCGGCCCGGTGCGGGTGCGGCAGAAGAGGTGCGGGGCGGTCAGGCGGTGCCGGGGCGGAGCGCCCGCAGCCGGCTCTCGGCGGCGGTGGCGAGCTGGCGCAGCCGGGCGGTCTCGACGTCCAGGGCACGGATCCCGTCGGGGGTGAGGCGGTAGTAGCGGCGGAGCCGGCCGTCGACGGTCTCCTCGCGGTCGGGCGCGACGAGCCCCTGGGCGTGCAGCCGGTCGAGCGCGGCGTAGAGGGTGCCCGGCAGCAGGGTGACGCGCTGCGCGGACAGGGCGGTGACCTCGCGGATGATGCCGTAGCCGTGCCGGGGGCCACCGGCGAGCGCGGTGAGGATCAGGAAGGTCGGCTCTCGCATCGCGGTCACGGGCGACACCATATTCAGATCATCGATATATGGTCAACGCCCGCCCCGACCGCGACGGCCTGGCCCGCCCAGTCCTCCGCCACGAGGCCTAGGCTGGCGATCATGCGGATTGGCATCGTGATCCTTCCCGACCAGCGTTGGTCCGACTCGCGTCGCCGCTGGTCGCAGGCGGACGAGTGGGGCTTCGACCACGCCTGGACGTACGACCACCTGGGCTGGCGGGACCTGGTCGACGGCCCGTGGTTCGACTCCGTGACCACGCTGACCGCCGCCGCGACGGTGACCTCCCGGATCCGGCTCGGCACGCTGGTCGCCTCGCCGAACTTCCGCCACCCGGCCGCGTTCGCCCGGCAGGTCACCGCGCTCGACGACGTCTCCGGCGGGCGGCTGCTGCTCGGCCTCGGCGCCGGCGGCATCGGCTTCGACTCGGCCGTCCTGGGCGGGGAGACGCTGCCACCGCGCCAGCGGGTGGACCGGCTCGCCGAGTTCACCGAGCTGCTCGACCTCATCCTGCGCGAGGACGGCACGACCTGGCGCGGTGAGTGGTTCACCGCCGTGGACGCGCGGAACAACCCGGGCTGCGTACAGACGCCCCGGGTGCCGTTCGTGATGGCCGCCAACGGGCCCCGGTCGATGCGGCTGGTGGCGCGGTTCGGCCAGGGCTGGGTCACCACCGGGCCCGACGAGGACGACCTGGAGAGCTGGTGGGGCGGGGTGGCCGAGGCCGCCGTCCGGATGGACGCGACGCTCGCCGCCGCCGGCCGCGACCCGGGCACCCTGGACCGCTACCTCTCGCTCGACTCGGCGCCGGTCTTCTCGCTGCGCAGTGCCGAGTTCTTCGCCGACCAGGTCGGCCGGGCCGCCGCCCTCGGCTTCACCGACGTGGTCACCCACTGGCCCCGGGCCAGCAGCTGGTACGCCGGCGACGAGGCCGTCCTGGCGGACGTCGCCACCCGCCTGCTGCCCGAGCTGCGTCGCGCCTGACCGGGCGCCCTCGCCGGAGGCGTCAGCCCAGCCGCCCGGTGGACGCGTCGAGCCGGCACGCTCAGGTGCCGAGGTCTCCGGTGGTGATGCCGCCGTCGCCGCCGGAGACCAACCGGAACCGGATGCAGACGACCTCGCTGTCGTCGGTGACGGGGGTACCCACGCGCGCCCAGTAGGCGGCGTGACCGGCGCGCCACTCCTCGATGGAACGATCCCCCTCCCCTTCGGAGCGGGCGAATTCCCACGGCACGTCCGCGAAGCGGACCACCTCGACGCCGGTGACCTCCACGACGCCGACCAGCGCGTCCTCGTCGTCGACGAGGGCCAGCCGCTCGCCGGCGTGCTCCAGCTCCTCGCCCTCCTCGGCGTACTCGGTGGTCAGCCCGGCGGTCGCCGTCTTCACCCCGGCGAGCACCAGGGCGTTGAGCCGCGTACGCAGCTCACCGGGGGTGCCGAGGGCGAGGGTGCGCAGTCCACCGATCCGAGGCCACATCCTGCCGACCGTACCGGCACCGTCGATCAACCGTCGTGGCATTTCCGCCCCCACCGTCGGTGCGGCGGGCGCTACGGTAAGTGGGGCGACGATCGGGAGGCGGCATGGCGGACAGGCGCGCGGTGCTCATCCCCGGCCGGGGCTACGACACCCGGTTCCCGCTCTTCGTCTACGCCGGCGAGGCGCTGCGCCGCGTCGGCTACGCCCTGCACGCCCTCTCGTGGGAGGTGCCGGAGCAGTTCGCCCCCGACCGCGACGGGCCGGGGCCGGCCATCGAATGGGTGGTCGGGCAGGTCGCCCCGACCCTCGCCGAGCCGACGCACCTGCTGGTCGGCAAGTCGCTCGGCTCGATGGCCACGCCGCTCGCGGCCGACCGCGGGCTGCCGGCCGTCTGGCTCACCCCGCTGCTGCACGTGCCCGCCGTGGTCGACGGCCTGCGCCGCGCCACCGCGCCGTTCCTGCTGGTGGGCGGCACGGCGGACCCGTCCTGGGAGGGCCCGCTCGCCCGCCGGCTCACCCCGCACGTGGTGGAGATCGAGCAGGCCGACCACGCGCTGATGGTGCCGGGCCCGCTGGCCCGCTCGGCGGAGGCGCTCGGCCGGGTCTGCACGGCCGTCGAGGACTTCGTTCAGATCAGGTGACCGGCATAGCCGGCGGCGGCGAGCAAGAACCGAGGTTCAGGTCAAGCCGTGAGATCCGCCCCGTCCACGAGCCCCCGTACGCGCAGCTCGGTGGCGATCGCCGGAGGGCAGTCCAGCACGACCGCGGCGGTGCCGACCGGTTCCGCGCCCCGCGCGGCGCAGATCTCGTAGAGCGCGCGGACCTGTGCCCCGGTGGCCACCCAGTCGTCCACCACCAGCACCCGGTCACCCCCTTGCAGGCCGTGGTCCCGCACGGCCAGGTCGACCCGTCGGCCCCGGAAGTCCGGTGGGCTCTGCGCCCAGGTGAGCGCCCCGGCGGGCAGCCGGCCGTCGCCCGGCTTGTGCGCCGGCACGAAGCCGACGCCGAGCGCCGTCGCGGCGAGCGGACCGAGCAGGTATCCGGTGACCGCCGGCGAGACGACCACCGTCGGCCGGGCGGCCCGGAACGGCTCCACGAGGGCCGGCCCCAGCCGGGCGAGGACCTCCGGGTCCCGCCACCAGCCGGAGACGTCGCTGACCAGGTGCGTGGCGCCGGGGCCGGGATCGATCCACCTGACCAGCGCGGCGAGGCGTCCGCTCAGCTCGGAGGGCATGGACCCATCCTGCGCCACGCGGTCTGGTTGGCCGCCGAGTGGGTGACCCCGACGGGACCGGGCCGGGCGGTCCGCCCCGCACCCGGGCCGCCCGGCCCACCTCGGATCGGATGATCGGGTACACGTATCACTGCAATTGCGGTCATACCACCATGATCACGTTGACTTCGGATGTGCTTCTCTCGTTACGGTCCGACCCGCTTTGTTCAGATGACGAAAGGACCGGGCCGGTGGCTGGCAGGCACTCCCGTACCCGCATGTTCTCCTCGCCGGCCGGCATCGCGGCCACCGCAGCGGTCGGGGTCGCCCTCGCCGTCGGCGGCACCGTCGGCGCCGTCCAGCTGACCTCGGACGCTGAGCCCGCCCGGCCGACCGCGGTCGACCTCGCGCCCACCGGCCTGCCGACCAGCGCGGCCCCCAGCTCCCCGGCCGCCCCGCCGGCCGCCTCGCCGAGCGCCAGCGCGTCGCCGAGCGCGACGGCCGCCCCCAAGGCCAGCCGGTCCGCCCAGGCCCCCTCCCGGAGCAAGCCACGCACCGCCGCGCCGAAGCCCACCGCGACGAAGAAGAGCAGCACCGCCCGCCCGGTCGTCGACACCGGCTCGTGCGGCGCGTCGTTCTACTCCGAGGGGCAGCTCACCGCCAACGGCGAGAACTTCGATCCGTCCGCGCTGACCGCCGCCCACAAGACCCTGCCGTTCAACACGAAGGTCCGGGTCACCAACCCGGCGAACGGCAAGTCCGTGACGGTGCGCGTCAACGACCGTGGCCCGTTCATCGAGGGGCGTTGCCTCGACCTGTCCCGGGCCGCGTTCGCCCAGATCGCCTCGCTCGACGCCGGCCACGTGGAGGTCCGCTACGAGGTGCTCGGCTGAGCGCCGGCCGGGTGGCGATCGGTCCGGCGACACGGTCCGGGTGGGCAGAACATCCTCGGACGACGGGCCAGGTTCATTCACCCGCTCACGTCCATCAGGCATGCTGTCCCTCGTACGCACGCGACCCTTCCAGTCGGGCCCCGGCCCACTGAGCCCCGGATCCCGCGCCGGCCTCGGCGCGGCCTTCGTCCTGCTCGCGATCGTCTCGGCCGTGGAACTGGCCGACGGCCGTCCGGCGAACTACATCGCGCTCATGGTGGCCGCGCCGTTCCTGACCGCCGCGCTGGCGTCGTGGCGGATCGTGCTCGGCGTGGGCCTGGCCGCCACCGCCCTCGGGGCCGGCTTCGCGCTCTGGGAGGAGACCGTGGCGCTGCCCACCACGGTCGCCGTCGCGGGCATCGCGCTGGGCACCGCCATCGCGGTCGCCACGGCGGCCGTACGGCAGCGGCAGGCCGAACGGATCGCCGAGCTGTCCCGGCTGGCCTCGGTCGCCCAGCAGGCAGTGCTGCGCCCGCTCGGGCCGCAGGTCGGCACGCTCTCGGTGGCCGCCAGATACATCTCGTCCACCGCCACCGCCGAGATCGGCGGCGACCTGTACGAGGCGGTCGACACGCCGTACGGGGTGCGGATGATCATCGGCGACGTGCGGGGCAAGGGCCTCGACGCGGTCCGGCTCGCCAGCATCGTGCTGGGTTCGTACCGGCACGTGGCGTACGAGCGGGCCGACCTACGGGCCGTCGTGACCGACCTGGACCGGGCGGTGGCCCGGAGCGTGGGCGACGAGGACTTCGTCACCGCCGCGCTGGTCGAGGAGCGGGGCGGGACGCTCACCATCGTCAACTGCGGCCACCCGCCGCCGCTGCTGCTGCGCCGGGGCGCCGTCATCCCGCTCGAACCGCCGGCCCCCGCCCCGCCGCTGGGCTTCATGCCGGTGGTGCGCCCCCGGGTCGAGCGGCTGGAGCCTGGCGACCGGCTGCTGCTCTTCACCGACGGGCTCGGCGAGGCCCGCCGGGACGGGGAGTTCTTCCCGACCGCCGACCGGGCCTGGCGGCTGCTCGGACACGGCACCGTCGGCGACGGGCTCGCCTCGCTGGAGACCGCCCTGGTCGAGTGGGTGCACGGCCGGCTCGACGACGACATCGCTCTGGTCCTGATGGAGTACACGGGCTCGCGCGGCGCCGCCACGGTGGCCGTCCCCAGCTGGGAAGTCGGCGCGGCCGAGAGCTGAGCCGGGCCCGCTCGGCGCCCGCCTCCGCAACCCGAACGACAAGTGTGTAATCGCCGTCACTTCGGTGATCGGCTTGTCGCTGCCTACCCATCGGTAATACAGTCTGGAGTTACTGATCGGTAACACCTGTCCGGAAGCGGGGCCAGCGAGCATGACCCACTACAAGAGCAACCTTCGGGACCTCGAGTTCAACCTCTTCGAGGTCTTCGGGGCGGACCAGGCGTTCAGCCAGGAGCCGTACACGGACCTGGACGTCGACACCGCACGCGACATCCTCGCCGAGGTCGACCGCCTCGCCCGTGAGGATCTGGCCGCCAGCTACACGGACAGCGACCGCAACCCGCCGGTCTTCGACCCGGCCACGCACACCGCGCCGCTGCCGGAGTCGTTCAAGAAGTCGTACCGGGCGTTCATGAACTCCGAGTTCTGGCGGCTGGAGCTCCCGACGGAGCTGGACGGCAGCAACGCGCCCCGGGCGCTCGTGTGGTCCCTCGCCGAGCTGATCCTCGGCGCCAACGCCGCCGTGTGGATGTACTCCTCCGGCCCGTCCTTCGCGCACGTGCTGCACGTCGAGGGCACCGAGCAGCAGAAGCGGTGGGCGAAGCTCTTCGCCGACAAGCAGTGGGGCTCCACGATGGTGCTCACCGAGCCGGACGCCGGCTCGGACGTGGGCGCCGGCCGCGCCCGCGCCATTCAGCAGCCCGACGGCTCCTGGCACATCGAGGGCGTGAAGCGCTTCATCACGTCCGCCGAGCACGACCTGAGCGACAACATCATCCACTACGTGCTGGCCCGCCCGGTCGGCGTCGAGGGCGTCGGTGGCCCGGGCACCAAGGGCCTCTCCCTCTTCGTGGTGCCGAAGTACCACTTCGACGAGAACACCGGCGAGCTGGGCGAGCGCAACGGCGTCTTCGCCACCAACGTCGAGCACAAGATGGGCCTGAAGGTCTCCAACACCTGCGAGGTGACCTTCGGCGAGCACGGCGTACCGGCCAAGGGCTGGCTGCTGGGCGAGAAGCACGAGGGCATCCGGCAGATGTTCATGATCATCGAGAACGCCCGGATGATGGTCGGCACCAAGGCCATCGCCACCCTCTCGACCGGCTACCTGAACGCCCTGGAGTACGCCAAGAGCCGGGTGCAGGGCGCCGACCTGACCCAGATGGCGGACAAGACCGCGCCGCGCGTCACGATCACCCACCACCCGGACGTCCGCCGCTCGCTGCTGCTGCAGAAGGCGTACGCCGAGGGCCTGCGCGCCCTGGTCTGCTACACCGCCACCTGGCAGGACAAGGTCGCCATCGCCGAGGCGGCGGGCGACGAGAAGGCGACCAAGCTTGCCAAGCGGGTCAACGACCTGCTCCTCCCGCTGGTCAAGGGCGTCGGCTCGGAGCGGGCGTACGAGCTGCTCGGGCACGAGTCGCTGCAGACCTTCGGTGGCTCCGGCTTCCTCCAGGACTACCCCCTGGAGCAGTACGTCCGGGACGCGAAGATCGACACCCTCTACGAGGGCACGACGGCGATCCAGAGCCTCGACCTCATCTTCCGGAAGATCGTCCGGGACAACGGCAAGGCCCTGATGGCGGTCGCCGGCGAGATCCAGGAGTTCATCGCCACCGAGGCCGGCAACGGTCAGCTCAAGGAGGAGCGGCTGGCGCTGGGCAAGGCGCTCGCCGAGATCCAGAACATGCTGGGCGTCATGACCGGCTGGCTGGGCGAGGCGCAGGGCGGCGACACCCGGGCGCTCTACAAGGTCGGCCTGAGCAGCCGCCGCTTCCTGCTGGCCATCGGCGACCTGGTCGTCGGTTGGCTGCTCCAGAAGCAGGCCGACGTGGCCCTGAAGGCCCTGGCCGGCGACGTCTCCGCCGCCAACAAGGCGTTCTACACCGGCAAGGTGGCCGCCGCCCGGTTCTTCGCCCGCGAGGTGCTGCCCCGCATCGGCGCCGACCGGCGGATCGTCGAGAGCACCGACCTGGACGTTATGGACCTCCCGGAGGAGGCCTTCTGAGGTACGCCGTAGCGCCTTGCGGCGCGGCGGCGGGGCCGGGAACGACCCGGAGATGATCGGCACGACGGCCGGCGGGCAGCAGCTCGCCGGCCGTCGCCGTCCACCCGCCGGCCCCGAAACCGCCCCGGGCACCGCCGAAGGTGTCGTCGGAGCCTCCGCGCGAGCGTGCTTCCGCTGCCTCCGACCGTCGCAAGCCTGGCTCCGCTGCCTTCGTGGGCGGCCCGCACCCTGCGCCACGAGGGCACGTCAGGGTCAAGTCGATCACGCAGCGTTATCAACCGGCCGCCTCTCCGACTTGCCCCTCGCCGCCCTTTGCTCTGCATCCACGGAGGCACCAGCAACTCTGGGTGCCTGTTGCGTCTATGGATGCAGAGCAAAGCGCCTGCGAAGGGGGTGCCAGTGGGGATGTCCGGTCGCACCTAATGGCCAACAATTAGGCATGATGCCCGTTTTGCGGGGTGGCGCTTGTCGGTAGCCGTAGTTGCGGTAGGTAACGGCGAGGATTTTGGGGTTGCGGTCACCTTGTGTAGTCGTGGCGCGCAACCGGGTCGGTTCGGAAGAGCTGTGGCTGACCCGCCGATGGGTTCCGCCGGCTATTCGGGGACGCCATCCGGGTAGCCGGGCGGTGTGGCGGGTAACCGTCGCGAGGCCACGTCAGAGAACGCCCAGAGCCACCGCACGGGGGAGTGCAGCGCACATGGGCATTGGTAGCGGAATCTTCCTGATCGCCATCGGCGCGATCCTGACCTTCGCCATCAGAGCCAACGTCTGGTGGGTCGACCTGCGCGCGGTCGGCTGGGTGTTCATCCTGGCCGGGCTAGGCGTCCTGCTCACCACGCTCTGGTTCTGGCAGGACCGGCGCAAGCGGGCGCGGACCCTCATCGTCGAGGAGAACCGGCTCTCGCACCCGACCGCGATGATGCCACCGCCGCCCGATCCGCCGCCGCCGACGGCGCCACCGTCCTGAGCCACCGCGCCCCTCGGCGCCACCGGCCTGAACATCGACGGTGCCACCGCCACCGAGCCAGCGACGGCGCCACTGGCCTGAGTCACCACCACCGTCCTGAGCCACCCGCCACGTACCGGCGGGTGGCTCAGCCGCGTGCGGTGTGGCGGTCGGTGATCGGTGCCCTGCCCGGGCCCAGTTCCGGCCAGTCGACGTCGGGCCGGTGCACCACCACGTCGCTGGTGCGTAACCCGTCCTGGTCCGCCCGCTCCGGGTCGAGCAGCGCCGAGAGGAGCGAGATGCCCGGGTTGTGCGCGATCAGCAGCACCGTACGGGCGGTCGGGTCCACGTTCCGGACCAGCGTCAACAGGTCCTCCGGGTGCGCCTCGTACGCGTCGGCCTCGTAGCGCACGACGGGAGCGGGGCCGGCCGAGCCGCCCTCCGGTGGGGAACCGGTCATGCCCATCGCCACGCCGTGCCACGTCTCCCGGGTGCGCCGGGCGGCCGAGCAGATGACCACGTCCGGCAGCAGGTCGTGCTTGGCCAGCCAGGCGCCGGCCGCAGCCGCGTCGGCCTGACCCCGTACGGCCAGGGGACGCTGCACGTCCGGCACCACCTCCCCGGGCGGCTCGGCCTTGGCGTGCCGGAGCAGCACCAGCGTGCGTTTCCGGGCGGAAGCGTCGGTCATGTCCTCAGCTTGCCCGATTGGCGATCAGAGCGCCTGGGTAAGTCGATGGATGCCGCAACCTCACCGATGGCCGCGGCGGAAGGAAACGCCAGGGGACAGCCGAGGAGGCGACGAGATGGGCTTTGGTGGCAGTATCTTCCTGATCGCGTTGGGTGCGATCTTCGCGTTCGCCGTGGAGGCGGATCTGGGCTGGCTCAACCTGGCCGTGGTGGGCTGGGTGCTGATGCTCGCCGGCGTGGCCGGTCTGCTGCTCACCCTCCACTTCTGGAACTCGCGTCGTCGGGCCGTGGTCGCCCCGGTGCGCGGTGAGCGCGTGGTCGCCGAGCAGGTCGTGCCGGTGCGGGACGACCGCGTCGTGGAGGAGTACCGCGAGGTGCGTCAGCCGCGCCGCACCGTCTGACGTCAGGACGGGACACCTTCTTCTCCGGGGGCTCCGCCACGCGGCGGGGCCCCCGGACGCGTGTCCGTCAGGCGAAGAGGGCGAAGTAGATGGCGATGTGGTGGCAGAGCGCGGCCACGAGCGTGCAGGCGTGGAAGAACTCGTGGTGGCCGAAGACGGTGGGCCAGGGGTTGGGCCGGCGGAGCGCGTAGAAGACCGCGCCGACGCTGTAGATCGCGCCGCCCACGATGAGCAGCACCAGGGCGGTGACGCCACCCCGGTGCAGGATGTCGGGCAGCATCGCGACCGAGACCCAGCCGAGCGCCAGGTAGAGCGGCGCGGAGACCCAGCGCGGGGCGTGCGGCCAGACCAGCTTGAGCGCCACGCCGGCGAGCGCGCCGCCCCAGACCAGCGCCAGCATGATCGTGGCCGGCCGGGGTTCCAGCAGCAGTACGCAGAACGGCGTGTAGGTGCCGGCGATGAACACGAAGATCATCGAATGGTCCATCCGGCGCATGATCTGGTAGCCGCGCTCGGACCACACCCGCCGGTGGTAGAGCGCGCTCGTGCCGAAGAGCCCGCACACCGTGAGGCTGTAGATGAGGCAACTGACCAGCGGGGCCCAGCCGGGTCGGGTGGCGGCGACCGCGCTGAGCACGATGCCGCAGAGTCCTGCGACGAAGAACGCGTACGTGTGCAGCCAGCCGCGCATCCGGGGCTTACCGATGTCGACCGGCTTCAGTCGAAGCGGGGCGGGGGTGGTCACGCTATTAGGTTACGGCACCGTAGGTTACTTTCAAGTAGTGCTTCCGGTCACGTGGGACGGCGGCCGACCGCCCCTGGTGCCGTGCGCCGGTCGGGGAGTATGGCGGCATGCGGATCCGACCCGTCGGCGCCCACGCCCTGCTGATCGACTGTGCCGACGCCGACCAGGTGGAGGCCTGGCGGGCCGAGCTGTGGCGGCGGCGCGAACGCGGTGAGCTGACCGCCGTCGAGATCGTGCCGGCGGCCACCACCGTCCTGCTCGACGGCGTGCCGGACCCGGACACGGCGGCCGAGCAGATCGCCGCCTGGCCGCCCCGACCAGCCGCACCGACCACCGCCGCCGCCGGGGAGGCTTCCGCAGCCGCCGCCGAACTGGTCGAGGTTTCGGTGACGTACGACGGGGAGGACCTGCCTCTCGTCGCCGAGCACTGGGGCGTGGACGTGCCGGCGGTGGTGGACCGGTTGCGGCGTACCCCGTTCCGGGTGGCCTTCTGCGGCTTCGCCCCCGGGTTCGCCTACCTCACCGGGCTGCCCGCCGAACTGGCGGTGCCCCGGCTGCCCACCCCGCGCTCCCGGGTGCCGGCCGGCTCGGTCGCTCTGGCCGGCCCGTACGCGGGGATCTATCCGGCGGCCTCGCCCGGCGGCTGGCTGCTGGTCGGGCGTACCGCGGTGGGCCTCTTCGACGTGCACGCCGACCCGCCCGCCCGGCTCACCCCGGGCACCCGGGTACGCCTGGTGGCCGCGTGACCCCGGTGGTCGAGGTGCTCCGCGCCGGGGCGCTGACCACCGTCCAGGACCTGGGCCGGGCCGGCTGGGCGCACCTCGGCGTACCCCGGTCGGGCGCGCTCGATCCGGCGGCATTGCGGCTGGCCAACCGGCTCGTCGGCAACCCGGAGTCCGCCGCCGGCCTGGAGATCACGATGACCGGCTGCGAGCTGCGGTTCCTCCGCGCGACGGCAGTCGCGGTGACCGGTGCCGGTGCCGCCGTGCGGGTCGGCGACCGTCCCGGTGACGTGGGTCGGCCGCTGTCGGTGCCGGCGGGCGCCGTGCTGCGGATCGGCCCGCCCCGCGACGGCCTGCGCAACTGGCTCGCGGTCGGCGGCGGGTTCGCCGTCGAGCCGGTGCTCGGCAGCCGGGCCACCGACACCCTCTCCGGGCTCGGCCCGCCGCCGCTGCGCGACGGCGACCGGCTGCCCCTGGGCGCACCGGCCGGACCGCCCGCCCCGGTGGACGTCACCGTCGCGGCGCCCACCCCGACCGAGCTGCGGCTGACCCTGCGCCTCGGCCCGCGCGACGACTGGTTCACCGCCACCGCGCTGGACCGGCTGTTCGGCAGCGCGTACACGGTGAGCCCGGTCAGCAACCGGGTCGGCGCGCGACTCACCGGCGCGGCGCTACCCCGCGGGGTGGCCGGGGAACTGCCCAGCGAGGGCATCGTGCTCGGGGCGGTGCAGGTGCCGGCGGACGGCCAACCGTTGATCTTCCTGGCCGACCATCCGACCACCGGCGGGTACCCCGTCGTCGGGGTGGTGGACGACGTGACCCCGCTCGCGCAGGCCCGGCCAGGGACTACGGTCAGGTTCCATGGACCTCAACGCTGACCTCGGCGAGGGATTCGGCATCTGGCGACTCGGCGACGACGCCGCGCTGCTGGACCTCGTCACCTCCGCCAACGTCGCCTGCGGCTTCCACGCCGGCGACGCGTCCACCATGCGCCGGGTCTGCGAGGGCGCCGCCGAGCGCGGGGTGGCCGTCGGCGCGCAGGTCGGTTACCGGGACCTCGCCGGCTTCGGCCGGCGGCACATCGCGTACGCCTTCGCGGAGCTGCGCGACGAGGTCACCTACCAGCTCGGGGCCCTGGACGCGTTCTGCCGGCTGTTCCGCACCCGGGTCCGCTACCTGAAGCCGCACGGGGCGCTCTACCACGCCGCCGCCTGCGACGAGACCCAGGCGGCGGCGCTGGTCGCGGCGGTCGGCGACTACGACGACCAGCTGCCGCTGCTCTGCCTGCCCGGCTCGGTCCTCGCCCAGCTCGCCGCCGGCGCCGGGCTGCGGGTGGTCGCCGAGGGCTTTGCCGACCGGGGCTACCTGCCCAACGGCTCGCTGGTGCCGCGCACCGCACCCGGGGCGCTGGTCACGGACCCGGAGGAGGTGGCCGCCCGGGCCGTGCGGATGGCCACCGAGCGGACCGTGGTCGCGGTCGACGGCAGCGTCGTCCCGTGCCCGGTCGAGTCGATCTGCCTGCACGGCGACACCCCCGGCGCGGTCCGCTGCGCCGAACTGGTGCGCGCCGCCCTGATCGACGCGGGGGTCGCGCTCACTCCGTTCGCGTGACGTCAGGCGTCGTCCAGGCCCCTGAGTACCAGCGGGAGCCGGGCGGCGGCACCCTCGACCACCCGGACCGGTACGCCCCAGTCCTGCCGGGTCAGGTGGCAGGCCGCGTGCTCGACGTCCGCGTCGCAGGTCGCCGCCTGCGCGGTCACCTGGAGCACACCCCCGGCCACCGTGCCGTCGACCACCAGCCGGCGGGACAGCTCGGTGCCGGTCCCCGCCCCCTCCAGCAGCAGCTCCGGCGGCGACGCCGACACCACCAGTCGCGTCGACGGGCCGTACGTCTCGTCGAGCTTCTGCCCCGGCGCGGGCGTGAAGATCACGTCCAGGGTCACCTCGCCGGCCGCCACGTCGGTGGGCTTGCGTTCGGTGCGGTGCCGGGGACCGTCGACGGTGCTCGCGCCGGCCGCCGAGAGCGCGCCGGGCGCCAGCCGGGTCAGCCGGTGCGCGGCGGACTCCACCACGAGCACCTCGCCGGCCGGGGTGAGCACCAGGTCGCTCGGCTCGGCGAGCCCCTCGGCGACCGTCGAGACCCGGTCGCTCTCCGGGTCGAAGCGGCGGACCGCCCCGTTGTACGTGTCGGCCACCAGCACCGAGCCGTCCGGCAGCGCGCACACCCCCAGCGGGTGCTGGAGCAGCGCCTCCGCCGCCGGCCCGTCGACGTGCCCGAAGTCGAAGAGCCCCTGCCCGACGGCGGTGCCCATGACGTCGTTCTCGACGTACCGGATCGCGCTGGTCTCGCTGTCGGCGATCCAGAGCCGGGCGCCGTCGGCGGAGACGGAGAGGCCCGACGGCTGCGCCATCCACGCCTCGGCCAGCAGGCCGTCGCGCAGGGCCTCGACGGTGGTGCCCGCGTACATGCCGGCGGTGCGCTTCACCGGGTCGAACCACCAGAGCTGGTGGATGCCGGCCATCGCGATGACGACCCTGTCGTCGTACCAGGCCAGGTCCCAGGGGGAGGAGAGGTCGACCGAGAGCGCGTCGTGCGAGTGGTCGTCGACCGTGGAACGCCACTGCCGGCCGGTGCCGGCGACCGTCACCACCTCGCCGTCGGCCAGCCGTACGCCGCGCAGCAGGTGGTTGACGGTGTCGGCGACGACGAGGTCGTAGCCCGCCACCTCGGCGGTGTGCGCCGGCAGCAGGCACAGCCCTTGCGGCTCGGAGAAGGTGGCCGCCCCGGCGGGACCGTCGGCCCGGCCCCGGCTGCCCGTGCCGATCCGCCGCAGCAGCGTCTCGCCGTCGGGGGCCAGCTCGGCCAGCGAGTGCCGGGCCGAGTCGGACACGAGCAGATTGCCGCTCTCCAGCAGCACCGCCTTGCCCGGGAAGCGCAGCGTGGTCTGCGGCTCGGCGGGCGGGACGTACGGGCCGTCGCCCCGGTGCAGGGTGCCCTTCGCCTCGTGGGTGGCGATCAGGTCGTCGACGAGGCGGGCGAGCCCCTCGGCGTGACCCTCGCCGGCCATCGTCGCCACCACGTAGCCCTCGGGGTCGATCACCGACAGGGTGGGCCAGGCGCGGGCCGCGTACTGCTGCCACATGTCCAGCTCGGGGTCGTCGAGCACGGGGTGGTGGACGCCGTACCGCTCGACGGCGGCGGCCAGCGCGTCCGGGTCCTTCTCGTGCTCGAACTTCGGCGAGTGCACGCCGATCACGACGAGCACGTCGCCGTACTTCTCCTCCAGCGGGCGCAGCTCGTCGAGCACGTGCAGGCAGTTGATGCAGCAGAAGGTCCAGAAGTCGGCGATTACGATCTTGCCCCGCAGATCGGACAGCTTCAGCTCTCGCCCACCCGTGTTGAGCCACTGCCGGCCCCGCAGTTCGGGGGCACGTACGCGCGGTGTCGTTCCCATGCCCGCCAGCCTGCCACGTCGGGCTCGCATCAAGTCGGACCCGTGACCCGGACGACAGCGGCGAGCCGGGCTAGCGGGCGCGGGCCCAGCCGGTGAAGCGCACCGTCAGGTCCGCCGGCGGGCTGCCGTGGTCCAGCCCGGCGAGTTCCTCGGCGGCCTCGTCGCACAGCTCGGCGAGGTGGACCATCAGCGCGTCGCGGTCCTCGCGGTACCTCGCGAGTAGAAGGAGCTTCGCCGTCGAGCAGGGCCACGCCACCCCGCAGGCGCCACAGCGCCAGGTGGGCCGGCTGGGAACGTGGGCGCGGACGTGCACCATCAGCCCACCGCCGTGCGGGGTCGGGCCGGCGGCCGCCGTGCGGGGGCGGGCCGCGCCGGGGGCGGCGCGGTGACGACCCACTCAAGGCCCTCGCGCAGTACGAACAGCTCGCGCTTCGCCACCGCGCGGCCCTTGGCGTCGAGCTGGTAACCCTCGAACCAGAGCCAGCCGTACGGCGGGAAGCGGTCGACGAGTTCGCGGATGACGCGGACACGCATCGGGGTTACGAACTGCGGCGACGCCGCCCGGGTCAGGTCGAGGACCTCGCCGGCCCGCAGCATCCGTACGGGTGGCGGCGTCCGGGCGGTCACCAGCGGCTCCCGTTCCGCCGGACCGACCAGCGCGACGCCGGAACGACGTTGCTCACGCGGCCTGGGCCCCGGTACGGCGGGATGAAGGGACCGATCGGCCCCGGGAGGATCGGGCGGGCCGGCGGCGGATTGCTCTTCGGCGCGGGTGTCGGCTTCGGCCTCTCCTCGGGCATCGCTCTCCCTTGTCCGGCGGGTTGGTGGGAGGGCCGCCCCTGTTGCTCGCCCAGAGCGGCCCGTCAGCGCGACCGGCGGGCTTCCATCGCCTCCACCGGCTCGCGCCGTCTACGAAGCACCCTGCCGAGGGTTGCCGGACAATCACACAGCGTTAGATGATTTCTCGGGAACGTTCTGATCGCTCCAGAAGGGACGCGGCATGAACCATGCGTTTGTGGCGGCGCTTGCCGAGGCGTGCGAGACGGCCGAAAGTCTGGGAGGTCGCCTCGGGATTCATCCGAAGACCGTCGCTCGGTGGGCAAACCCGGGACGTATTCCGCAGAGTCGGCACCGTGCCGAAGTCGCGAAGATCTTGGGCAAGAACGTGTTGGAACTTTGGCCGGACTTGCTCAACCGGCGCGAACCTGTGTGGTTCCGACCGTGGGTCGACATCGAGCGTGAGGCGGTAGCCCTAAGGGCGTTCCAACTCGCCTGGGTGCCGGGCCTCCTTCAGACCAGGGCTTATGCGCGGGCCACGTTCACAGGCCAGCCGCTAGCGCCGGACGAGGTAGGCGAGTTGGTCTCGGCACGCGTTGCCCGTCAGGCGATCCTGACTCGCGATCGCGGACCTCTGTTCGTCGCGGTGCTGGACGAGGGAATCATCCGTCGTCCCGCAGCAGGAGACCGGAGACTCATGGCCGAGCAGCTAGCCCATCTGGTGAGCTGCGCCGAGATGCCGAGCGTTCAACTCCACGTCGTGCCACGTGAGACATCGACTTATCCAGGCCTCGACGGACCGTTCACACTCGCCGAGCTTCCCGACGGGACGCGCGTGGCGCACGTCGATAGCCAGGCGCGCGCGCAAATAGTCGACCAAACATCCGACATTGCTACGCTGGAGCACCGGTGGGAACGCATACGGGGTGAGGCTCTTCCCCGAGGGCGATCCTTGGAACTTCTGAGGGAAGTGGCAGCATCATGGACCTGACCGGCGCGCAGTGGCGCAAGAGCACGAAGAGCGGCGGCAACGGCGGCGACTGCGTCGAGGTCGCCGACAACCTTCCCGGTGTCGTAGGTGTCCGCGACTCGAAGGACCCGACCGGCCCCGCTCTTCTCTTCGCCCCGGCCGCATGGCGGGCCTTCGTCGTCCAGGTCGCCGAACGGCCCTGAACCAGACTCCCGAAAGCGCCCGTCCCTGATTCCCGGGGCGGGCGCTTTCCGTTGCCGTACCACGGTCACTGCCGTTTTTCCGCATCCGCTCCACGGCGCTGCCGGCCGGAGAGGCGACGGCGGGGCCACGGTCTCCCGTGGCCCCGCCGTCGTCTTCGTCCGCTACTGGCCCGCCGGCTTGAGGCAGAGAACGCGGTTTGTCCCGCCGCCCTTGAGCACCACGTGCGGCTGGGCCGGGTCGGCGCACTTGTCCTTCGCGTCCACCTTGGAGACCACGGTGAAGGCGCCCGCCTCGCCGCACTCCGCCTCCGCCGCCGTCTCGCCCGACTTCTTGACGCAGCTGCCGACCGCCGGGTCGAACGCCGGGGCCGGGTCGTCGCCGCCGACCTTGCCGAGCAGCATGAGCAGCCCCAGCGGCACCGCCAGGATGAGCACCGCCGCGACGAGCACCGCGGCGAGCACCCGGCCGTTGCGGACCTTGGGCGTGGGGGCCGGCTCGGCCTTCGGCTCCGCGATCGGCTTGAACGAGTCGAAGCGGTTCTGCTCCTGCTCCGGGCCGCCCTGGTCCCAGGGACCGGGCTGCTGCGGGGGCGGGGGGAACGCCGACGGGAACGCGCCACCCGACGTGGGCGCGGCGGTCGGGGCGGGCCCGTAGCCGGGTGCCGCGCCGGCGGCGTTCGGCGTACCGAAGGGGTCGGCGGGCCGGTCGGCGCTGTCGTGCGGCCGGACCCCGTTCACCGGCCGGTCGCTGGCCGGCGGGTCGACGAAGGACGGTACGCCCGGCGGGAAGGCCGGAGGCGCGGCCGGCGAGGCGGGCGCCATCGGGGCGACCGCGCCGAAGACGGCGGTTCCGCTCGGTGCCCGGTCCCGGTCGTCGAAGCGACCCTCGTGGCCCTGGTCGAACCGGTTGTCGGGGCCCTGGTCGAACCGGTTGTCGGTGCCCTGGTCGAACCGGCCCTCGGTGCCCTGGTCGAACCGGTTGTCCTGACCCTGGTCGAAGCGCGGCTCCTGGTCGAAGCGTGGGTCCGGTCCCTGGCCGAAGCGCGGGTCCGGTCCCTGCTCGAAGCTGGGCGCCGGCGCATGGTCCGGCCGGTGTCCGCGCGGGTCCTCCTGCTCCGGCTCGTCCGCCGGCTCAGGGCGGGCCGGTCGGCCGTACACCCGGGGCTGCGGCGCGGGCGCACCGCCCGGTCGCAGGGCCTGGTCGGTCGGCGGCAGCACCCGGCTGGCCAGCGGCACCGAGGCGCTCGCCGAGACGCTGCCGGCGGCCGGTTCGGCACCCTCCGGCGAGGGTACGGCCGCCCGCCCGCCCACCTCGGGCGAGGTGCGCGGCGCGGGGACCACCGGACCGGCGGGCGACTGCGGCTCGTCGTGCCGGGAGCCGGCCTGGGCCCAACCCGGCTGCTCCTGCTCGTACGCCGGCAGGCCGCCGTCCCGGCCGGGCTGCTCGGGGGCGAACTGGGCCGGCGGCGCGTAGTCGACGGGCGGGGCGGAGGCCAGGCTGGCGCCGGGCACCCGCTGCTCCTGCGGCGGCAGCGGCACGGCGTTGGCCGGCGAGATGCCGGGCCCCGGTGCGGGCTGGTAGATCGGGGGCTCCTCAGCCCGCTCGGGCTCCCAGCCGTTGCCGGCCCGGCCCGCGGCGGGCTCGCCCGCCTCCGCGCGGCCCCACACCTCGTCCGCCGACCACGGCTCGACATCCGGTACGGCCGGGCGCTCGGCAGCGTTGCCGGCCCACTGCGGCGGGTTCTCGGCAGCGGGAGCCCACGGCTTCGGCCCGCCGTCGCCGGGCGCCGGGATGGCGGCGCGACCGGGCGGGGTGGAGGTGGGCTGCGGGGCGCCCCAACCGTTCGCGTCCCGGTCGTCGGACTGCGAGGGTACGGACGCGGCACCCCGTGCGGAGCGCTCGTCCCGGGCCGGCCAGTCGCCGCCCTGGGGCTGGTCGTCCCGGGGGGCGTCGTCGCGGGAGGCACCCCAGGCGCCACCCGGAGGCTGCTCGCCCTGCTGCTGCTCGGTGCCGGCCCAGCCGCCGGAGCGGTTGGGGTCGTCCTGCTGCTGTCCGGGGTTCCAGCCGTTGGCGGGGTCCTGAGGGGACTCGGCGTTCCAGCCGCCGGAGCGGGAGGGGTCGTCCTGGGCGGGCCAGGGCTGGGGGGTGGGCGCAGGTGCGGGTGCGGGCTGCGGGACGCGGGCGGCGCCGCGGGCGGCGGGCTCGGGCTGCGCCCAGGCGGGGGATGCCTGCTCGCCGGCTCCCCAGGCGGGCTGCTCGGCCTGCTGCTGGTCGCCGGCCCAGCCGCCGGAGCGGTTGGGATCGTCCTGCTGCTGGCCGTCGCCGGGGCGGTCGGCGTCGTTCTGCTGCGCGGCCCAGTCGCCCTGTGCGGGCCGGTCGTCCGGGGCGGCACCGCCGGCCCAGCCGCCGGGCCGGGCCTGCTCGTCCTGCTGCTGGTCGCCGGCCCAGCCGCCGGAGCGGTTGGGGTCGTCCTGGGCGGGCCAGGGCTGGGGGGTGGGTGCGGGCGCGGGTGCGGGCTGCGGGACGCGGGCGGCGCCGCGGGCGGCGGGCTCGGGCTGCGCCCAGGCGGGGGATGCCTGCTCGCCGGCTCCCCAGGCGGGCTGCTCCGGGGCGGCGTGCGGCGGCTGCGGGGCGGCGGCAGCCCAGGCCGGGCCGGCCTGCTCCTGCGCGCCCGGCCACGGCGGCTGCTGCGGCTGCGGCGACGCGCCGGACGGTCCCCACTGGCCGGACTGGGCCGGGTCGGTCTGCTGCGGCGCCTGGGCGGCCCACGCGGGGGCCGGCTGCTGCTCACCCTGCGCGCCCCAGGCGGGCGGGTTCGGCCGCTCCGACGGGGGCGGGGGTGCCCAGCCCAGATCGGGGGCGCCGGCGCCGTATCCGTTGTCCTGCTGTGCCGGGCGGTCGCCGTACGGCGCCGGTCCGCCGGCGCCCGGCGACACCTCGTCCGGCTGCTGGCCGGGGTGGTGCGTGCCCTCGGACGTCATGCGTGCGCCTCCTCCATCACCTGTCGGCCGCCACTGCCGATCGGTCTTCTCGGCAGGGTGGCCGGCGTCGCCGGTGTACCGGCCGTGCCGGCTCCCCGCACCGTATCCGGTGACCGCCCGAGGGCGACCGGGGAGCACGGTCGTCACTCCCCGTGGCCGGACGGTGTCGAGTGGCTTCTATCGACTCGACTGCTCCGGGTCGGCGGGCGACGACCGAAGCCCACCGTACCGGGCGCTGAGGCGAGGTGGAATCCCGGTGTCAACCGCTGCGAAACGCCGATGACCCGCCCGGGCGGACCGGGCGGGTCATCGATCTGGAGGAGGTGAGAAAGGTTCCGGGCATCAGCTCATGTGACGCTGGGCGATGGCGAGGATCTCTTCGCGGACCGCGGGCGAGTTGGCGGAGCGCAGCGCGTGCTCGATGGCACGGGCGCGGCGGTTGGCGTCGCGGCGGTTGCGGATTCGCTCGATCATGCTCATGGGTCTCTCCTCCTGGCTATTCGGTTGTCAGCCCCTTGATGTCTTCCATTGAACCCCAAGACGGGCGCAACTTCCATCGATTATTAGGTGAGCTGGGACACGGGCCGAACAATCGAAGGTGAGAGGGGTCTGTGACCCACGCAATCCTCTGTCTCCAGGGGTGGCCGACGCCAGGCGGTGCGCGCGCCACAAAAGGACACGGCCGGTGTGCCGGGCGTCAACCCGTCGCACACCGGCCGTTCGGCTGGCGTCAGGACGTCAGGTCCAGGCGAGCAGCGCCGCCTCCGGGTCGGCCAGGAACTCCCCGATGTCGCGCAGGAACTTCGAGCCCAGCTCACCGTCGATGATCCGGTGGTCGAAGGAGAGGCCCAGCGTGGTGACCTGACGCGGCCGGACCTTGCCCTTGTGGACCCAGGGCATCTCGCGGACCGCGCCGAAGGCCAGGATCGCCGACTCGCCCGGGGGCAGGATCGGCGTACCGGTGTCCACCCCGAACACGCCGACGTTGGTGATCGTCAGCGTGCCGCCGGACATGTCGGCCGGCGAGGTCTTCCCGGCCTTGGCCGTCTGCACCAGGCCGGTCATCGCGTCCGCCAGCTCGCGCAGCGAGAGCCGGCCGGCGTCCTTGATGTTCGGCACGATCAGCCCGCGCTCGGTGGCCGCCGCGATGCCCAGGTTGACGTAGTCCTTGACGACGATCTCGTCGCCGGCCCAGGTCGAGTTGACCATCGGGTGGCGCTTGACGGCCAGCAGCACCGCCTTGGCCACCAGCAGCAGCGGCGAGACCCGCACGTCGCGCCACTCCCGCCGGTTGCGGAGCCGGTCCAGGGCCTTCATCGCCCGGGTCACGTCGACGGTGAGGAACTCCGTGACGTGCGGCGCGGTGAACGCCGAGCGGGACATGTTCTCGGCGGTGAGCTTGCGTACCCCCTTGACGGGGATGCGCTGCTCGCGGTCCGCGCCGAAGCTCGCGACCGCCGTGGCCGGGGCCGACACCGCGAGCGGCTCGGCCGCCGCCGTGGCCCCGCTCGCCGCCCGCTGTACGTCCTCCCGGGTGATCGAGCCCAGCGGCCCCGACCCGGCAAGCGCGGACAGATCGACCCCAAGATCCTTGGCGAGCTTCCGCACGGGCGGCTTGGCCAGCACGGGCCCGCCCCCGTTGCCCCCGCCGCCCCCGTTGCGTCGATCATGGACCTGTGGTGCCGGAATCGTGGTGAGTGGAGGCGTTCTGTCCCCCACCACAACTGCATGATCGACGGCCTTGGGGGTGGTTGCGGGGGTGTCGGGTTTGCGGGGGCGGCGCTTGGCTGTCGTGGTGCGGGGGCCGTAGCCGACCAGCACGGCGGTACGGCCGCCCGGGGCGGGACCGCCGATCAGGCCCGGCTCGACCGCGCCCTCTGCCGGCGCCACCTCGACCGCGGCCAGCGACGCCGCCGACGGGGTGGGCAGGGCGGCGTCCGGGGCGCCGGTCGTCGACGCCTCGATCGGGCCGGCGCCCGGGTCGGTGTCGATCGCGATGATCGGCGTACCGACCTCGACCGTGCTCCCCTCCGGGTGGAAGATCGCCTGCACCTGGCCCGCCCACTTCGCCGGGATCTCGACGGCCGCCTTGGCCGTCTCCACCTCGACGATCGGCTGGTTCAGCTCGATGACGTCGCCGACCTTGACGAGCCACGCGAGGATCTCGCCCTCGGTCAGGCCCTCGCCCAGGTCGGGCAGGTTGAACTCCTTGATCCGCGACATGCCGCTCACCAGCCGAAGGTGCGGTCGACGGCGTCGAGCACCCGGTCGAGGTCGGGCAGGTACTCCTCCTCCACCCGGGCGGTCGGGTAGGGGGTGTCGAAGCCGGTCACCCGCAGCACCGGGGACTCCAGGGAGTAGAAGCACTCCTCGGTGATCCGGGCCGCGATCTCCGAGCCCAGGCCCAGGTTGCCCGGGGCCTCGTGCACGACCACGCAGCGGCCGGTGCGCTTCACCGACTCGTAGGCGGCGGTCAGGTCCAGCGGGGAGAGCGAGCGCAGGTCGATGACCTCCAGCTCCCGGCCGTCCTCGGCGGCGGCGGTCGCCGCGTCCAGGCAGGTCCGCACCATCGGCCCGTACGCCAGCACGGTGGCGTCCGTGCCGGGCCGGACGACCCGGGCCGAGTGCAGCGGGTACGCCCCGGACAGCGGGTCGTCCAGCTCGACCGGGCCCTTCTCCCAGTAGCGCCGCTTCGGCTCCAGGAAGACGATCGGGTCGTCCGAGGCGACGGCCTGCTGGATCATCGTGTACGCGTCCTGCGGGTTGGCGCAGGACACCACCTTCAGTCCGGCGGTGTGGGCGAAGTACGCCTCCGGCGACTCCGAGTGGTGCTCGACCGCGCCGATGCCACCGCCGAACGGGATCCGGATGACCATCGGGATCCGCACCTTGCCCTGCGAGCGGTAGTGCATCTTCGCCACCTGCGACACGATCTGGTCGTACGCCGGGTAGACGAAGCCGTCGAACTGGATCTCGCAGACCGGCCGGAAGCCGCGGATGGCCAGGCCCACCGCGGTGCCGATGATGCCGGACTCGGCGAGCGGGGTGTCGATCACCCGCTGGTCGCCGAAGTCCTTCTGGAGGCCGTCGGTGATCCGGAAGACGCCGCCGAGCTTGCCGACGTCCTCGCCCATGATGACGACCTTCGGGTCGTTCTCCAGGGCCCTGCGCAGACCGGTGTTGAGGGCCTTGCCGAGGGTGAGCGTCTCCGTGGCCATCAGTGGGCGCTCCCCTCGAACGACTCCATGTACTTCGTGAACTGCGCCCGCTGCTCGTCGAGCTCGGGGGACCCGTTGGGGTAGACGTGGTCGAACATCGTCACCGGCTCGGGGTTGGGCATGGCGAGCACCCGCTCGCGCAGGTGCACCGACTCGGTGCGGGCCTGCTCGTCGACGGCCGCGAAGAAGTCCGCGTCGGCGATCTGCTGCTTCTCCAGGAACGCCTTCATCCGGGCGATCGGGTCCTTCGCCTGCCAGGCCTCGACCTCGCTGGCGATCCGGTAACGGGTCGGGTCGTCGGAGGTGGTGTGCGCGCCCATCCGGTAGGTGTAGGCCTCGATCAGGCTGGGGCCCTGGCCGAGCCGGGCGTTGTCCAGCGCGTGCCGGGTCACCGCGTACGACGCGAGCACGTCGTTGCCGTCCACCCGGACACCGGGGAAGCCGAAGCCGCCGGCCCGCTGGTAGAGCGGCACGCGGGTCTGGCGCTCCAGCGGCTCGGAGATGGCGTACTGGTTGTTCTGGCAGAAGAACACCAGCGGGGCGTTGAAGACGCTGGCCCAGACGAACGCCTCGTTGACGTCGCCCTGGCTGGTGGCGCCGTCGCCGAAGTAGGCGATCACCGCCTCGCCGTCCTCGGTGCCGGTCTTGCCGTCCATGTGGACGCCCATGGCGTAGCCGGTCGCGTGCAGGGTCTGCGCCCCGATCACGATCGTGTACATGTTGAACTTGAACTCGTTCGGGTCCCAGCCGCCCTGGTCGACGCCCCGGAACAGGCCGAGCGGCATGATCGGGTCGATGCCCCGGCAGTAGAGGACGCCGTGCTCCCGGTAGGTCGGGAAGGCCATGTCCTGCGTACGCAGCGCGCGTCCCGAGCCCACCTGCGCGGCCTCCTGGCCCAGCAGGCTGGCCCACAGGCCCAGCTCGCCCTGGCGCTGCAACGCGGTGGCCTCGGCGTCGAGCTTGCGGACCAGCACGAGGTCGCGGTAGAGCCCGCGGTACTCCTCGTCGGTGAAGTCGACGCGGTACTCGGTTCCGTCCGGGCCGGTCGCGCTCTCGATCCGCTCACCCTCCGGGGTGAGCAGCTGCACCAGCTGCGGGTCGCCGGTCGCACCCTTCTTGGACCGGGGTGCGGCCCGTCGGCCGCGACTGGAGACCCCGGGGTCGCCCTTTGCCATCCGTCTCTCCCTGTCTGTCTGCGTCGGCACCGGGGGGTCACCCGGCCGCGCAACTCGTGCGCCTGCCCGGCTGGTGCCGGACGGGTTCCTGGCGGCCGCGCCTAGCCCCGGTGGGGGTTGCCGCGCGGCGTGAGCCGGATTCTGGCCGAACCCGGATCGGGAGCGCCGGCGCCCAGCCGCGCCTGCCGCGAGGGTGCGCGGAGGTCGTGGCTGCGTTGCCGTCGTGGTCCATATTCGCATCACACGTGAGCGCGCCCACAGTGCGCCTGTCCCGGCCGCTCGGGGTGGCCCGCTTCGTCGCACGGTGCGCCCGGTGTCCGTTGCATCGACGCGCGGCCGATCCGGCGATGGTTCGTCACCGTTCGGCCAGATACGCGTGTCGACACGCTGTACAGGTTGGCCGACCGACCGTCACTGGTCCAGGCTGATTGGCGCGGGATCGTCCGCGTCGGGGCGGTTTGCCGCTTCCTTGTGTCCGGGCGGTGCCGCGCGCTCGGGCCGGTTGCCGTACCGGCCCGTCCACCGCCGGAGTCGACGAAAGGGGTGTGTGGTGTCCGAGCCAGGCCCAGATCCCACCGTCCCCCTCCTCGGCCGGCACCGGGCCGGCGGCTACCGCCGGCTGGTCGGCGCGCACCGGGCCCCCGGCTCGGGCGGGCCGTCCCGGGGCTACCTGTTCACCGTGGCACTGCTCGCCGGCACCGCGTCGATGCCGATCCTCGCCGCGATCAGCACCGGCTCCGCCACCGTCGGCAGCACGGCCCTGCCGGACGGCAGCACCCCGTTCCTCCCGACGCCCTCGGTCGGCCCCGTGGTGATCCCGGTGCCGGCGACGGGTCGGCCCCCGGTAGCCCCGTCGACCCCGTCCCCCGCCGTGGCCGACCCGGGCGACTGGCGGACCGTCGTGCCCTTCCCGGGTACGCCGATCGTCGCGGCGCCCGCCCCGCCGCCGCCGCTCGGCCCGGCGGCGCGTCCGAAGCCCCCGTCCCGGCCCGGCGGCCGACCGGTACCGCCGCCCTCGTCCCCGAAGCCCTCGGCACCCCCGTCCCCGAGGCCTTCCGCGTCCCCGAGCCCGTCGCCGAAGCCCTCGCCGAGCCCCAGCCCGAGCCCGGCACCCACGCCGACCGGCGAGCCGACGTCGGTGGAGCCGACGAGCACCCTCTCGCTACCGCCGCCCGAGCCCACGGCGTCCCCGGCGCCCGACGAACCGACCGCCAGCGCGACCGTCGACCCCGCCCCGACCACCGGCGATCCCGGCGGGACCGGGCACCGGGACGGCCGGCCGCGGGTACGGTGACGGTCGACGGCAGGTGATCCTCGGCGGGGCCGGTGATCCACGGCGGGCCCCGGCCCGGTCGGAGTGCCGGGGTATGGACGGGAACGGTTCCGGGCGGCGGCCCGGGGCGGACGAAGAGGCGGGACGCTGAGCGGGACGGGCGGTTCGGACGCGGAACCCCAGAGCCGTCCGGCCGCCGCGCCACCACCCGGCCGTACCCTTCGGCTCGCCCGGTTCGTGACCGAGCTGACCGCGCCCGCGGTACTGGTCTCGGCGCTGACGCTGGCGGTCGGCTGGCACAGCGCCCAGGGCGCGCACGGGCTGGCCTGGGGACTGCTGGCCACGCTCTTCGTCAGCGGGATCCCGTTCGCGTACATCCTCGGCGGGGTGCGTCGCGGCCGGCTGACCGACCATCACGTGGGGATCCGCGAGCAGCGCCGCGTCCCGCTGCTGTTCGGGCTCTGCTCGGTCGCCGCCGGGCTGGCCCTGCTCGCCGTGCTCGGCGCGCCACGACCGGTGCTGGCCCTGGCCGCCGCCGGGCTCGTCGGCCTGGTGGTCGCCGTGACGGTGAGCCACTGGTGGAAGATGTCGATCCACTCGGCGGTGGCCGCCGGCACGGTGGTCGTGCTGGTGCTCACGTTCGGGGCCGGGTTGCTGGCGACTGCGCCACTGCTCGTGCTGGTCGGTTGGTCCCGGGTCCGCCTGCGCGACCACACGGTGCCCCAGGTGGTCACGGGCCTAGCCCTGGGCGCCCTGGTATCCGCCCTAGTCTTCGCCCCCCTCCGCTAACCCCCTCCCACTCACCCCTCCCACCCCACCCCACCCCGTCCGTGCGCCCCCCGACCAAGGCCGTCGATCATGCAGTTGTGGTGCCCCGCAAAAGCCGCGCAATGCTGCTTTTCGCCCACCACAACTGCATGATCGACGCGCACGGGGCGCGTGGGGCGCGCGGGGCGCGGGGAGGGTGGGGGTGGATTAGGCGGGGTCGTCCGTGAGGCGGTGGCGGTTGGCCTCGATCCAGGCGTCGAGGGCGGCCGGGTCGTCGGGGTCGACGCCGTCGGCCATCAGCTGCGCGACGGCGGCGGTGGCGGGGCTGCGGCGCTCGCCCGTGCTGTAGAGGCGGGCGAACTCCGGCACCATCTCCTCGACGGCCGTGTCGATCTGCGTCGCCGCCTGCTCGGGCAGCCCGCGCTTGCGGGCGGCGTAGCCGGCCCAGGCGCGCAGCACCCGGGGCAGCAGTGCGGCGTCGTCCATGTCCAGCACCGCGCGCCGGTGCACCCAGTCCAGCAGGAACAGCCCGGCCACGGTGGGGCTCCACCGCAGCGGGTCGGCGTCCGGGAAGCTGGCGGCGTGGTCCAGCAGCAGGCTGAGGCAGAAGTGCAGCGAGGCCAGCTCCGCCCCGTCGATGGTGTCCAGGCCGAACCGGGCCGCCTCGGGCGAGGCGAGGAACCGCCGGACCAGGTCCGTACGCTCGGCGGCGGAGAGCGGTTCGGCGGCGGGCGCGGGGGCCGCCCGGGCCGCCTGCGGCAGCCGTGCCAGCCGGGCGCCGAGCAGGGCGCGGTCGGTGGCGAGCGAGCCCTCCCCGGGCAACTCGGTCAGGCCGTCGGTGATCGCGAGGTGGCGGGTCACCTCGGCGCGCATCCGGGCCGGCTCCTCGTCGCGGAACCAGGTCAGCTCGTCCCCGGCGCACATCTGCCGGACCTGGTCGAGGATGCGGTCGGGCGGCCCGCCGACGAAGACGTCCTTGGTGATGCCGATGTTGTGGTCGAGCAGCGTCACCACGGCGTGCGCGGAACCGCCGGCCGGGTCGTCGTAGGCGAAGGTCGCCAGGTAGGAGGTCTGGTCGCCGTACACGTCGCCGTAGGACCAGCAGCCGGTCAGGTGCACGCGGCCGAGCTGGCCGGCCCAGGCGGGGGTGGCGGCGCCCGGCCGGACCCGGTCGGTGCCCTCGGCGTCGGGCACCAGCGCGGCGAACACGGAACGGATGGTGGTCGCCGCGGCCGAGCGGCGGCGGGAGGTGGCGGCCAGGAAGCCGGCCACGAAGTCCCGGACGGCGGCGTCGCGTTCGGTCTCCGCGACCGAGTAGACGCTGCCGAGCAGGGCCGCGCCGAGCATCTCCGCGTCGAGGGCGTTGTCCAGCTTGGCCACGTCGCGGGCGGCGTGCAGCACCGCGTCGTACGGGGTCTGAGGCGTTCCCATCCACCGACCCTACGCCGCCGCCCGCCCCGGAACGGTACGAGCGACCCGAGCGTCCGGTCCGCGTCGTGCCGTCACGCCGCCGACCTGCGGTTGTCGTGGCACGGGATCTTCGGCTCAGCGGCCGGCGGCCTCCCCCAGGGCCGTACGGGCCTCGGCGTAGGAGGCGAGCACCGCCCGCACGGGGGTCAGCACGTGCTCCTCGCCGACCGTCGCCACCGCGTCGGTGAGGCGCCGCTCGGCCCGGCGGCGGGCGCGGCGGGCCGCCCAGCGGACGATCGGCCTGGTCAGGGCGGCCACCAGCAGCCCGGCGAGCAGGCCGCCGAGGAGCAGCAGGGTGGGCAGCGGCACCTCGCCGACCATCGGGTGCTCCAGCGCCGGCAGGCCCAGCGCGCGCAGCGCGTAGCCGAGTGCCAGCCAGCCCAGCCCGGCCAGCGCCGCCAGGGTCACCAGCCACTGGAGGCCGCCGACGAACCGCCACCAGAGCGGTCGCCGGTCCATGCCCAGGTCCGTGCCGGCCACCGCGCGGTCCAGCGCGTCCGGCAGGTCGGCGAGGCGGGAGCGGGCGGCGGCGGTCACCGCGGCCGGCCAGGCGGCGGGCAGGTCCGCCCCGGTCCGGTCGGCCACCGACCGGATCGCCAGCCCGAGCGCCGCGCGCTGCGCTGCGGTGGGGTCGGGCACCGAGGTCGCGGCGACGAGGCTCTCCGCCGGTTCGTCGCGCCCGGTGGCCGGGCCGGGCAGGTGCAGCCGGCGCAGCGGGTCGGGCCGCAGCCGCCGCCAGCCCCGGACCAGCGGCCAGCCGGTGGTGGCGGCGCCCCGGTGCCGGTACGCCTGCTCGACCGCCTCGGCGACCGCCGGCACCCCGGCGGCGCCGGCGAGCGCCCGGTGCAGCGCGCTGACGGCGTCGTCGTCGGGTCCACCGGCCGGCGAGGCGCCGCCGACCAGCTCTTCGAGCCCGGCCACCACCGCGTCCACGTCGCCCTGGAGCCGCCGCAGCGCGGCCTGCCGCTCGGCCACCGTGCGTTCGAGCGCCTCCCGCAGCCCGACCATGCCCGCCGGGTCGACGGCGGTGGTCGCCAGCAGCGGTACGCCCTCCAGGCCGTCGGAGTCGAGTAGCCGGCGCAGGTCGGCCAGCACCCGGGGCAGCTCGGCCGGTGGCAGCCGGTCGGCCTGGTTGAGCACGACCAGGGTGACGTCCCGGTGCCGGTGGAACTCGCGCAGGTAGTTGGTGTGGATGACGCGGTCGGCGTACTTCTGCGGGTCGACCACCCACACCACGAGGTCGACCAGGCCGAGCAGCCGGTCCACCTCCAGCCGGTGCGACCGTTGCACCGAGTCGAAGTCGGGCAGGTCGAGCAGGATCAGCCCGTGCAGGGCGGACTCGTCGTCACCGTCCAGCACGCTCTCCCGGACGAACCGGTGCCGGGGCAGCACGCCCACCCAGTCGAGCAGGCGGTTGCCGCCGTCGAGCGGCCCCCAGACGCAGGCGTGCGCGACGCCGGTGGTGGGGCGGCGTACCCCGACCGTGGAGAGTTCCATCCGGGCGAGCGCGTTGAACAGGCTGGACTTGCCGCTGCCGGTCGCACCGGCGAGGGCCACCACGGTGTGGTCGCGGGAGAGCGTCAGCCGGGTGCCGGCCCGCTCGACGAGGGTGTGCGCCGACACGAGCCGCGCGTCCGGCAGGTGACCGTCGACGACCGTGAGGAACCGGCGTACGGCGTCGAGGCGGGCGACGAGCGCGTCGGCGTCCACCCGCTGGTCACCGCGGAACGCCTCGCGCATCCGCCCGACGATGTTGGTCATGACGCTCCGTCCCCGGTGCCGGGCGGGCCCGCGACGGCCGCGCCGGAGAGGTCGCTGCGGTTGCGGGCGATCTCGACCCGGTTGGCGGCGCCGCGCAGGCCCTCCGCGGTGTCCGCGGCGGGCCGCGCCTGCGCCGTCCGGTCCAGGTAGCGGGCGGCCTCGTCGTCGAGCAGGGCCCGCACCCGGTCCAGCAGGTCGGCGCGGGCCTTGGCGGCCAGCGTACGCACGGCCTGGTCGCCGAAGATCGCCTGGAGCACGGTCTGCGCGGCGACGGTCGTGCCGGCCCCGGTGGCCACCTCCAGCCCGGTGGGGATGAACGCCGTCGAGGCGAACACCGCGATCATGACGGCGAGCCCGGTGGCGTTCACCGCGTACGCGGCCGTCCGGGCCACGAAGCGGCGGTCGCCGCCCTCGGCGCGGACCAGCTCCAGCACGCCCCGCTGCCACTCCCGCACCAGCCGCTCGGCCCGTTCGGGCAGGTCGGCGGAGGGGTGGGCCAGCTCCGGTTCGAGCAGCGCCGCCCCGGCGGGATGCGCCTTCCACCCGGTGTACGCGTTCTCGGCCGCCTCGGCGGCGACGCCCCGCAGCAGGGTCACCAGCTGGGACTCGATCGCGTCCCGCAGCTCGGACGCGGGCGCGGGCCGGCCGGTGACCGCCGCCACCACCCGGTCGCGGAGCCGCCCGATGCGGGCCTCCATGGTGCGGAAGAACTCGCCGGTGCCGACGAACTCCTGCCAGCGGGCCAGCACCTCGCCGCGGAGCAGCCGGCCGTCCTTCAACCCCTGCCCGACGGTCCGGTACGCCCCCCGGTACGCGGCCAGCACCCGCTCGTCGAGCGCGTCGGCGGCGGCGACCTGCTCCTCGGCGGCGTCGGCGAGCCCCTCGACCGCCGGGTGCAGCGCGGCGAGCGCGCCGTCCAGGGTCTGCCGGACCACGGCGGCGCGGGCGTCGGCGTCGGCGGCCAGCCGGGCGAACCAGGCGGCGAGCGGCGCGGTGACCCGCTCGGGCAGCAGGCCCTGCCCGTCGACCCAGGTCTCCGGCAGCACGAAGAGCGGGGCCGCCCCCAGCTCCTGCGCGGCGAGCATCTCCGACAGGTGGGCGGCGATCTCGTCGGCCGCCTCCGCAGGCACCCGGTCCAGCACCATGGCGATGACCGCGCCCCGGGCCCGGGCGCTGCGCAGCAGCTCCCAGGGGACGGCGTCGGCGTAGCGGGCGGCGGTGGTGACGAAGAGCCAGAGATCGGCGGCGGCCAGGAGCTGACCGGCCAGGGCCCGGTTGGCGTCGACGACCGAGTCGATGTCGGGGGCGTCGAGGAAGGCCAGCCCGGCGGGCAGGGCCGGGGCGGTCACCAGTTGCAGGGTGCGCGGGTCCTCGCTGGGCTCGGTGGTGCGGGTGAGGCCGGGCAGCAGCTCGCCCTGGCGGAACCAGCCCGAGTCGGCCGGGTTGCAGACCAGCACCGGGGAGCGGGTGGTCGGGCGGAGCACCCCGGCGGCGCTCACCCGCGCCTGCACCAGGCTGTTGACCAGCGTGGACTTGCCCGCGCCGGTGGACCCGCCGACCACCACGAGCAGCGGCGCGTCGAGCCGGCGCAGCCGGGGCAGCAGGTAGTCGTCGAGCTGGTCGGTGAGGCTCCCACCGGCGCGCCGGGCAGGCTCGGCGGAGGGCAGCGCGAGCGGGAACCGGGCCGCCCCGATCGCGGCGCGCAGGCCGGCCAGTGTGGCGGGCAGGCTGTCGTCCCCGGTGGTGGCGGGCCGGTCCTCCCCGGCGTCCGTGGGGCCGGTGCGGGCTGCGACGGTGGGCGTGCCGGCCGGGGTGGCGGGATCGCCGTGCGTCGTCACCGCTAAAGCGTGCCCGACCGACGCAAGGGAAGACAACCGATCGGTACGAACCTGGGGTTGCGTCGGGTCGACTCAACCCCGACTTGACGATTTCGCGGGGCGTGGCACTATTGAGTCAAGTTCACTCAACTTGTGGTGGGGTCGCTGCGGGCGACGCCCGCCGGGCAGCTCGACGGGCGTCGCCCGTCACCTGCCCACAACGTGATGAAGCGAGGAAGCGAAGATGGCACGTGCGGTCGGTATCGACCTCGGCACGACGAACTCCTGCGTCAGCGTTCTGGAGGGCGGTGAGCCCACCGTCATCGCCAACGCTGAGGGCTCGCGGACGACCCCGTCGATCGTCGCGTTCGCCCGCAACGGCGAGGTGCTCGTCGGTGAGGTCGCCAAGCGCCAGGCGGTGACGAACCCGGACCGGACCATCCGCTCGGTCAAGCGGGAGATCGGCACCAACTGGTCCGTCGACATCGACGGCAAGAAGTACACCCCGCAGGAGATCTCGGCCCGCACGCTGATGAAGCTCAAGCGGGACGCCGAGGCGTACCTGGGCGAGCAGATCACCGACGCGGTGATCACCGTCCCGGCCTACTTCAACGACGGCCAGCGTCAGGCCACCAAGGAGGCCGG
Source organism: Micromonospora sp. CNZ303 (assembly GCF_004345505.1). NCBI lineage: Bacteria > Bacillati > Actinomycetota > Actinomycetes > Micromonosporales > Micromonosporaceae > Micromonospora > Micromonospora sp. CNZ303. The sequence continues at coordinate 106,399 of NZ_SLVT01000007.1, read as the reverse complement.
CGAGATCGCCGGCTTCAACGTGCTGCGGATCGTGAACGAGCCGACCGCGGCGGCCCTGGCGTACGGGCTGGACAAGGGCTCCAAGGAGCAGACCGTCCTGGTCTTCGACCTCGGCGGCGGCACCTTCGACGTGTCGCTGCTGGAGCTGGCCGAGGGCGTCGTCGAGGTCAAGTCGACCAGCGGCGACAACAACCTCGGTGGCGACGACTGGGACCAGCGGATCATCGACCACCTGGTGAAGACCTTCCGTGGCGAGCACGGCATCGACCTGGGCCAGGACAAGATGGCCCTCCAGCGGCTCCGCGAGGCGGCCGAGAAGGCCAAGATCGAGCTGTCCGCCGCCACCACCACCAACATCAACCTGCCGTACATCACGGCCGGCGCGGCGGGCCCGCTGCACCTGGACGTGACCCTCAGCCGGGCCGAGTTCCAGCGGATGACGCAGGATCTGCTGGACCGCTGCAAGGGCCCGTTCGAGCAGGCCGTGAAGGACGCCGGCATCAAGGTCTCCGACGTCGAGCACGTCATCATGGTCGGCGGCTCGACCCGGATGCCGGCCGTGACCGACCTGGTCAAGCAGCTCACCGGCAAGGAGCCCAACAAGGGCGTGAACCCGGACGAGGTCGTCGCCGTCGGCGCCGCCCTCCAGGCCGGCGTGCTCAAGGGCGAGGTCAAGGACGTCCTGCTGCTCGACGTGACCCCGCTGAGCCTGGGCATCGAGACCAAGGGCGGCATCTTCACCAAGCTGATCGAGCGCAACACCACCATCCCGACGAAGCGCTCCGAGGTCTTCACCACGGCGGACGACAACCAGCCGTCGGTGCTGATCCAGGTGTTCCAGGGCGAGCGGGAGATCGCGGCCTACAACAAGAAGCTCGGCACCTTCGAGCTGACCGGCCTCCCGCCGGCGCCGCGCGGCGTGCCGCAGATCGAGGTCACCTTCGACATCGACGCCAACGGCATCGTCAACGTTCACGCCAAGGACCTCGGCACCGGCAAGGAACAGAAGATGACGATCACCGGCGGCTCCTCGCTGCCGAAGGACGACATCGAGCGCATGCGCCGCGACGCCGAGGAGCACGCCGAGGACGACAAGCGTCGCCGCGAGGAGGCCGAGACCCGCAACCTGGCCGAGGCGCTCCAGTGGCAGACCGAGAAGTTCCTGGCCGAGAGCGGCGACAAGCTGCCGTCGGAGTCCCGTGACAAGATCAACGAGGCGCTCGGCGACCTGCGCGGCGCGCTCGGCGGCCAGGACATCGAGAAGATCAAGTCGGCTCACGAGCGGCTGGCGCAGGTCTCCCAGGAGGCCGGCTCGCTGCTCTACGCCCAGCAGGGTGAGCAGCCGGGCGAGGCCGGTCCGGGCGCGGCGGGTGCCGCGGGCGCCGGGGCGACCGGCGGTACGCAGGCCGGCGGGCCCGCCGGCGGCGCGGACGACGTGGTCGACGCGGAGATCGTGGACGAGGACAAGGACAAGAAGTGACGGTTCGTCCCGGACACGGAACCACGGCAGAGGGATGAGGTAGCCCCATGACGGAGAAGCCACGAGCCGCCGACCCGGGTGCGACCGGGTCGACGCCGGGTGGCTCCGCGCCCGCCGAGCAGGCCGGCGACGGGCCGCGGGTCGTCATCCGTAACAACCGCAAGATCAGCGAGACGTCCGAGCCGGCTGCCGCCGACGCCGGCTCGGACGCCCCGGCCGAGGGCCTGGTCGAGGAGTCCGAGGTCGTCGTCGACGAGATCGAGGTCGAGGCGACCGAGGTGAGCGGCCCGCCGGTGGTGGACGCCCCGGCCCAGCCGGTCGACGGCGGCCCGAGCGCGCTCGGCGCCGAACTCGAGGCGCTGCGCAAGGACCTCGACGAGCGGACCCGGGACCTCCAGCGGGTGACGGCGGAGTACGCCAACTACCGCAAGCGGGTGGACCGGGACAAGGGTCTCGTCACCGAGCAGGCGACCGGCGCGGTGCTCGCCGCGCTGCTGCCGATCCTCGACGACCTGGACCGGGCCCGCGAGCACGGCGACCTGGTCGGGCCGTTCGGCACCGTCGCCGAACAGCTCACCACGGCGCTCGGCAAGTTCGGGCTCACCCCGTTCGGCGAGCAGGGCGACCCGTTCGACCCGACCCGGCACGAGGCGGTCGCCCACCAGACCTCGGCCGACGTCACCGAGCCCACCTGCGTACAGGTGATGCGTCGGGGCTACCAGGTCGGAGAGCGGCTGTTGCGGCCCGCGATGGTCGCAGTCGCCGACCCGGAGTAGTGCGGAACGACGACCGGACCGTCCCGCCCGCCCGCAGAGGGCCGGCGGGACGGTCGGTCCCCAGCTAGGGAAGGGGGTGGACCGGTGAGTTCCAAGGACTGGATCGAGAAGGACTTCTACGCCGTGCTGGGCGTGGACAAGGCCGCCACCGCCGACGACGTCAAGAAGGCGTACCGGAAACTGGCCCGGGATTCGCACCCGGACCACAACCCCGGCGACCCGAAGGCCGAGGAGCGTTTCAAGGCCGCCTCCGAGGCGTACGCCGTCCTCGGCGACGACGCCAAGCGGCGGGAGTACGACGAGCTGCGGTCGCTGTTCGGCTCGGGGGCGTTCCGGCGCGGGGCCCGTGGCGCCGGCCAGCCCGGCGGCGTGCCGTTCGACGTCTCCGACCTGTTCGGGGGCGCCGCGGGCGGGGGCGGTGACCGCCGCTTCGGCGGGGCCGGCTTCCAGGACCTGTTCAGCTCGATCTTCTCGGGCGGTGCCGGCGGTCCCGCCGGCGGGGCGGCGGCCCGTGGCCCGGCCCGGGGGCGGGACGTCGAGGCCGAGGTGGCCCTCGACTTCGAGGACGCCGTACGCGGGGTGACGCTCCCGCTGACACTGCGCGCCCCCGGGGTGTGCGACACCTGCCACGGCAACGGGGCCAAGCCCGGCACCCAGCCGCGTACCTGCCCGGTGTGCCACGGGGCCGGGGTGACCAACCGCAACCAGGGGTCGTTCAGCTTCTCCGAGCCGTGCCGCAACTGCCAGGGCGTGGGCACCGTCGTGGACGAGAAGTGCCCCGAGTGCCAGGGCACCGGCGGGGTCACCAAGACCCGCACGCTGAACGTCCGCTTCCCGGCAGGCGTGGCGGACGGCCAGAAGATCCGGCTGGCCGGGCGGGGCGAGCCCGGCGCCCGAGGTGGCCCGGCGGGCGACCTCTTCGTACACGTGAAGGTGCGGCCGGACGAACTGTTCGGGCGTACGGGCGACGACCTCACGCTGACGGTGCCGGTCACGTTCGCGGAGGCCGTGCTCGGCACGGACCTGCGGGTGCCCACCCTCGACGGCACGGTGACCCTGCGGGTGCCACCGGGCACGCCGAGCGGCCGGATCCTGCGGGCGCGGGGCAAGGGGGTGGTCCGCCGTGACGGTCAGGCGGGCGACCTGCTGGTGACCCTGGACGTGGTGGTACCCGCCAAGGTGTCCGACGAGGCGCGAGCGGCGTTGGAGGACTTCGCCGCGCAGACCCCGCCGGCCGCCCGGGAACATCTCGAGGCGCGGGTACGTCGATTCAGTTGACCCGGTGTTCAGTTGGCTCGGTGGAGTGCACGCGGAGGTGAGCGGGATGTCGGACGAGTTCGTCAGCTCGGGTGACCCTGCCTACGAGGCCAAGGTGCTGATGATCTCGGTGGCGGCGCGGATGGCGGGGATGCACCCGCAGACCCTGCGCCAGTACGACCGGCTGGGCCTGGTCCAGCCGGGACGTGCCGCCGGCGGCGGGCGCCGCTACAGCGTCCGCGACGTGGTGCTGCTGCGCGAGGTGCAGCGGCTCAGCCAGGACGACGGAATCAACCTGGCCGGCGTCAAGCGGATCATCGGGCTGGAACGGCTGCTGGAGCAGGCGCAGCAGCGGGTGGCCCGGCTGGAGGCGGAGCTGGACGCCGCGTACCGGCGGATCGCCGAACTGGAGGCGCTGGCCCGCTTCCCGGGCAGCGACCTCGTGCCGACCAACCGCACCTCCACCGCGCTGGTGGTCTGGCGTCCCCGCCGGGGCCCCGAGCGCTGACGACACCTCCCGCGCCCGGCCGCTCTCCCGCGGCCGGGCGCGGTCGTCCTTCCGCTCCCGCTCGACTGCCCTCGGCGCGCTGGATGCGGTCGTTCTTCTGCTGCCGCGCGGCGGCCCTCGGCGGGCCAGGCGCGGTCGTTCGGCCCCGGCCCCGGGTGTGCCGCGGTAGCTGCCCGCTGCCGCCGGTCGCCGCACCGCCCGCGTCGCCAGCGCAGTAGGCCTCTCCGGCGCGTCGCGTCCGCCGTGTCGCCGGACACCGCTCCGCCTGAGCCACCAGTGGAACGCCATGGGTGTCTCAGCCCTCGGATGACACCCGTGGTGTTCCACCCGCCGCGGTTGCCGGTTTGCCGGCGGGGGAGGCACCGGATCCGTTAATCTGCGAATCAGCTCCAACCCGCTTAATCCGGACTCCAGTGGCAGGGGGAGCCATGACGGAAGCCGCGAGGAAGGTTGCCCAGCAGGCGGAGGAACGGCTCGACGAGGTGGCGAAGAACGTCCGGGAGAGATTCGACCGGGTCACCGAGGGCCGCTTCACCGACAAGGTCAAGAACGGCGCGTTCGCCGACCGGGCCGACCACGGCACCGAGCAGGTACGCGACGAGGCGAGACGCCGCGAAAAGGGCGGATCGGAGCGCTGACGTTCCGCCGACGTGCGGGCCGGGACCCACGGGGGGTCCCGGCCCGCACGTCGTCGGGGGTGCGGCCGGGACGCTCGTGAACTCCGTGCGGGGGTCCCGGCCCGTTCGTCGTCGGAGACTGTCTGCGTTGCTCAGGCGATGCGGCGGTTCTCCCGGACCAGGCCGCCCTCGCACCAGTCCCGGTAGACGAAGAGTTCCGGGCGGGCCAGCAGCACCCGGCTGTTGTACGCCCAGGTGCGCATCAGGTCGTCGCCGTCGCGCTCGGCCTGCTCCACGAGCTTGCGGAAACGCCGCTTCGGGTGGGCGCGGAAGTTCGTCCGGATGCCGTCGGCGGCGTAGATGTAGAGGCAGTGCAGCGCGAACCGGCGCGCCGGGCAGGCCGGGTCCATCGCCAGGCCGAAGAGCACCGCCACCAGCCGGTCGCCGGAGACGAGCAGGTCCCAGTCCGGCGGCATCGAGGTCAGCGGTACGGAGTCCGGCTGGTAGGCCCACGCCCGCAACTCGGCGGGGGTCGGGTCGACGGGGTTGGCGAAGCCGTGGAACGTCGACTCCTGCACGCTCACCGGCCAACCTTCCGCTCTGAGCCCGCGAGGACGTCGGCCACCCGCGAGCTCTGGCTGCTGGGGCGAAACGGTAACCCGGAGCGCTGATCGGCGGTAGACCCCGTGCGGAGCAATTCGACATCCGTTGGCCGAGGGCCGACCCGACCGTACGGTCGATGCGGCCCTCGGCCGACGTCGATCACTCCGCCACGGGTGCCGGCTGGGCCCGCTGCGCGGCGCCGCGCTGCCGCAGCCAGCGCTTGAACCACGCGAAGTCGGGCAGCCGCGCCAGCATCGGCCCGGTCACCACGGTGATCAGCACGTACGCCGTCGCGAGCGCCGCCAGTTTCGGCTCGACGCTGCCGGCGGCCACCGCGAGGCCCGCGATGACGATGGAGAACTCACCCCGTGGCACGAGGGCCAGGCCGGCGCGCCATCGACCGGGTTCGGCGATGCCGACCCGGCGGGCGGCCAGGTAGCCGGTGAGGGTCTTCGTCGCCATGGTGACGATGGCCAGCGCGAGCGCGGGCAGCAGCACCGGCGGGATGTCCCGGGGATCGGTGACCAGGCCGAAGAAGACGAAGAAGACCGCCGCGAAGAGGTCACGCAGCGGCGTGAGCAGCTCCGTGGCGTTGTGCGCCACCGGCCCGGAGAGGGCGATGCCGACCAGGAACGCCCCGACCGCCGCCGACACCTGGAGCTTCGCCGCGATGCCGGCCACCAGCAGGGTCATCCCGAGTACGCCGAGCAGCAGCGCCTCCGGGTCCTTCGCCGACATGGCGGTGGAGATGAGGTTGCCGTACCGGATGGCGACCACCAGCACCAGGAGCACGGTGCCGACCGCGACGCCGAGCGCGATGCCGCCGCCGAGCAGGCCGGTGCCCGCCAGCACGGCCGTCAGCAGGGGCAGGTAGAGCGCCATGGCCAGGTCCTCGATCACCAGGACCGAGAGGATCACCGGCGTCTCCCGGTTACCGAGGCGACCGAGGTCGGCGAGCACCTTGGCGATGACACCTGACGACGAGACCCAGGTGATGCCGGCGAGCACCAGGGCGGCCACCCAGTCCCACCCGAGCAGCAACGCGAACGCGGCTCCCGGCAGCGCGTTGAGCAGCCCGTCGATCAGCCCGGCCGGGGCGGCCGAGCGCAGGTTGCCGACCAGTTCGTTGGCCGAGTATTCGAGACCCAGCATCACCAGCAGCAGGATCACGCCGATCTCGGCGCCGACCGCGAAGAACTCCTCGCTGGCGTTGAGCGGGAGCAGGCCGCCGTGCCCGAACGCGAGCCCGGCGAGCAGGTAGAGGGGGATGGGCGAGAGGCCGATCCGGCGGCTCAGCCGGCCCAGCAGGCCGAGCAGGAACAGCAGCGCGCCGACTTCGACGAGCAGTGTTGTCGTGTGGTGCATCCGCGCCTCAGCCGTCCGGGTCGCTGTCGGCGAGGATGGCTGTCACGCCGTCGAGGCCCTTGCGGGTCCCGACGACGACCACCACGTCACCGGCCGCGAAGCGGAAGGACGGGTCCGGCGAGGCGATCACCTCGCCGTGGCGCAGCACCGCGACGATCGAGGCGCTCGTGCGGGAGCGTGCCTGCGTGTCACCGAGCTTCCGGTTGACGTACTTCGACCCGGCCGGAATGGCGATCTGCTCGGTGAGCAGCCCGGCGGCCTGGTCGCGCAGCCCGGAGAGCTGGCCCAGCATCAGGGACGCCCCGAGGATGTCGGCGAGCGCCTCCGCCTCGTCGTCGGTCAGCGGAATGTCGTGCTGACATGAGTCGGGATCGTCCGGGTCGTACAGGACGAGGTCACGGCGGCCATTGCGGTGGGAGACGACGCCGAGGCGGCGGCCGGATTCCGTCAGCAGATCGTGACGGACCCCGATGCCAGGCAGGGCGGTCTGTTCGACACGTACGCGCACGCGGTCAGGCTACTCCCCGCCGTCACCTGCGGATCCGGTCAGGACGTGGCCTGTCGCTGAGTCATCTGTCAGTGCTTCTCCGCCACGGAAGCGGACGGCTCGGCTCGTCGAGGGCCGGACCCGGGTCCGGGGGGATTTCGGCCCTGCGCGGGGCAGGTGTGAGTCAGCTCACGTGGTCAGGGTTGAGCGGAATAGGCTCAACTCTGGTTGTGTCCTTTCCAGTGGACACGCCGATCCGGGGGAGCCCATGAACACGGAACGTCTCACCACCAAGAGCCGCGAGGCCATCACCGGTGCCGTCGCGCTGGCGAACCAGCGCGGCCACGCCACCGTGGAGCCCTGGCACCTGCTGCTGTCACTGCTGGACACCGACGGCTCGACCGCCGCCGGCCTGCTGCGCGCCGTCGGGGCCGACCCCGGCGAGCTGCGCCGGGCGGCCCAGCGCTCGGTCGACAACCTGCCCGCCGCGCGGGGCTCCAGCATCGCCGAGCCGACCCTGGCCCGGGAGTTCGTCAACGCCATCGGGGCCGCCGAGCAGATCGCCCGGCCGCTCGGCGACGAGTACACCTCCACCGAGCACCTGCTCGCCGGCCTGGCCCGGGTGGGCGGCGCGGTGTCGAACGCGCTGAAGTCGGCCGGTGCCACCGAGGAGACGCTCGTCGCCGCCTTCCCGTCCGTACGCGGCGGGGACCGGCGGGTCACCAGCGCCGACCCCGAGCAGACCTACCAGGCCCTGGCCAAGTACGGCGTGGACCTGACCGCCAGCGCCCGCGACGGCAAGATCGACCCGGTCATCGGCCGGGACTCGGAGATCCGCCGGGTGATCCAGGTGCTGTCGCGGCGTACCAAGAACAACCCGGTGCTCATCGGTGAGCCGGGCGTCGGCAAGACCGCCATCGTGGAGGGCCTGGCCCAGCGGATCGTCGCCGGCGACGTGCCGGAGTCGCTGCGGGACAAGAAGCTCGTCTCGCTCGACCTGGGCGCGATGGTCGCCGGCGCGCAGTACCGGGGCCAGTTTGAGGAGCGGCTGAAGTCCGTCCTGGAGGAGATCAAGAACTCCGACGGGAAGGTCATCACCTTCCTCGACGAGTTGCACACCGTCGTCGGCGCCGGCAAGGGCGAGGGCTCGATGGACGCCGGCAACATGCTCAAGCCGATGCTGGCCCGCGGTGAGCTGCGGATGGTCGGCGCGACCACGCTGGACGAGTACCGCGAGCACATCGAGAAGGACCCGGCCCTGGAACGCCGCTTCCAGCCGGTGCTGGTGGGCGAGCCGACGATCGAGGACACCATCGGCATCCTGCGCGGGCTCAAGGAGCGCTACGAGGTGCACCACGGCGTACGCATCACCGACGCCGCCCTGGTCGCCGCCGCCTCCCTGTCGGACCGCTACATCACCGACCGGTTCCTGCCGGACAAGGCGATCGACCTGGTCGACGAGTCCGCGTCCCGGCTCCGGATGGAGATCGACTCCCGGCCCGTCGAGGTGGACGAGATCGAGCGGGCGGTGCGCCGGCTCGAGATCGAGGAGATGGCGCTGGCCAAGGAGCCGGACGCCGCCTCCGCCGAGCGGCTGGAGCGGCTGCGCAAGGAACTGGCCGACAAGCGCGAGCAGCTCACCGTCCTGTCGGAGCGCTGGCAGCTGGAGAAGAGCCACATCACCAAGCTCTCCACGGCCAAGGAGGAGCTGGAGCGGCTCGGCGGCGAGGCCGAGCGGGCCGAGCGCGACGGCGAGCTGGAGCGGGCCGCCGAGCTGCGCTACGGCCGGATTCCCGCCCTCAAGGCCGAGCTGAAGCAGGCCGAGGAGGAGCTGGCCCGCCTCCAGGCCGAGGGCGCGATGCTCAAGGAGGAGGTCGGTGCGGACGACATCGCCGCCGTGGTCGCCTCCTGGACCGGCATCCCCGCCGGCCGGCTGCTGGAGGGCGAGACCGCCAAGCTGCTGCGGATGGAGGAGTCGCTGGGCACCCGCGTGGTCGGTCAGGCCGAGGCGGTCGGCTCGGTCTCCGACGCGGTCCGCCGCGCCCGGGCCGGCGTCGCCGACCCCGACCGCCCGACCGGCAGCTTCCTCTTCCTCGGCCCGACCGGCGTCGGCAAGACCGAGCTGGCCAAGGCGCTCGCCGAGTTCCTCTTCGACGACGAGCGCGCCATGGTCCGCATCGACATGAGCGAGTACGGCGAGAAGCACTCCGTCGCCCGGCTCGTCGGTGCCCCGCCCGGCTACGTCGGCTACGAGGAAGGCGGCCAGCTCACCGAGGCGGTGCGCCGCCGGCCGTACTCGGTGATCCTGCTCGACGAGGTCGAGAAGGCCCACCCGGACGTCTTCGACATCCTGCTCCAGGTGCTCGACGACGGGCGGCTCACCGACGGGCAGGGCCGCACCGTGGACTTCCGCAACGCGATCCTGATCCTCACCTCCAACCTGGGCTCGTCGGTGATCGGCGACCTGACGCTGGCCGAGGAGCAGCGCCGGGAGGGCGTGCTCGCGGTGGTCCGGTCGCACTTCAAGCCGGAGTTCCTCAACCGCCTCGACGACATCGTGGTCTTCGCCGCGCTGCTCGGGGACGACCTGCGGGCGATCGTCGACATCCAGCTCGACCGGATGCGCAAGCGTCTCGCCGACCGCCGCCTCGGCCTGGAGATCACCGAGCCGGCACGGGTCTGGCTCGCCGAGCACGGGTACGACCCGATCTACGGCGCCCGCCCGCTGCGCCGCCTGGTCCAGACGGCCATCGGTGACCAACTCGCCAAGGCACTCCTGTCGGGCCACATCCGCGACGGCGACACGGTAAAGGTCGACCTGGCACCCACCAAGGAATCCCTGACGATCACCCGGGCCTAACCCCCCACCCCACCCCCCACTCCCGGTCGCGTTGATCATGAAGTTGTTGTCGCGACACGCCGATTCGGCGGGCAACAACTTCATGATCAACAGGGTGGGGGCGGGGGTGGGTGGGGAAGGGGGTGGGGAAGAGGTTGGAAGAGGGGAGGGTGGAGGGTGTTTGGGATGGGGCGGAAGAAGGAGCACGACCGGGAAGTGGCGGCGGCGCTGGACGAGCTGCGGCAGGCCGAGACGGTGGCGTTCGGCGGGGTGGGGATCGCCGGGACGCTGCTGCCGGTGACCGAGGCGTACCGGCGGGTCGAGGCCGCGCTGGGCGACGATCCCGAGGGCCTGCGTGGACAGCTCGACCGGCTGCTCGCCGAGGGCACCCCGGCCGGGCGCGTCTACGCCGCCACGCTGCTGGAGCGCGTCGACCCGACCGCCGGGCGCGCCGCCTGGACGGCGTTGCGCGACGACCCGGCCGAGTTCGGCACCTTCACGGGCTGCGTCATGGGCCGCACCACGCTGCGCGAGTACGCCACGGACCGCCCCGACGGGCCGTAGCGCCGCGAAGAGCGGGCCCGGCACAGGGCGGCCGCCGGGCACGTGGGGTAACCGGCCTCTCACTCCCCGACCAGGCATTTTCCCCAGGTGCGCGGGGTTGTTACCGTCTGCGCCGACGTACCTGGGGAGGTGGTCGGGTTGAGCGGAACGCTCGCGTACGTACTGGCGGCGGTGGGTTGTCTGGTCGGAGTGGCGGGCCTGGTGGTGGCCGCGGTCGCCTGGAACCGGACGCGTTCCCGCCCGCAACAACGGGCGAAGGGGCCGGGTGACCCGCTGCGGGACCGGGACGCCGACGCGCTGCGCGGTGACCCGCGCCGGCTGAAGCCCGGCGACATCGTCGAGATCCGGGGCACCTCGTACGCGGTGCGCGGCTCGATCCGCCTGGTCGAGGGCAGCTGGAGCTGGGCCGAGCACCTGCTCGACGACGCCGGCGGCGTGCGGCGCTGGCTCTCCGTCGAGGAGGACCCGGAGCTGGAACTGGTGCTCTGGGGAGCCGAGCAGGGCGCCACCGTGACCCCCGGCGCCCCGACCATCGACTTCGCCGGCCGCCGCTACAACTGGAACGAGTCCGGCCAGGCCCGCTTCACCGCCGTCGGCAACACCGGGCTCGACCCGACCGGCACGATGCGGTACCACGACTACCAGGCGCCCGGCGGTGCCCGGCTCTCCTTCGAGGCGTACGGCGAGGCGGGCTGGGAGGTGGCGCTCGGTGAGCTGCTGCACCGCGGCGACGTGATGATCTATCCGCAGTCCGAGGTGGGCTGATGCTCGTCACCCTCGACGCCCCGTACGTCGACACCAGCGCCGCCGACCTCAGCCTGGCGCTCGACGACGTCGAGCGGCCCGCGCTGCACGTGCTCGACCTCGACCTGCCCGACGGCGTCCGGCTGCGGCTGCGGCTGCTCGGGGCCTCGCACCAGGTGGTTCTGCACGCGCCCGGCGCCGCGCTGACCGAGACGGTCGCCTGCCTGCCCGGCCGCCCGCCGGAGCTGCCGCCGGCGGTGCGGGACGAGGCGAGCGGCTACCACTTCACGGCGACCGTGCTGCGCCCCGCCGGCGCGGGGCTGAGCGAGCAGGTCGCCGCCCTCCGCGCCGACCTGGCCGACGACCCGTACGCGCTGGTGGGCGTGTTCCCCGGCGACGCCGACGCGGTGACCGCGCTGGCGGTCCGCCCTGACCCGCCGGCCGGCACCCTCGCCTGGCGCACCTGGCACGCGTACCCCCAGACCAACGAGCTGGTCCTGACCGAGACGGTGGTGGCACTGCGATGACGTACCGACGCTGGTTCGTGGTGGGGGTGGCGTTCGCCGTCATCGGCGCCCTGGTCGCCGCCTTCGCGATCTTCTACGGCAGCTTCTCCCCGCGCGGCTACGTCGAGGACAAGTACAAGCGGGCGGCGAGCCGGGACATCGGCCGCAACGCCGTCGCCTACACCTCGTCCCGGTCGCCGAGCCAGGTGGCGAAGGAGGTCACCGACGCGTGGCAGCCGGCCGACCAGTACGTCGACGGCAGCGGCGTCTACCTGCGCTACGACGACGACTCGGTGGTGATCCTGCCGATCGCCGCCGGCTCGGTGATCCTGCTGGAGCGCATGAGCACCGCCTACCCCCGCTACCACTCCACGGTCGGCTCCCACTGGGGCTGGGGCCGTGGCAGCACCGTCCGGGGCGGCGGCCCCGGCAGCGGCAAGTGACGCACCGACCCCCCTCACCCTGGAGCCTCCTGTGCAGACCCTCGTCACCGATCTGCTGGTCACCCTCGCCTACGGGGTGGTCGGTGTCCTGCTGATGGGCATCGGCTACGTCCTGGTGGACCTCGCCACCCCCGGCAAGCTCAACCAGCTGATCTGGACCGAGCGCAACCGCAACGCGGCGCTGCTGCTCGCCTCGAACCTGGCCGGCGTCGGCATCATCGTGGTCGCCGCGATCGCCGCCAGCGACGACGACTTCGCGCTCGGTATCGTGGGCGCGTCCGCGTACGGGATCCTCGGCCTGGTGATCATGGCGGCGGCCTTCGTGCTGCTCGACGTCGCCACGCCGGGCAAGCTCGGCGAGATCCTGGTCGACCAGCAGCCGCACCCGGCGGTCTGGGTCTCCGCCGTCGTGCACCTCGCCACCGGTGCGATCATCGCCGCCGCCATCAGCTGATGACCGGGACGAAGACCACCGGCGGGCAACGGTCCGCGCAGGCGAACGCGGCCAAGGGGACCTGGATCGTCTGGGCGGTCATCGGTGTGGTCGTCCTGGGCTGCGTGGGCATCGGCCTGATCAACCGGAGCGGCGGCGGCGACAACGTGCTGCCGCCGACGGCGCAGGAACGCGGCGACACCGTGCCGATCCTGCAACGCTCCAGCGCCAGCCAGGGCATCTGCTACGGCTGGGTGCTGCGGGACTTCTACGAGTACACGGACCTCAGCGTCGGCTCGAACCTCGGCGAGGGGGTGGCGGTCGAGGAGAACGCGGCCTGCCCGCGCTGGGTGCAGGTGGTCGCCCAGGTTGCGTACACCTCGGAGAGCAGCGAGAGCAACGACTTCGCCCGCATCACGGTGGAGACCTCCAGCGACGTCTCCACCACCGCCCGCTACCGCATGCAGAGCGGGCTGGAACGGCTCGGGCTGACCGAGGACGCCTTCGTCGACGAGCCCGGCTGGGCGGTCACCCGGGCCGCCGTCTCGCTGCCGCTGCTCGCCGCCGAGGCGGGCCTGGTGGAGCCGGCTGCGACCCCGGCGGCCGCGGCGGCCGACGCGCCACCGCTGCCGGACGCCGGTAGCGACCTCTGGCGTGACCGCTGGGGCTACCTGCTCGCCGCGGTCGGCCTGCTGCTGTTCACCGCGCTGCTGTTCGCCGTCGGCTTCTGGCAGCGCGGCCGGCAGCGCCGCGAGGAGGCCCAGCGGCAGGCACAGGCGGGAGCCGGGATGCGGGACTTCAGGGTCGCCCGGCAGGCCGCCGCGCGGGACTCCAGGCGTACGCCGGAGGGCCGGTGACCGTCGACGCGCCGGCACCGCCCGCGCGGTGGCGGCTGTCCCGCGCGGCGGTACTCGTCGCGGTCTTCGTCTGTGCCGCCTGCGGCCTGGTCTACGAGCTGGCCCTCGTCGCCCTGGGCAGCTACCTGATCGGGGACACGGTCGGACAGGCGTCGATCGTGCTCGGCGTGATGGTGTTCGCGATGGGCGTGGGGGCGCTCGCCGCCAAGCCCCTCCAGCCCCGGTCCGCCCCCGCGTTCGCCGCGATCGAGCTGGCCCTGGCCCTGCTCGGTGGCCTCTCCGTGCTCGGCCTCTACGCGGCCTTCGCGTGGCTGGACCTCTACGGCCCGGCGCTGGTCGCCACCGCCTTCGTGCTCGGCCTGCTGATCGGCGCGGAGATCCCGCTGCTGATGGTGCTGCTGCAACGCATCCGGGAGCAGGCGGCCGGCAGCGCGGTGGCGGACCTGTTCGCCGCCGACTACGTCGGCGCGCTGCTCGGCGGGCTGGCCTTCCCGTTCCTGCTGCTGCCGGTCTTCGGCCTGCTCAAGGGCGCGCTGGTGGTCGGCGCGGTGAACGCCGTCGCGGGGCTCGCGCTGATCTGCACGGTCTTCCGGCGGGAGCTGAGCCGCCGCGCGCGCGTCGCGCTCGGCGCCGGCAGCGTCGTGGTCTTCCTCAGCCTCGGGTACGCGTGGGTGACCGCGCACGACTTCGAGCTGACCGCCCGCCAGCAGCTCTACCGGGATCCGGTGGTGCACTCCGAGCGCAGCCGCTACCAGGAGATCGTGCTGACCCGCTCGGTCGCCGAGACCGGCCGCGCCGGCACCGACCTGCGGCTCTTCCTCAACGGCGACCTCCAGTTCAGCTCGGTCGACGAGTACCGCTACCACGAGGCGCTGGTGCATCCGGTGCTGAACGGCCCGCGCGGCGAGGTGCTGGTGCTGGGCGCCGGTGACGGTCTCGCCGTACGCGAGCTGCTGCGCTATCCGGACGTCCGGCGGATCACGGTGGTGGACCTGGACCCGGCGGTGGTGGCGCTGGCCCGCAGCGAGCCGCAGCTGCGCCGGCTCAACGGCGGGGCGCTCGACGACCCCCGGGTCCGGGTGGTGCACGCCGACGCGTTCGCCTGGCTGCGTACCGCCCCCGACCGGTTCGACGCGGTGGTGGCGGACCTGCCCGACCCCGACGAGACGGCCACCGCCAAGCTCTACACGGTCGAGTTCTACGCGCTGGTGCGGGCGGTGCTCGCCGAGGGCGGGCGGCTGGTGGTGCAGTCCGGCTCGCCGTACTTCGCGCCCCGGTCGTACTGGTCGATCGAGGCGTCGCTGCGCGAGGCGGGCTTCGCCACCACGCCGTACCACGTGGACGTGCCGTCCTTCGGCGACTGGGGTTTCCTGCTGGCGGCCCCCGGCCCGACCGCGCCCGCCCTGGCCCTGCCGCCGGACGCGCCCACGCTGCGCTTCCTCGACGCGGCGACGCTCTCCGCCGCCGGGTCCTTCCCCGCCGACCGGGGCCGGGTGGACGTGCCGGCCTCCACCCTGCTCCAGCCCCGGGTGCTGGAGTACGCCCGCGCGGAGTGGCGCGGCTACTGAGGTGCCGCCCGTGGCCCGCGATCGCCGCCGTCTCGGCGGGTCAACGCCCGTCTGACGTGCCGGACTGGCTCGACCTGGATACGGTGTGACCGCGATCTAGGGAAGGAGAATCATGGTCGATTCCCACAACACGCCGGCCCGCACCCGGCCGGGTGTGGTGACCATATCCACGTATCTGCTGTGGCTGTTCGCGCTCACCCAGCTGATCGGCCTCATCATCACGCTCTCCACCGTCGGCACGATGTCGGAGGTGCTCGACGAGGCGTACCGGGGCACCGACGCCAACGGCACGCAGAACCTGGCCGACATCACCACGATGATCGCCATCGGCGGCGCCGTCTTCGTGCTCCTGCTCGCGGTCGTGCTGGCCGTGCTCGGGGTGTTCAACAACCGGGGCAGCAACGGGTCGCGGATCACCACCTGGGTGATCGGCGGCATCATGGTCTGCTGCACGGGCGGTGGACTGGTCAGCGGAGTGGGCGGCGGCATGGGCACCGGTCAGACGACCGGCGACGCGCCGAGCCCGGAGGAGATCCAGCGCCGCCTCGACGAGGCGCTGCCCGGCTGGTTCACCCCGGTCACCACGCTGCTCAGCGTGCTCGGGCTGCTCGCGCTGCTCGCCGCGCTGATCCTGCTGGCGCTGCCGAAGGCCAACGAGTTCTTCCGCAAGCCGAAGCAGGGCTGGGAGCCGCCGGTCCCGGGTGCGGCCTACCCGCAATCCGGTGGCCAGCCCGGCTACCCGCAGTCCGGCCAGCCCGGCTACCCGCCCACTCCGGGGTACCCGCCGACGCCCGGCCAGCCGCAGGCGTCCGACCAGCCGGGCTACCCGCCGGCCCCGGGCGACCAGCCGCCGTCCACCCCGTACGGCGGGGGCCAGCCGGGCCAGCCGGGGACGAACCCGGGTGGCGAGCAGCCCGGTTCGGACCGTCCCGGACCGACCCCGCCGCCGGTGAGTTGACCGGTCGATAACAGCGACGCCGACGGTCCCTCCGAGTAGGTTGCAACCCGACGCCTACCGGAGGGACTCGTCGTGTCGCACCCCGATCGGGCACCGGCCCGCCGCCCGGCCGCGGTCACGGCGGCCGTGGCGCTGCTGGCGCTGATGGCGGTCGCCGCCCTCGCGTACGCCGCCGCCGGTGTGGCGACGCGGGGCGGCACCGTCGACCGGTTCCGCGCCGCCGCGGCGGACACCTCGGCACTCCCGGACCAGATCGACGGGACGGTCACCCTGCTGGGCGTGTCCACCGTGCTGACGGCGGTGGTGAGCCTGCTCGCGGGGCTGCTCCTCGCCGGTCTCGCCCTCGGCCTGCGGGCCGGCCGGGACGGCGCCCGCACCGCGACCTGGGTGGTTTCGGGGCTGGGGCTGATCGCCGGGTGCTGCGGGCTCGCGCTGCTGGTCGGGCAGCGCGCCACTCCGTTCGGGTCGGGCGAGGACGATCGGGCGACGGCGGAACTCCTCGGCCTTCTCGCCGAGGCCTACCCGTCCTGGTGGATTCCGCTGGGCGCGGGGCTTTCCGTCGGCCAGGTGCTCGGTTACCTTGTGGTAGCCGTGCTGCTGGCACTGCCGGCGGCGGGCGCCTGGTTCCGTCCGCGGCCCGCGCCGTCCGCCCCGCACCACCCTCCGGCGTCGCCCGCGCCGCCACCCGTCCAGCCCCCGCACCAGCCGCCCGCGCCCCCGTACCCGCCGAGTGAGGACCGCCCGTGACGCCCGACCAGTCGGCCAGCGAGCGACGGGCCCTGATCACCGGAGCGACCGCCGGCATCGGTGCCGCCTTCGCCCGCCGGCTGGCCGCCGACGGTTGGCACCTGGTGCTGGTGGCCCGGGACGCGAGCCGGCTGGCCGCGACGGCCGCCGAGCTGACCGGGCGGCACGGCCGGGAGGTCGAGACGATTCCGGCCGACCTGTCCACCGACGACGGTTGCGCGACGGTGGAGCGGCGGCTGGCCGAGGGCCCGCCGATCGAGTTGCTGGTCAACAACGCCGGGATCAGCCT
Source organism: Micromonospora sp. CNZ303 (assembly GCF_004345505.1). Lineage (NCBI taxonomy): Bacteria > Bacillati > Actinomycetota > Actinomycetes > Micromonosporales > Micromonosporaceae > Micromonospora > Micromonospora sp. CNZ303. The sequence goes on along the minus strand of NZ_SLVT01000007.1, from coordinate 89,358 downwards.
GAACACCCCGTTCCTGCGCTCGTCCGCCGAGGACGAGGCGCGGCTGCTGCGGCTCAACGTGCACGCCGTGATGCGGCTGACCCTCGCGGCCCTGCGTCCGATGACCGAGCGGCGGCGTGGGGCAGTGATAAATGTCTCTTCGGTGGCGGGGTTCGGCGTGGTCATGCCGGGGTCGACATACTCCGCCAGCAAGGCGTGGGTCACCAACTTCAGCGAGTCCGTCGGCCAGTCCGCCCGGCCCTTCGGCGTACGCGTGATGGCGCTCTGCCCCGGCTACACGCGTACGGAGTTCCACGAGCGCGCCGGCATCAACATGTCGAAGACGCCGGAGTGGATGTGGCTGCGGGCCGACGACGTGGTCGAAGAAGCCCTGCGTGACCTGCGGAAAGGCAAGCTGGTCAGCGTTCCCGCGTGGAAGTACAAGCTCGCCGTGGCGGGGTTGCGGCACGCGCCCCGGCGGCTGCTGGAGGCGGTGTCCCGGGACACCCGGGGCCGGATCGGCCGCGACGGCGGCTGAGGGGCGGGTCGGGGGCGTCCCGCCCTGTCGACCTCCGCCGATCGTCCGATATGTCCGGCTGAACGGTCGCTCAGCGTAGCCGGCCATCGCCACCCGTAGGTCGTCCCCAGGGCTGATCCCGGTGGACCCCGCACACGACTCCCAGACTTGAGCAGTACCCTCTATCGGCATGGGGGACCACGACGACCTGCGTAAATTCATCACTGACCTGGCGGTGGTCCACGGCCGGGTGGTGCTCTCCTCAGGCCGCGAGGCCGACTGGTACGTCGATCTACGTCGCGTCACGCTCCATCACCAGGCTGCTCCGTTGGTGGGGCGCGTGATGCGTGACCTGACGGCCGACTGGGAGTACGACGCGGTGGGCGGGCTGACCCTGGGCGCCGACCCGGTGGCGCTGTCGATGGTGCACGCCGCGTCCGGGACCGACCGTCCGGTGGACGCGTTCGTGGTCCGCAAGGCGGGTAAGACACACGGTCTCCAGCGTCGGATCGAAGGGCCGGACGTGGCCGGCCGGCGGGTGTTGGCGGTGGAGGACACTTCCACCACCGGGGGAAGTGTGTTGACCGCGATCGAGGCCCTTCGCGAGGTCGGGGCCGAGATTGTGGGTGTGGCGGTTATTGTTGATCGAGGCGCCGGCGACGCGGTGCGAGCCGCCGGATTGCCGTATCGAGCGGCCTATACGTTGGCTGACCTCGGCCTTGTGGCGTAAAAGTCTGCCGATTCGGATCCGCCGATATGCAGGCGGATCGATGCTGCTGGTGGAAGGATGGAATACGTGGGAACTGCGTTGGCCGAAATGACTATGCCTCAGATCTCGCCGCTTGCCGGCGAGCCGATCGAACGTGCCGATGCCGAGCGTCTGGCGGGGGTCCTCAAGGCCCTCGCCGACCCTGCTCGACTTCGGCTGCTCAGCCTGATCCAGTCGGCGCCCGAGGGCGAGGCGTGCGTGTGCGACCTGACCGCACCCCTCGGCCTCTCGCAGCCGACGGTCAGTCACCACCTGCGTATCCTCACCGAGGCCGGCTTGCTGGAGCGGGAGAAGCGCGGTGTCTGGGCGTACTACCGGCTGGTGCCGACGGCGATCGCCACGATCGCCGATCTGCTGACCCCGCCGCGCAAGCGCGCCACCAAGAAGGCGCGCTGACCTTCACCGTTCGTCCGGTGCCATCCCCCACCGGGGGCGGCACCGGACGGCCGGTCGGTCAGTGCTTGCCGTAGTGCTCGCGGGTCTCCCGGATCGCCTCCTCGGCGGCGGCGCGTTCCTGCGCGGTGGTGCCCCGCTTGGCGGCCATCCGCGCCCGCAACAGCTCGACGGCGATCGGGATCACCGAGATCAACACGATGGCGATCAGGATCGCCTCGATGTTCGCCTTGACGAACGGGATCTGGCCGAGGAAGTAGCCGAGCACCGTCACGCCCGTGCCCCAGAGCACGCCGCCGATCACGTTGTAGATCACGAACGTGCGGTAGTTCATCCGGCTGACCCCGGCCACGATCGGCGTGAACGTCCGCACGATCGGCACGAAGCGGGCCAGCACGATGGAGCGCGCGCCGTACTTCTCGAAGAACTCGTGCGCCTTCAGCACGTTCTCCTGCTTGAACAGCTTCGAGTTCGGCCGGCGGAACAGCGCGGGGCCGACCTTGCGGCCGAACGCGTATCCGACCTGGTCGCCGGCGATCGCCGCGATGGTGATGAGCAGGCAGACCAGCCACAGCGGGTAGGTGATGTACTTCCCGTCCGCGGTGAGCAGCCCCGCGGTGAACAGCAGCGAGTCGCCCGGCAGGAAGAACCCGATCAGCAGGCCGGACTCGGCGAAGACGATCACCAAGATGCCGATCAGCCCGAACGTCGAGATCAACACCTCTGGATCGAGCCAGCTCGGCCCCAGGGCCAGGGTGGTGGTGGGCGTCGGCACGAGGCGACCTCCGATGTATGCCGGTCGGTGACGGAACGTCCGTAGTCTAGGTGGCCGCCGGCCGGCCCGGTGCTCGACGTCACAGCGCGCGAGGCGGTGCCGTCCCCCGCCGGGCAGTGACATCCGGCACCGGGGCCCGGCCGCCGCGCCGCCTCAGCGGGGTGCGACGACGAGCGTCTGCACGGCGCCACCCACCGTGCCGTCGGCGTCGGCCAGCCGGCTCGCCGCCACGCCCGAACCGTGCGGCCCGATCGTGGTGGCCGAGTCGAGCAGGATCCACTCGCCGCGCGGCGGCCGGTGCAGGGTCACCGTCAGGTCGACGTTCACGAACAGCCACCGGGCCGGGTCCAGGCGGGCACTCACCCCGCTGCCCGAGTCCGCGACCAGCAGCGCCAGCTCCGCCGGGGCGACGGCCTCGCCCGGCAGCAACGGGATCCGGGGCCGTACCCACACCCGCGCCGGGCCCGGCTCGACGAACGCGCCGGAGACGAAACGCCACTGCATGGCCGACAGGTAACCGCCGGAGTGGGCGCTGGCCCAGTCCGCAGGCTCGGTGCCCGCGTCCGGCCCCGGCACCGGTGGCCCGTCGTCGGCCGTCGCGGGCGTCGGCTCGGCCGGAGCCAGGATGCGCCAGCCCCGGGCGTGCAGCACCTCCTGCCCGCCGGCCTCCGCGATCCCCTCCACCAGCGTGATCCGGCGGCCGGCCCGGAGCGTACGGACCCGCAGCGTCAGCTCCGCCACCGGCACCGGGCGCAGGATGTCCACCGACACGCGGGTGAGGAGCTGGCCGTCGACCGGGTCGTGACCGGCGAGCGCCCGGGCGAGCAGGGCCGAGGGCGGGCCGGCGTGCTGGGCGGCCGGATCCCACGGACCGGCGGTCGCCGGCGTCGACCCGAACCGACCACCGCCGGCCGGCTCGTAGAACGCCTCGTACGTCATGGCCGGCGACCATACCCGCGGCCACCGACAGCCGGCGCCCGGCGGTCACGGGTGACGGCCGCCGTCGACCGCCGTCACCCGTCGCGCGTCGTCACAGCCGGGGGTCGACCGGCTCGGACTCGCAGGCCAGGATCGCGAACACCAGCTCGTGCCGGCGCCACAGCGGAGCGCCGGCGACCAGCGCGTCCAGCGCCGCCAGCCCCAGCCCGTGCTCGCGCAGCGCCATCCCCCGCTTGCGCCCCAGCGACCGGCGGCGCAGCGCGGCCAACTGCTCCGGCTCGTCGTAGCCGGGGCCGTAGATGATCCGCAGGTACTCCCGGCCCCGGCACTTGATGCCCGGCTGGAGCAGCGAACCCCGCTCGGTGCGGGCGGCCGGGCCGGCGTACGGCTTCACCACCATGCCCTCGCCGCCGGCCGCCGTCAGCGCCAGCCACCACTCGGTGGCCGCCGCCTCGTCGGCCGGATCGGACAGGTCGACCACCTGGCGGCGCGTCGGCGTGAAGAACTCCGGGTCGGCGGCGCAGAGCCGGTCGGCCAGCCCGAGGTGCCAGCCGTGGTCCCGGTCGGCGTAGCTGGCCTTCGCGCCGGCCAGCACCGCGAACGGGGCCAGGGTCACCCCGCGCAGCCCGTCGGTCGGCCCCACGTACGCCCGGTAGGCGTCCGAGTAGGCCAGGATCTCGTCGCGGCGACGGGCCATCCGGTCGCGCAGCTCCACCACGGGCAGCCCCCGCCCGGCCGCTGCCTCCAGCGCGGCCAGCGCCGCCGGCAGGGCGGCCCGGCCGGCGGCGCCGACCCCGGCGTACTGCTCGCGGATCAGGCCGCCCGCCTTCGCCGACCACGGCAGCAGCTCACAGTCGAGCAGCAGCCAGTCGGTCCCCAGCTCGTCCCAGAGCCCCGCCCCGCCGACCGCCGCGCGCACCCGGTCGAGCAGCTCGGTGTCGAGCGGCGCGCCGAAGAACGGGCGGCCGGTGCGGGTGTGCACCACCCCGCCACCCGGGCCGAAGGGCCCGCCGTCGGGCTCCCGGCAGACCAGCACCACCGCCCGCGAGCCCATGTGCTTCTCCTCGCAGACCACCCGGTCCACGCCCGCCGCGCGGTAGTCGGCGAACGCCTGCGCCGGGTGCTCCAGGAAGCCGCCCGCCGTGGCCGTCGAGCAGGGCGCCATCGTCGGCGGCAGCCAGGCCAGCCAGCGCGGGTCGACCGCGAATCGGCTCATCACCTCCAGCGCGGCGGCCGCGTTCTCCGCCGGCACGGTCAGCGACCCGTACGGGTGCTCGACGTGCCGCCGGCCGGTCACGTCGGTCAGCTCCAGCACCTGGTCGGGTCGGGCCGGCGCGGCGGCCAGCGGGCGGACCGGGGCGTACCACTCCCGCTCCGCCGGCACCGAGACCAGCTCCTTCTCCGGGTAGCGCAGCGCGGTGAGCCGGCCGCCGAAGACGCAGCCGGTGTCGACGCAGATGGTGTTGTTCACCCACTCCGGCACGGCGGCCGGTGTGTGCCCGTAGACCACCATCGCCGAACCCCGGTACTCCCGCGCCCACGGGTAACGCACCGGCATCCCGTACTCGTCGGTCTCGCCGGTGGTCTCGCCGTACAGCGCGAAGGAGCGCACCCGGCCCGACGCGCGGCCCTGGTATGCCTCCTTCAGCCCGGCGTGCGCGACCACCAGCCGGCCGCCGTCGAGCACGAAGTGGCTGGTCAGGCCGTCGATGAAGCCCGCCACCTCGGCCACGAAGGCGTCCGGCTCCGCCGCCAGCTGCGCCATCGTCTCGGCCAGCCCGTGGGTGAGCCGCACCTCGCGGCCGCGCAGCCGGCGCAGCAGCTTCTGCTCGTGGTTGCCGGGCACGCAGATCGCGTGCCCGGCGGCCACCATGCCCATCACCAGGCGGAGCACGCCGGGGGAGTCCGGGCCGCGGTCCACCAGGTCACCGACGAAGACGGCGGTACGCCCCGACGGGTGCGTCGCGTCCACCGGCCGGCCCCGCTCGTCGCGGCGCAGCTCCCAGCCGAGCCGGACGAGCAGCGCCTCCAGCTCGGCGCGGCAGCCGTGCACGTCCCCGACGATGTCGAACGGCCCGGTCAGCTCGCGCCGGTCGTTGAACAGCTTCTCGTAGCGGATCTCGGCGGCGTCGATCTCCTCGACGCCCCGCAGCACGTGCACCTTGCGGAAGCCCTCCCGGGCCAACAGCTTGTACGAGCGGCGCAGGTCGCGCTGCATCCGGGCGAGCACGTGCCGGTTGAAGGTGCGGTCGGCGCGGCCCTCGGTGCGTTCCCAGGCCAGCGCCTCGGGCACGTCCAGCACGACGGCCACCGGCAGCACGTCGTGCTCGCGGGCCACCCGCACCAGGCCCGCCCGGGCGTGCGGCTGGAGGTTGGTCGCGTCGACCACCGTGAGCCGGCCCCGGCGCAGCCGCGTGGCGGCGACGTGGTGCAGCGCGTCGAAGGCGTCGGCGGAGGCGGACTGGTCGTTCTCGTCGTCGGCGACCATCGCCCGGAACGTGTCCGAGGAGAGCACCTGGCTGGGCGCGAAGTGCCGGCGGGCGAAGGTGGACTTGCCGGAGCCGGAGACGCCGACGAGTGCGACCAGGGCCAGCTCGGGGATGTCGAGGGTGGTCACGGGTTCTCCTTCCGGGTCAGCACGACGAGCTGGGTGGGGGCGCCGACCTCGGGATCGTCGTCGCCGACCCCGCTGATCGCGGCGGCGTAGCCGTACGTGGTGGACACCCGGTCGACCCAGGCGGCGAACTCCGCGCGGGTCCACTCGAAGCGGTGGTCGGCGTGCCGGAACCGCCCGGCGGGCAGCCCCTCGTAGCGGACGTTGTACTCGGCGTTCGGCGTGGTCACCACGACCGTCGCCGGGTTGGCGTGACCGAGCACGGCGTCCTCCAGCGCCGGCAGCCGGGGCGGATCGACGTGCTCGATCACCTCCATCAGCACCGCCGCGTCGTACCCGCGCAGCCGGTCGTCCCGGTAGGTCAGCGCCGACTGCCAGAGCCGGATGCGGTCCCGCTGCCGCTCGGGCAACCGGTCCAGCCGCAGCCGCCGGGCGGCCAGGGCCAGCGCGTGCGTGGACACGTCGGTGCCCACGATCTCGGTGAACCGGCGGTCGCCGACCAGCGCGGCGAGCAGGGCACCGCCGCCGCAGCCGAGATCCAGCACCCGGCCCGCGCCCGCACCGGCCAGCGCGTTGAGCACCGCCTCCCGCCGGCGCGCGGCCAGTGACGCCCGGCGGGCGGCGACCTGCCCGCCCCCGGTGCCGCCGCCCACCCCGTCGCCGGTCGTCGCGTCGCCGCTCGCCTCGTCCGCGGTCGCATCGTCGGCGGCCGGCTCGTCGGTCGGGCGTCGCTCGGCCAGGCGGGCCAGGGCCAGCCCGGCCAACGCCCGCCGGTGCGCCAGGTAGCGACGGGTGATCATGTCGCGTTCCGGGTGGTCGGCCAGCCAGCCCTCGCCGGCCCGCAGCAGCTTGTCGACCTCGTCCGGGGCGACCCAGTAGTGCTTGGCGTCGTCCAGCACCGGCAGCAGGACGTAGAGGTGGTTGAGCGCGTCGGCGACGCGCAGAGTGCCGGTCAGCGTCAGGTCGACGTACCGGCTGTCGCCCCACTCCGGGTGCCGCTCGTCGAGCGGGATCGGGGCGGCGGTGACCGCCCAGCCGAGCGGGCCGAACATCCGGACCGCCACGTCCGCGCCGCCCCGGCAGCGCAGCACCGGCACCCGCACCTCCAGCGGGATCGGCGTACGGGCCAGCTCGGGACGCTCGCGGGACTCGCCGCGCAGGGCCGAGCGGTACACCTTGGACAGCGCGGAGGAGAGCAGGCTGGACGCCGCGTAGGGCCGGTCGTTGACGTACCGCCCCAGGGTGAAGCTGTCCGGGGTCGGCGCCTGCTGCCGGCTGCGGCCCCGCGCGCCGGCCAGCCGCAGCGGGTCGACGTCGAGCAGCAGGGCGGCGGTGCAACGCTGCTCGTCCGCCTCCGGGTAGAACACGTGCGCGGTGCCGACCGGCACGTCGAAGGCGTGCGCGCGGTCGGGGTGCTTGACCAGCAGGTGCCCGAGGTCGGTGGCCGGCCGGTGCGTGGTGGTCAGGGTGAGCAGCACGCGCCCATGGTGTCAGTCGCGTCGATCTTGCGTCGTCCCGTTTTCCCGCGATCCGGGTCGATCAGGCGACGAAGCGGGTCCTGCGGCGCCTGGTCAGCACGTAGCCACCCACGCCCGCGACGAGCAACAGCCCGCCGACGCCGACGATCAGGCCGGTGGACCCGCCGGTGATCGGCAGGGTGCCACCGTCACCGTCGTCGTTCCCGCCGCCCTGGCCGCCGGTCGCGTTCACCAGGATCCTGGCGGTGTCGTTGGCCGGGTTCTCGTCGCCCGTGCGCAGCCGCACCTCACCGGTGTGGCTGCCGGCCTTGTCGATGCGCAGCGTGAAGGCGAACTCCACCTTCTCGCCCTTGCCGACCGGGCCGATCAGGAAGCATCGATAGGCCGAGGCTCCCGGCTCGCCCGGCTCGCCCTCGCCGCTCGCGTTGCTGACGCAGGTCTTCGGGGCGCGTACGGCGGTGACACCCTTCGGCAGCGTGACGGTGGTCGAGACCTCGACGCCCGGGCGGCTTCCGGTGCCGACCGCCGCCGGGCCGTGGTTGACGTAACCGAAGGTCACCGGGACGGTCCTGCCCACCCGGGCGTCCACCTTCGCCCCGAGCGCCGCCACGTCGGCCCGCTGGTCGCCGGTCACCTGGAGCTCGATCCACGTCTGGTTGTCGTACGGGTCGACATCGGTCTGCGCCGAACGACGCGTGGTGACGGGCCGCAGTTCGAGCTTGCCGTCGGTGCCCCCCGGCCCGAGATCGTCATCCAGGTTCGTCTGGGCCTTGTACTCCTTCCAGTCCGCCGGGGTGAACCAGAACGCGGAGCCGGAGTAGACGGCGGGAGCCCAACTGTCGGCCGGCACGGTGAAGCCGAAGCTGGGGTCGAGCGCGGCGGCCCCGTGCGGCGCGATGACGGTGTCGAACGTGCAGACGAACGCGTAGTCCTTGAACGCGCCGCTGGCGTACCGGCAGTTCTCGTATCGCTGCGACGGGCGGAGCCCGTAGCTGGCGGAGACGAGCAGCACCGCACCGCGGGCGGCCGTCTCGCCCCGGTTCTCCAGGGTGAGCGGGGCCTTGAGCGTGCCGCCCGGGGCGCCGGTCAGCTTCAACGAATAGGCGGCGGCGAGGTCCACACCCTCACCGACGGCGACGGTCGAGCGGAAACTGCCCGAACCGGAACCGGGCGCGGTGACGGTGAACGCCAGCTTGCCCTCCTGGCCCGGCCTGGCACCGTCCTTCGCCCGCACCGACAGCTCGACCTGCACGGGCGGGTCACCATCGCCGAGGTCGGGAACCCTGCACGTCAGGATCACGCCGGCCTCGGTGCAGACGCCGGCGGGGGCGGTGCTCCGCACGTCGGCGAACCCGGCGACCTCGCTCCGGTCCACCTTCACGACGATGTCGTCGGACCACTCGATGCCGAGGGCGGAGAGGGTAATCCACTTCGTCGCGCCGCCGGGGGCGACGATCACGTCGTTGGCAATGAGCTTGAGGCTCCCGGTCGGAGCGGCGGAGGCGGGAATGGCGGAGGCTGCGACCAGCGCGCCTACGACGCCCAGCCCGGCCAGCCACCGCCGGATGGAGTGCTTGAGCATGTGGGGGTTCCTCCCATGCGATGCCCGGACCGGTCAGTGAATCCTAGGAATCCCTGAGCGCCGGCGCTGCCCGCCTCGCCGGCAACGGCCGAACATCGACCGAACGGCTGCCCAGGACCGCCGCAACGTTCCGGTCGCCCGCATGCGTCAACAGGGTCAGGAGCCCTGGAGGTGCAGTGACGTACGAGGAGTTCGCGGACTCGCGGCTGGCCGCGCTGCTGCGGTACGCGGTCATGCTGACCGGCGACCCGCACCAGGCGCAGGACCTGGTGCAGGACACCATGGTCCGGGTCCAGCTCAACTGGCGCCGGGTGGCCCGCGCCGACTCGCCCGAGCGCTACGTCCGCCGGATGCTGACCAACCAGTACGTCGACTGGCGGCGGGGCTCCTGGATGCGCCGGGTGCTGCTGCGTGCCGAGCCCGACGACGCGGTGCCGGTGCCGGCCGACCACGCCCAGCACGCCGTGGAGCGGGACCAGGTCTGGTCCTGGCTGTCCCGACTGCCGCGCCGGCAGCGGGCCACGTTGGTGCTGCGCTACTACGAGGACCTGCCCGACGCGGAGATCGCCGACATCCTCGGCTGCGCCGTCGGGACGGTCCGCTCGTCCATCTCCCGAGCCCTGGCCACACTGCGCGCCGAATACGTGGAGGCCCGATCGTGATCGAGGACGACCTGCGTGCCGCCTTCGCCCGGCACGAGACCCTGACGCCGCCCGCCGACCCGCTGCGGTCCGCCATCGACCGGCTCGCGGCTGCCCGCCGTCGTCGCCGGCTGCGGCTCCGGGCCGGCGGTGCCGCGCTGGCCCTGCTCGGCGTACTCGGGATCGGGGTGCCACAGCTCACGCCGGACCGGGTCGCCGAGGACGCCACGGTGCTCGCCGGGCCCACCGGGCCGGCACCGACCGGCGCGCTGAACATCCTGCTGCTCGGCGCGGACGGCTCGACGAAGGCCCCCGCCCGGATGGCCGACTCGATCCTGCTGGTGCACATTCCGGCGGACCGCAGCCGGCCGTACCTCATCTCACTGCCCCGCGACCTGGCGGTGCCGATCCCCGGGCACGGGACCGACAAGCTCAGCAGCGCCTTCCTGCACGGCGCCGGCAACGGCCGGCCCGACCTGGAGCGCGGCTACGAGCTGACCCGCCGGACGGTCGCCGACCTGACCGGCGTACGCGTCGACGCCGGCGCGGTGCTCACCTACCCGGTGTTGCGCCGGCTCACCGACGAGGTCCGCGGGGTGGAGGTCTGCCTACCGCGCGAGGTGCGCTCCTTCCACACAGAGCGGGTCTTCCCGAGCGGCTGCCAGCGGCTCGACGGCGCCGCCTCGGTCGACCTGCTGCGGCAGCGGCGGGAACTGCCCGAGGGCGGGCTCGACCGGGACCGGCACGCGCAGCTCTTCGCCGCCGGGCTGATCCGTCGGGCAGGTGAACAGGGGGTGCTGACCAGCCCCGTCAGGCTCCGCGCCCTCGTCGACGCCGCCGGCGCGGGGCTGGTGGTGGGCGGCGGCACGCCTCTCGTGGACCTGCTGAGGGTGCTTCCGGGCCTGGCGTCCGTCGACCCGGTCGGGCTCAGCCTCCCGGTCGGGCCGCCGGAGGGCCTCGGCTGGCGGCTGACACCGGACCGGGAGGAAGCGCCGGAGTTCCTCGCGGCGCTGCGGGAGGACCGGCTGGCGCAGTGGGCGGCGCGGCATCCGGAACGGGTCCACCGCACCCGCTGACGCGCGGGCCGGACGGCACCGGTCCTCCGGCGGCGTCCGGCCCACGTACGGCTCAGCGGTAGTCGTCCTCGTCGGCGGCGACCACCCGCGCCTGCTCCATCGCGTCCCAGTCGTCGACCTCCAGGCCGCGGTGCGGCTCGGTGTCGGCGTCGCCGGGGTCGACCGCGGCGGCCTGCTCGATAGCGTCGGCCGGCTCCGCCTCCATGTCGCGTTCCTCGGGGCTGAGGTGGTCGCTGGGTGCGAAGTCCTCTTCGGGCTGACCCATATCAGTCCCTCCCGGGATCTCAGCGGACAGTTCCCCACACACCGTACGGGTTGCGCCCGCCCGCCGCTCGGAAGCCGAGTCGACCGAATCGACCCACCGGCCGCCGCCCCCGGTGCCAGGATGGGACGGTGGGCTTCCTGATCCGGTCGGCGAGCACCGCCGTCGCGTGCCCGCGTCCCGGGGTGCCGTCGTGCTGGCCGTGGCGACCTGGCTGATCGGCGTCTTCCGCGCCCGACAGGTGGGAGGGGCGGCGGGACGGTGGCCAGGGACCGGGCGCGTACCGGGTCGGTTGTGCCGGCACCGGTCTTCTACGGGATACTGCCGACGGTGGACAGCGCGGTCCGGCGCACCCAGGGACAACAGCGGCCGGTGACGGCCGACAGCGGTAAGTAAGGAGCGTTCGACATGCCCATCGCTTCCCCCGAGACCTACGCGGAGATGCTGGACCGCGCCAAGGCCGGCCGGTACGCGTACCCCGCGATCAACGTGACGTCCTCGCAGACCCTGAACGCGGCGCTCAAGGGCTTCGCCGACGCGGAGAGCGACGGCATCATCCAGGTCTCGACCGGTGGCGCGGAATACCTCTCCGGCCCCTCCGTGAAGGACATGGTCACCGGCGCGGTGGCGTTCGCCGCCTACGCGCACGAGGTGGCCAAGAAGTACCCGGTCAACATCGCCCTGCACACCGACCACTGCCCGCAGGAGAAGCTGGACAAGTTCGTCCGGCCGCTCATGCAGATCTCCAAGGAGCGGGTGGCCGCCGGCCAGGAGCCGCTGTTCCAGTCGCACATGTGGGACGGCTCGGCCGTGCCGGTGGCGGAGAACCTGCAGATCGCCGCCGAGCTGCTCGACCGGGCCGCCGAGGCCAAGATCGTCCTCGAGATCGAGGTCGGCGTGGTCGGCGGCGAGGAGGACGGCGTCGAGAACGCCATCAACGACAAGCTCTACACCACCGTCGAGGACGGCCTGGCCATGGTCGAGGCGCTCGGCCTGGGCGAGAAGGGCCGCTACATGGCGGCGCTGACCTTCGGCAACGTGCACGGTGTCTACAAGCCGGGCAACGTCAAGCTCCGCCCCGAGATCCTCAACCAGATCCAGGAGGCGGTCGGCGCCAAGTACGGCAAGGAGAAGCCGCTCAGCCTGGTCTTCCACGGCGGCTCCGGCTCGCTGCTCTCGGAGATCCGCGAGGCGCTGGACTACGGCGTGGTGAAGATGAACATCGACACCGACACCCAGTACACCTTCACCCGGCCCGTCGCGGACCACATGTTCCGCAACTACGACGGCGTGCTCAAGGTGGACGGCGAGGTCGGCAACAAGAAGCAGTACGACCCGCGGGTCTGGGGCAAGGCCGCCGAGGCCGGCATGGCCGCCCGCGTGGCGGAGGCCTGCGAGCACCTGCGCTCGACCGGCACCACGCTGGCCAAGTGACGCGCTGACCTGTACCGCCGACGGCCGGCTCCCCACCCGGGGGGCCGGCCGTCGCTTTGGTTAGGAAGGGCACCTTGCACATCGGAATGCGATAGGAAGGTGCCCTTCCTAACCGGCGGTGAGCACCCGGACCGCCTCGTGGACGTCGTCGGTGAGGTGCACGGAGGACGACAGGTCGCCGAACGGCGAGGCGCCCAGCAGCGGCCGCAGCAGCGCCTCCACCGGAAGCTCGTCCGTCCAGTACGCGCGGTCGAGGAAGACGTACGCGCCGCTGGCCCCGTCGGTGCCGTAGTAGGTCTTCGTGGCGGCCTGGAACACCTCCTGCACCGTGCCCGCCCGACCGGGGGCGAAGACGATCCCGCCCCGGGCCAGCCGCAGGATGGTGTCCTCGCGGATGGCGTTGGAGAAGTACTTGGCGATCCGGCCGGCGAACAGGTTCGCCGGCTCGTGCCCGTACAGCCAGGTGGGGATGGCCAGCCCGCCGGCGCGCGCCCAGTCCACGTCGCCGGCGGCCAGCGCTGCCGAGTCGGCGCGGGACACGCTGTCGGCGTCGGCGTCCCGGGGCCGGGGCGGCACCACCTGCCGGCCGTAGCGCTCCCGGACCAGCAGCGCCGCCGCCGTGTAGCGGTCGTGGTCGGTGAAGTCCGGCGCCCCGGCCAGCAGGTCGATCGCGGCGTCCAGGTCCTCGACCGGCCGCAGCGCGAGGTGGGCGCCGAGGTTGGCGGCCTCCATCACGCCGGGGCCGCCGCCGGTCACCACCAGCCGGTCGGCCCGCGCCAGCTCCCAGCCCAGCACCGCCGCCATCCGGTACGGCGCGCTGCCGCGCGGCACGGCGTGCCCGCCCATGATGCCCACCACCGACTGCGGCCCGTGGGTGGCCAGCCAGGCGCGGGTGGCGTCGGCCAACGCGTTGTCCACGCCGTGGTCGTGCAGCCGCTGGCCGAGCGCCTCCCGGACGTCCGGCAGCGCCCCGCCGTGCGCCCGGAAGTGCTCGTAGACGCGGGTGTCGTACATCCCGGCGAACCCGCCCTCGGCGAACCCGGCGGCCAGCTCCTCCGGGGTGTAGAGGTGCGACGGCTGGGTCGGGTAGGGCAGCCCGGAGAACGGCGGCACCACGTTCGCGCCGCGCCGGACCAGGTCGGCGCCGACCTCCCGGGAGGCGAAGCGGCAGCCCACGAAGAGGGTGCCGGTCACCTCGACGGCGGTGAGGTCGGGGACGGGATCGAGGTCGAGCCGTAGCCCCTGCACGGTCAGCCCGACGAGGCTGCCGGTGGTCAGCCGCCGGTCGAACTCGGCGCGGGTCTCGATCTCGTCGGTGCAGGTGTGCGGCTCGATGACGTCCGCGGGAGGTGGGGTCGGCACCCTGGCCATCCTGCCCCGCCGGGTCAACCGGCCAAACCTGGGAGCCCTCCGCGCTCCGGCGACCCTGCCGCCGGAGGTCGCCTGACCCGCGCGTCACCGCACTCGCGCTGGAACGACGGGAGCCCGGCGGCCGTGACCACCGGGCTTCCGCGGTACCGGGTCCTGGGGAGGCTCCGGACCAATAGTTGTAGTCGAAAGCATCGGCCCGGGGCATGGGCCGCAGGCGTGACCAACTCCTCAGCCGTTCAGCCAGCCGGCTCGCCCAACCCCCTCGCGCGCCCCAGGGCGAAGCGGGTTGAATGGGGCGATGCAGAACCTGTTGCCGGAACCACCGGCCACTCTCCTCCCCGCGCACGACGAGGCCGACGCCGCCCTGGCCGCCGCCGAGCAGGCCGGCAGCGACGAGGCGTACGCCCAGGTGGCGGCGCGCTTCCCGACCTACAGCGCCGGCTGGGGTGCGCTGGCCGCGCGGGCTTTCGCCGCCGGCCAGGTCATCCCGGCGTACGCCTACGCGCGCACCGGCTACCACCGGGGCCTGGACCAGCTGCGCCGCAGCGGCTGGAAGGGATTCGGTCCGGTGCCGTGGTCGCACGAGCCGAACCAGGGCTTCCTGCGCTGCCTCTACGTGCTGTCCCGGGCCGCCGACGAGATCGGCGAGGCGGACGAGGCGGCCCGCTGCGCCCAGTTCCTGCGCGACTGCGACCCCGCCGCGGCGGACGCGCTCGCGAGCAACTGACGCCCGAGCCGACGGCCGGCGCGGCGTCAGTCCCGCCGGCCGTCGGCTCGGCCGAGTCCGCCATCCCGCCGCGCCCGCGAGGGCCTACAGCCCCTCCGCGACGGCGGCGGCGATCTTCAGCCAGGCGTCCCGGGCGGCTGCGGAGAGCCCTCCGTACCGGATCGGCTCGCCGGTGTCGATGAGCCGCTCGTACGGCGCGAGCAGCACCGCCCGGGTGCGCGCCGCGAAGTGCTCCTGGATCGCCGGCAGGTCGATCTCCTTGCGCGACGGCGGCATGGAGACCACGGTGACCGCCTGCCGTACCAGCCGCTGCCGGCCGCTCTGCTCCAGGTGGTCCAGCATCCGGGCGGCCGTCTCCGCCGAGTCGTTGCGGGCCGACATGGTGACCACCAACTGGTCGGTGGCGTCCATGGCGGCCTGCCAGTTCTGGGCCCGGACGTTGTTGCCCGTGTCCACGAAGATCAACTTGTAGAACCGGCTGACCACCTCGCGGATCTCGGCGAAGGCGGCGGCGGTGAGCATCTCGCCACCCGTGGCCGACTCGTCCGAGGCGAGGACGTCGAACATCCCCTCGCCCTGCGAGCGGACGTACTGCGACAGGTCGCCCACCCGCCCGTGTGCGCCCTGGAACTGGCCCAGGTCCCGCAGCATGTCCCGCACCGTACGGGAGTGGAAGTCCTGCTGGGCGCGCATCCCGAGGGTGCCCTGGGTCTCGTTGTTGTCCCAGGCCAGCACGTAACCGCCGCGCTTCTGGCCGAACGTCATCGCCAGCAGCAGGATGGCCACCGTCTTGCCGGCCCCGCCCTTCGGGTTCACCACGGTCACCTGGCGCAGCCCGCCGAAGTTGCGGCGTACCGTCTCGATGTCCCGCCGCATCTCCTGCTCGTGCCGCCCGGGCGGCAGCCGCAGCCCCATCCGGTTGGCCACCGCCCGTACGCCCATCGTGGCCACCGGGTCGGCGGGCCGGACCTGCCGGCGGCGCGCGAAGTCCTCGGCCGTCGGCGGGTCGGTGATCGCCGGGCGCCAGTTCGGGTCGGGCTGTGCCGGCGGCACCGCGACGACCCCCTCCGCCGGCTGGTACGCCTGCTGCGGAGCCGGGGCGTGGCCCCCCGGGGCGGCCTGCTGCCAGGGCGGCGGATACCAGCCGGGCGGGTACGGCCCGGGCGGCGTCGCACCCTGCTGCGGCGGGTACGGCCCCGGCGGACCGGCCTGCTGCCCCGGGTAGGGGGCGCCCTGCTGCGGTGGGTAGGGCCCGGGCGGCGCGGACTGCTGTGCCGCCGCCGGGCCGGCCCCGAAGTCCTGCTGTGCCGCCGCCTGGTTCGGTCCCAGGCCCTGCTGTGCCGTCGCCGGGGCGGGTCCGAAGTCCTGTTGTGCCGCCGGATCGGCTCCGAAGTTCTGCTGTGGCGTCGCCGGGTCGCGCCCGGGGTTCGGCTCATGGCTCGGCGTGGGGCCGACCGGCACGCCCTGCCCAGCCGAATCGCGCGGGAACGGCACCTGGGGCGCACCCGCCCGGGGCGGGGCCTGCCGGAGTGGGCCCTGGTCGGCCGGACCCGGCGGGGGGAGGGCCTGGCCGGCCGTGCCCGGCTGGGCCGGTTGCTGGTGGTGGAGAGTCGGTCGGAGCGTGGCGCCCTGGTGCGTGGGCGCGGGATCGGTCGCGCCGGGTCCCGGTCCGGGCTCGACGGCCGCCGTGGCCGGCCGCTGCGGCGGCTGCGCCCACGGCGACTCGGCCGGCATCCGCGCCCCGCCGCCGTTGGCCTGGCCGCCGCCCGTCGCCGCCCCGCCGGCACCCCCGTTCGCGGGACCGCCGGCGCCGTCATTCGCGGCGCCGCCCGCATCCCCGTGCGTCGGGTCGCCGGGACCGTCATCCGCCCGTCCGCCGGCACCGCCCTTCGCCGGGTCGCCGACACCGTCATCCGTCGGAACGCTGGTACTCCCATTCGTCGGGCCGCCGTTGGTCGGGCCGTCGTTGGTCGGGTCGCCGGTTCCGTTCCCGCCCGTCGGCGTGCCGGCCGTCGGGGCGTCGCCGGTCCGGTGGAGGCCGTCAGCCCCGGCGGATCCGCCGGGGCCGGGCGCCGTGTCGTGGGGCGACGGCCTACCACCCGGGATGGCGTCGGCCGTGGCGTCCGGCGAGGGACTGTCCTGCCGCTTGGCGAGCCCCTCGGTCGGCTCGCCCGGACCGCTGGGACGAGTCGAGTTGGCCGGTGCCGTGTCGGTCCGGGCGGTGCCCACGGGCTGCGAAGACGCCACCGGAACGGGCACGGCCGGCTGGTCGAGGCTGAACGGCATGTCGAGGTCGACCGGGGCGGGCCCGGTCTGCGGAGCCCGAGGAGCCGGTACGCCACCTCCGGCGGCCACCGACGGACCTCTGCCCGCACCGACCGACATGCGGTCGCCGGCGGGGCCGGTGGCAGGCGCGCCGACCGCGCCGAGGCCCGGGCCCGGGCCTGCGGTCGGGCCCAGGCTGGGGCCTGCGGTCGGGCTCGGGCCCAGGCTCGGGCCTGGGGTCGGGCTCGGGTCTGAGATCGGGCTCGTCGGGCCCGTGGGGGCGTTCGGGGTGGCCGGGGTGGCCTGCGCGGTGGGCGTCGGCGGTGCCCAGGCCGAGGCGTCCGGCCCCCATCCCGACGCCGTGGCCGGTGGGGGACCAGAGGCCTCGGCCGGTGGACGGGCCGACACCCCGATCGCTGGGTGGCCCGAGGCGGCGGCATGCGGAGGCCCAGGGGCCACGGCCGGTGGAGGCCCCGGGACTGCGGTGGGCGGAGGCCCCGGGATCGCGGCCGGTGGAGGTCCCGGGACTGTGGCCGGTGTGGGCCCCGGGACTGCGGCCGGGGGATGGCCCGGAAGTGCGGGTGGTGGCGACGCCCAGCCGGTGTTCGCGCCCTGCGGGGCGGTCGTCCCCGCGTCGGGGAGCGGCACCCCGTGCAGCGACGGGTAGTCGGCCGGCGAGGGCGGCTCACCCGGCCGGCCCTGGGGCGGTACGGGGGACGGGGGCGCGGCGGTCGACGCCCAGGGCGGTGTGTCGGTGCCGTCGATCTGCTCCGGCGGCCAGAGTGGTTCGATGTCCCGCTCCGGCATCGGCTGCTGGCCGGGCCCGTGGACCCGGTCGACGTTCTCGTCCACCACGGTTCCTCCCCATTCCTCCTGCCGAGGATAGGCCCAGTGACCGCGCCGGGCCGGCCGTCGCGGGCCGGCCGCGTCGGTCGCGTCGGGGACGCCGAGGTCAGCCCGCCCAGACCGCCCAGGCACCCGGCTCGGTCCACCAGGACCGCTTCCGGCTCAGCTCGCCCTCGGCCCCGTCGTCGAGGAACGGGACCTTCCCCTCGCGGGGCAGCACGGCCACGGCCCGGCCCCGGGCGCGTCGTACCTCCAGCCGGACCCGCTTCCTGCCCAACGCCGAGCGGGTCACCACGGGAACGGCGACCGCCACCTCGACCAGCCCGTCCGTCGGGTCCGGGTCGTCGAGCAGGGCCACGTCGTCGAGCCGGGCGTACCCGCCCGCGTTGCCGACCGCGCAGGCCAGCAGCGGATCGTCGCCGTTCGAGAGCACGGCGTCGTCCACCTCCACCCGCCCGCGCCAGTGCAGCGGCCGGCCGCTGTCGTCGGCGGCGCCGAGGAGCGCGCCGTCCAGGGTCACCGAGCCGCCGTCGTTGCGCAGCAGGTCGAGCCGGCGGGGCGTGCCGTCCAGCACCGCGGCGGCCACCGCCGCCGGGTCGCGGGGCAGCCCGAGCTGCGCCGCCAGGTCACGGTGCGTCGTGCTTCCTGCCGGATCGAGCGGGAGTACGCCGATCGACGGCAGGTCCGGCACCGTCCGGTTGCCGGGCAGGTCGTCGGGGCGGCGGCTGGGCGGTGGGGCGTACCGCCGGACGAGCCGGCGCACGACGGCGCGCAACTGGGCGTCGCTGGCCGAGGCGACCACGAGCCGGGCCTTGGAGTCCGGGTCGGGCCAGGTGAGGCCGTCCGGGCGGGGCGGGCCGTCGAACCGGGCCAGCACCTCGTCGATCTCGGCGTCGGAGCGGGCGGTGACCGTCTCGACCCGGGCGCCCCGGGCGGTGAGCGCGTCCGCGCAGGCCAGCACCGGCACCCGCGGGGTGTCGCAGCGCCCGTCGGCCGTAGCGCCACCGGCGGGGGCACAGGCGTCGGCGGCCTGGGCGCCCCCCTCTAGAGGCGCCGCGCCGCAGCAGCCGCCGCTGCCGCAGGCCCCGCCGGACGCGTCGCGCTCCGAGCCGAGGGTGAGCAGCACCACGTCGTACACGGAAAGGCCTCCTGCCTCCCGACGCGACCCCTGCCGGCCGCGCCGCCACTACTTGTTAGCCTGACACCCCGGGCTCGCTGACCGGTCGCCACCTGGCACCCGAGCCTTCTGGAGGCGAAGAGATGCCAGCGATCGTGCTCCTCGGTGCCCAGTGGGGCGACGAGGGCAAGGGCAAGGTTACCGACCTGCTGGGTGGGCGGGTCGACTACGTCGTGCGCTACTCCGGCGGCAACAACGCCGGCCACACGGTGATCACGCCGGACGGCCAGAAGTACGCGCTGCACCTGATGCCGTCGGGTGCGCTCTCCCCGAGCGCGATGATCGTCATCGGCAACGGCGTCGTGGTCGACCCGAAGGTGCTGCTGGCCGAGATCGACGGGCTCGCCGAGCGCGGTGTCGACGTCAGCCGCCTGCGGATCTCCGGCGACGCGCACCTGATCATGCCGCACCACCGGGCCCTCGACCGGGTCGTCGAGCGCTACCTCGGCAGCTCCCGCATCGGCACCACGGGCCGGGGCATCGGCCCCGCGTACGGGGACAAGGTCGCCCGGATGGGCATCCGGCTCCAGGACCTGCTCGACCCGGGCATCCTGCGCAAGAAGCTGGAACTGGCGCTGCGCGAGAAGAACCAGCTCCTGTTCAAGATCTACAACCGCAAGGCGATCGACGTCGAGGAGACCGTCGAGGAATACCTGCGGTACGCGGAGCGGCTCAAGCCGTACATCGCCGAGACCCGGGTCATGCTCTGGGACGCGCTGGACCGCGGCGAGACGGTCCTACTGGAGGGTGCCCAGGCCACCATGCTCGACATGGACCACGGCACGTACCCCTTCGTGACCTCGTCGAACCCGACGGCCGGCGGCGCCTGTGTGGGCGCCGGCATCCCGCCGACCGCGATCAGCAAGGTGATCGCGGTCAGCAAGGCGTACACGACGCGCGTCGGCTCCGGGCCGTTCCCGACGGAGCTCTTCGACGACAACGGGCAGCACCTGCGCAAGGTCGGCCACGAGTACGGCACCACCACCGGCCGGGAGCGCCGCTGCGGCTGGTTCGACGCCGTCGTCGCCCGGTACGCCTGCCGCCTCAACGGCGTCACCGACCTGGTGGTCACGAAGCTGGACGTGCTCACCGGCCTGCCGAAGGTGCCGATCTGCGTCGGGTACGAGATCAACGGCGAGCGCTTCGACGACATGCCGATGACCCAGACCGACTTCCACCACGCGACTCCGATCTACGAGGAGCTCGACGGCTGGTGGGAGGACATCACCAAGGCGAGGACCGAGGACGAGCTCCCGGAGAACGCCCGCCGCTACGTCGCCCGCATCGAGGAACTCTGCGGCACCAGGGTGAGCGTCGTCGGCGTGGGCCCGGGCCGCGAGGAAAACGTCCTCCGCCACCCCCTCCTCCCCTAACCCCCAGCTCCCCCCCACCCCCTCCCGGGCCCCTGCGCGGTGATCATGAGGTTGGCGGCGAAGTTGATCGCTATCGGTGCTGCTAACCTCATGATCGACTCGGCGGGAGGCGGGGGGCGGGGGCGGGGTGGGGGAGGGGCAGGTTTTCCACAGGGTGGGGTGGTTGTCCACAGAGGGAGCGTGAGGCGGATGGATTGGTCCATGGTGGTCAGCCATGGACCGTTCGGGGGAGTTGCGGCGGATCGCCGGTGGGCAGGACGGGTTGGTCACCCGGGGCCAGGCCATGGGTGTCGGATTCGGCCGGCACGAGATCGACAACCTGGTCGCGTTCGGCCGTTGGCGTCGCGTGGCGCGGGCCGTCTATCTGACTGACGGCGGGGCGGTCGAGGAGGCGTCCCGACGGCAACTGGTCCGCGCGGCCCTGCTGTCGCTGGGGCCCCGGGCGCATGCGGTGCTGGGAACGGCCGCCGAGCTTCACGGCATCGCCGGTCTTCCGCCCAGTGACGAGATCCACGTGGCGCTGCCCGGCACCTCCGCGAGGCAGACGCGGGTTCGGGAACCCGGTCTCGTGGTCCATCAGATCGAGCACCCGGCGGCCTCGGTCGTCCGCATCGGCGGTATGCCCGCCACGAGCCCGCTCTGCACCGTGACGGAGGTGATCCGTCGCGTCGGCCGGTATCCGGCGGTCTCGGTCCTGGACTCGGCGCTGAACCGTCGTCTGATCACCGAGGCTGACCTGCTGACCATTCCGCGCCTGGTCAGAGGCCGGCGGGGAGCCGTGGCCGCGCGCCGTCACCTGGCCGAGGCGGACGGCCGGGCGCAGTCCCCGCTGGAGACCCGCACCCGGCTCCGTTGCGTCGACGGGAAGGTTCCGCCGGACGTCCTCCAGGTGGCGGTGCGGGACGGCGACGGTTATCTGCTCGGGGTCGGCGACCTCGGCTGGCGAGGACCGAAGGTGATCGCCGAGGCCGACGGCCGAGGACCCCACGGCACTCCCGTGGCGGCCTTCGCCGACCGGCGCAGGCAGAACCGCCTGGTCAACGCGGGCTGGACCGTCCTCCGCTTCACCTGGGCCGACACCCTCCACCCCGACTACATCCCTTGGACCGTCCGCGAGGCCATCGCAGCCGCGGCACGACGCCGTCGATCATGAGGTTGGCGGCGAAGTCGATCGCCGTCAGCGCCGTCAACCTCATGATCAACGGGGTGGGGGGTGGGGGTCAGTAGGATGCCGGTGTGCGGGTTCTTCTTCTTGGTGGTGGGGGGCGGGAGCATGCGCTCGCGCTCGGGTTGGCTGCGGATCCGGCCGTCGAGCAGTTGATCGCGGCGCCCGGCAATCCCGGGATCGCCTCGGTCGCCGAGCTACGGGCCGTCGATCCGTGTGACCCGGCGGGCGTTGCCGCGCTGGCGGTGGAGACCGGGGTCGACCTGGTGGTGATCGGGCCGGAGGCGCCGCTGGTGGCCGGGGTCGCCGATGCCGTACGCGCCAAGGGGATCCCCGCGTTCGGGCCGTCCGCCGAGGCGGCCCGGCTGGAGGGCTCGAAGACGTTCGCCAAGGACGTGATGACCGCCGCCGGCGTGCCGACCGCCCGCGCATACACCTGCGCGGACGCGGAGAGCACCGGCCGGGCGCTGGACGAGTTCGGCGCGCCGTACGTGGTGAAGAACGACGGGCTCGCCGCCGGCAAGGGCGTCGTGGTGACCGACGACCGCGCCGCCGCGCTGCGGCACGCCGAGGAGTGCGGCCGGGCCGTCGTCGAGGAATACCTCGCCGGCCCGGAGGTCTCCCTCTTCGTGGTCACCGACGGCGAGGCGGCGGTGCCGCTGCTGCCGGCGCAGGACTTCAAGCGGGTCGGCGACGGCGACACCGGCCCGAACACCGGCGGCATGGGGGCGTACGCGCCGCTGCCCTGGGCGCCGTCCGGCCTGGTCGACGAGGTCATGCGCGACGTCGTCCACCCGACCCTGGCGGAGATGGCCCGGCGGGGCACCCCGTTCGCGGGCCTGCTCTACGTCGGGCTGGCGATCACCGCCGACGGCCCCCGGGTGATCGAGTTCAACGCCCGCTTCGGCGACCCGGAGACGCAGGTGGTGCTGGCGCTGCTGGAGACCCCGCTGGCCGGGCTGCTGCACGCCGCCGCGACCGGCACGCTGGCCGCGCACCCGCCGCTGCGCTGGCGCGACGGCGCCGCCGTCACGGTCGTGGTAGCCGCCGAGGGCTACCCGGCCGCCCCGCGTACCGGCGACGTGATCACCGGGGGCGAGGGACCGGGGATCGTCCACGCCGGCACCCGACGGGGCGCCGACGGGGCGCTGCTCTCCTCCGGCGGCCGGGTGCTCTGCGCCACCGCCACCGGCACCGACCTGCCCGCCGCCCGGTACGCCGCGTACGCGCTGGTCACCGGGGTGGAGCTGGCCGGCTCGCACCACCGCACCGACATCGCCTCCGCCGCCGTCGAGGGTCGGATCAGCATTCCGGGCTGACCGGGCAACCTCCACCCGCCTCGCCTCCGACCCGGTGCCGTCACCCCCCTACGGGCGCGTCCCGGTGCGTGGCGGGCGTCCACAGCCCCTCGACCCGGACGCGCCCCTGTACGCGGGGCGTGTCGCGGCGCGTCGCGGAGGCGTACTGGCCGTTGAGCGGCACGAGTTCCTCCACCCGGTCGCCCGGGCCGCCGGGCGGGGCGGGCGGGTAGCGGGGCGGCTCGTCCAGCGCCCGCAGCGCCGGCAGCGGCGCGGCGGCCAGCGTCGCCACCAGCAGCGCCCCGGCCAGCACCAGGAAGGCGGTACGCAGCCCGACCCATCCGACCAGCGGCCCGGCGAGCAGGTAGCCGGCCGGGCCGGCGGCGTACGCGAACGAGGTCATCACCCCGACCACGCGCCCGCGCAAGCGTTCCGGCGTGCGGGTCTGCATGGCGTAGTTGGACAGCGGGTTGACCGGCCCGTACGCGAGCCCGATCGCGACGGCGAAGCCGATCATGGCCGGGAACGGCGGCAGGGTGGCCAGCCCCACGAGGGCCAGCCCGATGACGACGAGGGAAATCACCATCAGGGTGTGGCGCCGGATCAGCCGGCCCGCCATGCCGGAGGCGAGCGCCCCGACGACCCCGCCGGCGCTCATCGCCATGAGCAGCGCGCCGAGCCTGGCCGGCTCCCCCCGGCCGACGAACCACGCCGGCAGCAGCACGCCCTCGACCGGCAGGTAGAGCGCGGCCAGCACCATCGTGAGCAGCGCGATGGTCCGCAGCAGCTTGTCCCGCCAGACGAACCGCAGCCCCTCGACGGTGCCGCGCCACAGCCCGGACGGGGGACGTTCGGGGCGGCCGGCCCCGGGCAGCCGGACGGCGGCGATCATCGCGACGGCCAGCGCGAACCCGGCGGCGGTGACCCAGAGGGTCGAGCCGGGGCCGATCGCGGCGATGAGGATGCCGCCGACGCCGGGCCCGATCAGGAAGGCGAGCCCCCAGACCGCCTCGTGCACCCCGTTGGCGCGTTCGATCCGCCAGCCGGCGGCCTGCGCGGCGGCCGGCAGCAGCGTCTCCCGGGCGGTCAGGCCGGCCGGGTCGAACACCGCGCCGAGCACGGCCAGCGCCACGATCCAGCCGAGGTTCAGCCCGAGCAGCGCGTCGACCACCGGGATCGCGGCGACCGAGACGGCGGAGAGCGTGTCGGAGACCAGCGCCGTACGCCGCCGGCCGAGCAGGTCCACGACGGTGCCGGAGACGAGGCCGGACAGCAGCAGCGGCAGGGCGGTGGCCGCCGCGACGACGCCGGCGGCGGTGGGGCTGCCGGTGCGTTCCAGCACCAGCCAGGGCAGGGCCACGTTCGCCACGCCGTTGCCGGTGTTGGAGAGCAGGGTCGCCGCTTCGACCAGCAGCAGCGGTGCCTTCCGTGGTGCCGGCTGGCGGTGACGGGGATGGTGGCGGTGACGGGCACGGCGGCGCGGTCCGGAGCCGATCATGGTGCCGTCAGCCTAGGGGCGGCCGGGCATCCGGGCAGTAACGGCCGGGGAACGGTCAGCCGTAGTAGCGGCGCAGCTCGCGGGCCAGCACCTTGCCCGTGGCGTTGCGGGGCAGGTACTTCACGAAGACCACGTCCCGGGGTACGGAGAACCGGGCCAGGTAGTGCCGGACGTATTCGCGGACCGCCTCCGGGTCGAGCGTCTCGCCGGGGTGCAGGGCGAGGAACGCGGCGAGGCGCTGGCCGTACTCCTGGTCCGGTACGCCGATCACGGCGGCCTCGCGTACCTGCGGCAGCCGGGCGATCAGGTCCTCCACCTCGGCCGGGAAGACGTTCTCCCCGCCGGAGACGATCATGTCGTCGGCCCGGCCGTCGACGAAGAGCAGCCCGCCGGCGTCGAGCCGTCCCAGGTCGCCGGTGTCGAGCAGGCCGTCGCGGTGCTCCCGGACCGCCCCCGAGGTGTAGCCCTCGAAGAGCATCTCGTTGCCGACGAAGATCCGGCCGACCTGTCCGGCCGGCACCGGCTCGCCGGCCGCGTCGAGGATCGCCAGCCGGGTGCCGTGCGGCGGGCGGCCGGCGGTGGTCGGAGCCGCGCGCAGGTCGGCGGGGCCGGCGATGGACGCCCAGGAGACCTCGGTGGAGCCGTAGAGGTTGTGCAGCACGTCGCCGTAGACGTCCATGAACCGCAGGGCGAGGCCGCCCGGCAGCGCGGAACCACTGACCGCGACCACCTTCAGCGGGGGGCGGGGGTCCGGCGGCGGCACCTCCAGGAGCCGTTGCAGCATCACCGGCACGGCGAAGAGCGCGTCGCAGCGCTGCGCCACGAGGGCGGCCAGCGTGGCGGCCGGGTCGAACCGGCGGTGCAGCACGACGGTGGCCCGCAGGGCGAAGCAGACCTGGAGGGCCGCGTAGCCCCAGGTGTGGAAGAGCGGCGCGGCGATCATGACGGTGTCCCGGGCGTGCAGCGGGATCCGGTCAATGATGGAGACGAGCGGGCCGAACCCGTTCGGGGTGGGGCGCCGGGCACCCTTGGGGGCGCCGGTGGTGCCGGAGGTCAGCACGATGATCCGGCCGTCGCGCTCGGGGGGACGCAGCTCGCCGGGGACCACGCCGGCGACGAGCGCCTCCCGGGCTCGCTCGTCGAGCCGCTGCACCTCGGCGGGGAGGTTGGCGACCCGGTCGCCGAACTCGGCGTCATGCGCCAGCACCCGCAGCCGCTGCTCCTGCGCGACGGTGGCGAGCTGGCCGGTGGAGAGCCCGGTGTTGACCAGCACCGCGTCCGCGCCGAGCAGGGTGGCGGCCACGATCGTCTCGACCGGGCCGTGGTGGTTGCGGCAGAGCACGCCGACCCGGTCCCCGGGTCGTACCCCGAGCGCCGTCCGCATCCCCCGGGCCAGCCGCTCCGACCGGTCGAGCAGTTCGGCGTACGTCAGGCGGGTGCCCTGCTCGTCGACGACGGCCGCCCGGTCGGGGTCGCGGGCGGCGGCCTGGCGCAGCTCGCCGGCGATGTTCCAGCCCCACCTGCGCAGCGCCTGGAGCTGCGAGGCGACGCGGATCGGTCGGCCGGGGGCGAGCAGCCCGCGTCGGGTCAGGGTGGCGACGACGAACGGCAGGTCCATGACGCGGCCTCCTCGTGCGGTGCGCGTGGGGCCCCCGGGCCGGGGACCCCACGCGGGCGATCTGGAGATCGAGCGCGCAGCGGTACGGGCGCGGCGGACGTCCGGCCCCTGGACGGCGACCGCGCCGGCGGTGGTCAGCGGATCTGGACGCCGGAGATGGCCCGGGAGATGACCAGCCGCTGGATCTCGGAGGTGCCCTCGAAGATGGTGTAGATCTTGGCGTCCCGGTACCAGCGTTCGACCGGGTGGTCCCGCAGGAAGCCGGCCCCGCCGAGCAGTTGCACGGCCCTGTCGGTGACGGAGACGGCCACCTCACCGGCCTTCAGCTTGGACATCGAGCCCTCGCCGGCGGTGAAGGGCCGGTTGTTGCGGCCCATCCAGGAGGCCCGCCAGACCAGCAGCCGGGCGGCGTCGATCTCCATCTTCATGTCGGCCAGCGCGAACGCGACCGCCTGGTTCTCGATGATCGGGCGGCCGAACTGGACCCGCTCCTTCGCGTAGTCCAGGGCGTACTCGTAGGCGGCCCGGGCCACGCCCAGCGCCTGCGCGCCGACGGTGGGCCGGGAGAGCTCGAAGGTGCGCATCGCGGCCTGGCCCGAGACGCGCTTGCCGGAGCGGGCCCGGTCGAGCCGTTCGAGCAGGGCGTCCCGGCCGCCGAGCAGGCAGCGCCCCGGCACGCGTACGTCGTCGAGGAAGACGTCGGCGGTGTGCGACGCGCGCAGGCCCAGCTTGCGCAGCTTGCGGGTCGCGGCCAGGCCGGCGGTGCCCGGCGGTACGACGAACGCCGCCTGCCCGCGGGAGCCGAGCGTCGGGTCGACCGAGGCGGTGACCACGTGCACCCCGGCGATCCCGCCGTTGGTGGCGTACGCCTTCTGGCCGCTGAGCACCCACTCGTCGGTCGCCTCGTCGTAGACGGCGCGGGTGCGCATCGCGCCGACGTCGGAGCCGGCCTCGGGCTCGGTGGTGCAGAACGCGGCGACGGCCGGCTCGTCGACGGTGCCGAAGCACTGCGGCACCCATTCGACCATCTGGTCGGGGGTGCCGGCGCCGTAGATCGCGGCCACCGCGAGGGAGGTGCCGAAGATGCCCAGCCCGATGCCGGCGTCACCCCAGAAGAGTTCCTCGCTGGCGATCGGGAGGGAGAGGCCGGTGGGGTCGGCCCAGCAGGTGGCGAGGAACTCGAAGCCGTAGAGGCCGACCTTCGCCGCCTCCTGGATGATCGGCCAAGGGGTCTCCTCCCGGGCGTCCCACTCGGCCGCGGCCGGGCGCACGACCTCGGCGGCGAAGCCGTGCACCCAGTCGCGCAGATCCCGCTGTTCCTCGTTCAGGTCGAGCGAGAACTCGGCCATGTCAGGCCTTGGGGATGTCGAACAGGTTGGCGATGTTGGCGGCCAGGCCCAGGTCGCCCTTGGCCTTGAGCTTGCCGGTCATGAACATCATGACGGGGTTCGCGCCACCGGAGACGATCTTCAGGAACTCGACCGGGCCCATCGTGAGGCTGAGCTTCGGGTCGTGCTGCGGGGTCTCGTTGACGGTGCACGTGCCGTCGGCGACGACCACCTCGTAGGTGTCGGTGCCCCCGTCGGGACGGCCGGTGATGTTCCAGTGGATGACCGCGTTGGTCGAGCCGGCCCGGTCGGCGCGGAAGAGCTGCGGCATCCGGCCGAAGACCTCGCCGAGGATCTTGCCGCGCAGGTCGCCGGACATCACCTCGGCGATCTTGTCGTCCGGGGTGGACTTGACCAGCTGGGCGAACTCCTTGGGGCCGACGTTCGCGAAGTTGGCCGGGTCGAAGTCAGTCATGGGGCTGCACCTTCCGGGTATTGGCTACTCGTGCGTAACCTTACGGGCGAGTAGGTATGCTCGCAAGGTGTCCACCCCACCCACCTTCAAGCGCCTCCCCCGGGCCGTACGCGAGCAGCAGATGCTCGACGCGGCCGTGAAAGTGTTCTCACGCAGGGGCTTCCACGCGGCCAGCATGGACGAGATCGCCGAGGACGCCGGCATCTCCAAGCCCATGGTCTACGCGTACCTCGGCACGAAGGAAGAACTCTTCGTCGCCTGCCTGCACCGGGAGGGCACCCGGATGATGCAGGCCATCGCCGGGGCCGCCGCCCCCGAGTTGCCGGCCGACGAGCGGCTCTGGCGCGGGCTGCGCGCCTTCTTCGGCTTCGTCGGGGCGCACCGCGACGGGTGGGCGGTGCTCTACCGGCAGGCCCGGGGCGAGCAGCCCTTCGCCGGCGAGCTGGCCGGCATGCGGGCCCGGCTGGTCGAGGTGGTCGCCGGGATGCTCGACCACGCGCTGCGCGCCGAGGGCCGCGAGGTGGGCGAGACCGACCTGGAGGTCGTCGCGTACGCCCTCGTGGGGGCGACCGAGTCGCTGGCGGACTGGCTCGCCGACCACCCGGAGGCCGACCCGGAGAAGACCGCCACCCGGATGATGAACGTCGCCTGGCTCGGTGCCGGTCAACTCCTCCACGGCGTCACCTGGCACCCACGGGTGCCCCCCGGCTGAGCGGCGGCTCCACGGTCGCGCGTTCAATGGCGAGACGTGGCGCGGCGCCTGCGCTGGCGTAGCCAGCGGGCGGACTCCAGCAGCAGGGTGACCGCCAGCGAGAGGCCCACGCCGGCGAGGATGCCCTTGACCGGGTCGCGTTCGAAGGCCAGCCCGCCGAAGTAGCCGAGCAGGGTGCAGTAGAGCGCCCAGCTCACCGCCGCGATGGCGTCGAAGAGCAGGAACGACCGGAGCGGGTAGCGGACCGCGCCCATGGTGAGGGTGACCGCCGTCCGGCCACCGGGGACGTACCGGGACGTGGTCAGGATCAGCCCGCCGCGCCGATGCACCGCCCGCCGGGCCCACTCGGAGCTGGCCCGGCGCCGGCTGCCCGCCGGGAAGCGGGCGAGCCGGTTCGCGCCGCCGCCGCGCCCGATGGCGTACGAGACGTGGTCGCCGAGGCACGCCCCCAGCGCGGCGGCGACGATCACCCCCACCAGGTCGGGGTCGCCGCCCGTGGCGAGCACCGCGGCGGTGATCACGGCCGTCTCGCCGGGTACGGCGGGGAAGAACGCGTCGACCGCGGTGAGCCCGAAGATCAGCAGGTACACCCACGGTGAGGCGACCAGCTGCCGGAGCAGGTCGAGCACGGACTCCATGCCTCCCATGCTCGCCGCCCGACAGGCCCCCGGTCCCCGACTCCCAGAACCCTCTCCCCCACCCCCTCGCCCTCCCGTCCACCCTGAGCGTCGATCTTGCACTTGAGGTCCGGACAAATTTTGCAAAACTCGCATCGGGAGGACGGAAGTGCAAGATCGACGCCTGAGGCGGGGTGGGGGGCGCCTGAGGGGGGTCAGGGGGTGGTGAGGAGGGAGGGTGGGGTCAGGAGCGGGCCGTGTGAGGCCTTGTCGTTGGCGGTGGGGCCGTGGGAGGTGAGCACCACCGGCGCGGTCAGCTCCGTGGACACCGCCTCCACCCAGTCGGGCGGGGCGTCGTCGTACACCGGGCGGGAGCGCAGCAGGCGGGCGGTGAGCGCGGCCTGCCGGTCCAGGTCGCCGGGCGGTCCCGGGGTGAGCCGGTCGGTGGTGTCGTAGCGGCGGCAGATCCGCAGTCCGGGGCCGGCGAGGTCGAGGTGGGTGAGCGCCAGGCCGTCGACCCCGCCAGCCGCGGCGAGGGCGTACCGGTGGGCGACCGCGTCGAAGTGGCCGAACCGGAACCGGCCCTGCCACGGGTTGGTCGGGTTGTGCGGGTCGCTCAGCGACAGGGTCGGGTCCTCGGTCACCAGCGGGCCGGGCCCGTGCCGGGTGGTGACCACGCGCAGCACCCCGATCCGGGTGACGTCGCCGGGCTGGCCCGCCTCGGCGAGCAGGCCGTCGACGTTGGCGAAGGTGGTGGTGCTCCACGTCGTGTACGGGTGGAAGCCGTGCCACTCGTCGAGCAGTACCCCCTGCGCGCCCTCGAAGACGCAGGTGCCGGCCCGCAGCGCCCCGGCCAGCCAGCTCCGGTCGACGATCGCGACCCGCCCGGCGAAGCCGGTGAACGCGGGCAGGCAGTCGTCGACGGGCGGGGCGTCCAGCGGGCCGAGCTCGGCGGTCAGCCGGTCCCGCAGGGCGGTCAGCCGCCGCCGCAGCAGCGCCGGATCGCCGCAGTCGGCCACCCGGGGCGCCTCGTCGGGGTGGGCGAGCCCGTACGCGACGGTCTCGCCCACCCCGAGCCCGCAGGAGCCGTGCCGGTCGGCTCCCCGGGCGATCTCCCGGGCCCGGTTCGCGGCCCGGTGGTACGGGGTGGCGAGCAGCGCCTCCCCGTCGACGGTCAGCCGGTCGAGCGCGTCGGGCACCCCGACCGAGGCGAGGTGGTCGGCCTCGGCGGCCAGCGCCAGCGGGTCCACCACCACGTGCCGCGACAGGTGCGTACGGACGCCGGGGTGGAACGTGCCGGCGCCGAACTGCGCGAACGTGTGGTGCCGGCCGTCGCGCAGCACGACGTTGTGCGCCGCCTGCGCGCCCCCGTTGAAGCGGACCACCGTGTGCACGGGCCGGGTGGCGCAGAGCCAGTCCACGACCGTGCCCTTGCCGGCGTCGCCGTAGCCGAGGTCCACCACCGCGACGTGCCTGCTCACCGGACCTCCCCGCAGCCGCCGCCGGAGCCCTGCCCGCTGCCGCAGCGGCGGCCGGAGCCGCCGCCGACCGCCGTCACGTGGTTCACAGCCGGGTCACCTCGCCGCCGGTGTCGCGGAACGCGGGCAGCGTCGACACCTCGGCACGCCGCCCCCCGCGCAGGCGGGCCAGCGCCTTGGAGACGGTGCCGGTGGCGCCCGAGCCGGCGCGGTCCAGGTCGCGCAGGCCCTCGTCCAGGTCGATGGCCTGTTCGCCGAGGCCGATGGTGAGCGCGATGGTCTCGCAGACCGCGTCGAGGTCGTCCAGCACGACGGCGTTCTGCCCGAGCAGGTCCCGCCAGAAGTCGAGCACCTTGGCGTTGCCGGCGTAGTGGCTGCCGGCGGGGAGCAGGTAGTAGGTGTCCCAGCGGCGCGTCACCTCGTCGACGACCTGCCGCAGCGGTACGTCCTCGCGCAGGTCGTCGCCGGTCAGGCGGGCCACCTCCCGGGCCTTCACCTGCGGGTACGCCAGCTCGTCGCCGATGATGAACAGGTAGCCGCGCCGGCCGCGCTTCTCCCAGGAGTCGGTCACGGTGTGCCGGGCCATGAAGTACATGGCCAGCTCGTACGACTCGGTCATCTGCCCGCCGCCGCCGCCCTCCAGCACGATCCGGCCGAGGTCGTCGTCCATCCGGTTGTCCGACTCGAACTGGCCGACCTGCAACGGCACCCGGTCGCAGGTGGCGTCGCCGATCGCGCCGAACATGATCTGCGGGTCGCTGGCGTAGCCCTGCCGTTGCAGCAGCCCGAGCAGCTGCGGCAGCTTGGTCTGCAGGACGCGCGGCACGTTGCGCATCGAGCCGGTGACATCGAAGAGCACCGCGATGGGCGTCGAGCGGGGGTGCTCGTCGGAGTCGCGGCTCTCGCGCGTCGCGTCGCGCGGGTCGAGGGCGGGGTGCACCTTGCGTGCCCCGCTGTCGCTGTAGGAGAACGCGCTCTTGCCGGTCTTCCGGCGGTAGCGGTCGGCGGCGTCGTACACGTCGGTGGACCACATTCCACTGCCCATGACAGCTCCTTAGGGGTTGAGGGTGAAGGGTCGGAAGGTGCGTGGCCCGTAGAGCCGGTCCAGCACCTCGTCCAGTTCGCCGAGCAGGCGCCAGGCGTCGTCGGGCCGGTCGCGCAGGAACCGCTGCCGGCAGCCCTGCGCGAAGGTGAGCAGCTCGCGCGGCGCGTGGCGGTTCATCAGCCAGGTCATGCAGCGGGTGGCCATCATGATGTCGCTGCCCGGCCCGCAGGGCTGCTTCCGGTAGACCTCGGGCGGGTACCAGTCGTCGTAGCCGGGCACCAGCGCGGGGATCGTGCCGCCGACGGGGGCGGAGAAGCACCAGTCGACAAGCACCACGCCGTGCGCGTCCGGCTCGATCAGCACGTGCGGCGGCAGGACCGCGCCGTGCACGACGCCCGCCCGGTGGGCCAGGCCGAGCGCCACCAGCAGCCGGCGCCACATCCAGGCCACGTCGCGGGCGTCCAGCCCGTCCGGGTACGCGCGCCGGACCTCGTCGAGGTCGTGCAGGCCGGGCGCGGTGGCGAGCACGTTGATCCGCCGTTCGGCGCCGGTCGCGGCGTCGAGGTGCCGGAAGTCCTCGACCAGCCGGGGCACGTACGGCAGGTAGCGCGGGTCGCCGCGCTCGGCGATGGTGCGCAGGGCGTGCGCCTCGCGGGCCATCAGGTCGTTGTCGGTGGGTCGCCGGGGCAGCTTGAGCAGCCGGTCGGCCCCGACGTCGTAGAGGTCGGCCAGGTCGCCCGAGTAGGCCGGCGTGCCGAGTCGGTAGTCGCCGAGGACGGTGACCTGCCGGGCCCGCCAGCGGGTGGTGACCTGGACGAACGCGTCGGTGGCCTCGGCGCGTACCGCCGGGTCGGCCGGCAGGCGGTCGGGGTGCAGGGCCGCGACCAGCTCGCGGTAGCGCCGGGCCGGCTGGTCCGTGCCGAACAGGTCGGCGTCGGTGCGGGCCGCCGCGACCAGGCGGATGGCGTCGGCGGTCCTCATCGGACCGTCTCCTCCCGGGCGGGGCGCAGCAGCGCCGGGTGCAGCAGCCGGGCGTCGCCGGCCCGGTAGAGCTTGGCGCGGGGGCCGCCCCGGGCGCCGCCGCGCTCGGTGCTGGTGCCGGTGCTCTCGACGAAGCCCGGCACCGAGAGCACCTTGCGGTGGAAGTTGCCGGCGTGCAGCGGGTGGCCCCAGACCGTCTCGTAGACGGCGCGCAGCTCACTGATCGTGAACTCGCCGGCGAGGAAGCGCGTGGCGAGCGGGGTGTATTCCAGCTTGGACCGGGCCCGCTCCAGCGCGTCGTCGATGATCCGGCCGTGGTCGAAGGCGAGCTGCCGGTTGGCCAGCGCGGTCACCGGCAGCCAGCCGGCCTCGTCGGCGTCGGTGCCGGCGGCCGGGTCGGGCAGGTCGGGGGCGAACGCGAGGTGGGCGACCGAGACGACGCGCATACGCGGGTCGCGGTCGGGGGTGCCGTAGCTGCCCAACTGCTCCAGGTGTACGCGGCGCAGTCCCTCGCCGCCGAGCCCGGTCTCCTCGGTCAGCTCCCGCCGGGCGCCGGCGGTGAGGTCCTCGTCGGGGCGGACGAAGCCGCCGGGCAGCGCCCACCGCCCCTCGAAGGGCGGCTGGCCGCGCCGGATCAGCAGCAGGTGCAACGCGCCGTCCCGGATGGTCAGCGCCACCACGTCGACGGTCACGGCGACCGACGGGTAGGCCCCGGGGTCGTACGCGGCCAGGAAGTCCTGCTCGTCAACCATGTCTCTCTCATTCTGAGAACATCTCTATCTGAGAAGAACTTAGCGCACGAGAACGCCCCTGCCAAGTCCCGGACGGGATCCGGCAGGGGCGTACCCAGCTTCGGCGGGGGCGCCTCAGCGCACGAGGCCCGCCAGGTGCGGTCGGCCGCGCGAGTCGTGCAGGGCGAACCCGCCGTCCGGCAGCAGGCCGAAGCTCACCGTGCTCGGCAGCGGCACGGGCAGCTTGAAGGTCACCTCGACCGTGTAGGCGTCCGGCAGCCGGTTCTCCAGCGCGGCCAGGCAGCGGGCCTTGCTCCACATCCCGTGCGCGATGGGCCGGGGGAAGCCGAACAGCCGCGCGCCGAGGCGGGAGGTGTGGATCGGGTTGCGGTCGCCGGAGACCCGCGCGTAGTCCGTACCGACGCGCGGATCGACCCGCCAGCGGGCCGAGCCGGCCGGCGTCGCGGGCCGTCCGGCCTGCTCACGCCGCCCGCCGCCGCCCCGCTTGCCCTCCCTGCCGAGGTACGTCGAGACGCCGCGCCAGACCTCCGCCCCGTCGACCGAGCCGACCAGCACCACGTCGACCTGCCGCCCCCGGTCGTGCGGGCGCAGGTTCTCGGCGTACGTGCGGAAGTCGAGGGTCTCGTCGGCGGTGACCGGGCGGTGCACGGTGATCCGGTTGCCGACGTGCACCACGCCGGTCAGCGGGATGGGGAACTCCGGCGCGGTCATCAGCCGCAGCGCCAGCGGGAAGCCCATGACGTGCGGGAACGTCGCGGGCAGCCGGTCGGTGAGCCGGAAACCGCAGACCCGGTCGTAGTCGGCGAGGTGCGTCCGGTCGACGGCGATCCCGCCGACGGCCAGCTCGACCGCCGGGACGCCCGCCGACCGCCGCCCACCGTCGAGGCCGGGCAGCGCGCCGAGCAGCGCCCGTCGGTAGAGCGCCCCGGCCGCCGGCATCAGGGGCAGCTCGACGCGCTCCCGGGCACCCGTCCCGGCCGGGCCCTCGCCCGAGAGGTCCCGCGTCGCCTCGGCGGCGGAGGCGGCGAGGTCGTGCGTCTCTTCGAGGCTCAGGTCGTGGCCGGGCGCCGCCGGCCCGCGGATCGCGTCCAGGGTGTCCTGCGACAGGATCTCGGTCGGGCCGTCGATCAGCTCGTGCACCGACAGGTCGTCCGGGTCCGGCGCCGGTTGTCCTCTCCTCGCCATCACGCCCCCAGCAGGCTCTGGCCGCAGACCCGCACGACGTTGCCGCTGACCGCGCCGGAGGCCGGCCACGCCAGCCAGCCGATGGTCTCGGCGACGTCCACCGGCAGCCCGCCCTGGGACATGCTGTTCATCCGCCGGCCCGCCTCGCGGATCACCAGCGGGATGCGCGCGGTCAGCCGGGTCTCGATGAAACCGGGGGCGACCGCGTTGACGCTGATCTGCCGTTCGCGCAGCGCCGGGGCGAGCGACTCGACGAGCCCGATCACGCCCGCCTTGCTGGTGGCGTAGTTGGTCTGGCCCCGGTTGCCGGCGATGCCGGCGATCGAGGAGACCGAGACGATCCGGCCGCCGGCCGGGATCAGCTCCCGCTCCAGCAGCACGTCGTTGATCCGCTCCTGGCTGGAGAGGTTGACGTCGAGCACCGAGTCCCACCGGTCGGCGTCCATCCGGCCGAGGGTCTTGTCGCGGGTGATCCCGGCGTTGTGCACGACCACGTCGACCCGCCCGTGCCGCTCGGCCAGGTGCTCGGCGAGCCGCTGCGGGGCGTCGGGGGCGGTCAGGTCGAGCTGGACGGCGGTGCCGCCGATCTCGTTGGCGACCGCCGCCAGCTCGTCCCCGGCCGCCGGGATGTCCAGCGCCACCACCCGGGCCCCGTCGCGGGCCAGCACCCGGGCCAGCGCCGCGCCGATGCCCCGGGCCGCCCCGGTGACCAGGACGACCTGCCCGTCCAGCGGGCGGTCCCAGTCGGCCGGCGCCCCGGCCGTGCCGGCACCGACCCGGACCACCTGCCCGGAGACGTACGCGGACCGGCCGGAGAGCAGGAACCGCAGGGTCGCCTCCAGGCTCGTCCAGGTGCCGGCGTCCGGATCCTTCGTCACGTGGACGAGCTGGGCGGTGACGCCCCGGCCGAACTCCTTGCCGATGCTGCGGGTCAGCCCCTCCAGGGCCCGCTGGGCGGTCGCCTCCCGGGGGGAGCCGCACTCGTCGGGCGGGGTGCCGAGCACGACGACCCGGCCGCTGGGCAGCACCGACCGGGCGCGCGGGTGGAAGAAGTCGTAGAGCTGGCGCAGCTCGGTGGAGTCGGTGATGCCGGTGGCGTCGTACACCAGGGCGGCGAAGCGCTCGGTGGACTCCACGGCGCCGGGATCGCGCAGCTCGACCCCGGCGGCGGCCAGGAACTTGCCGACCGGCTCGGCGAGCCGGCCGCCGGTCGCGGCGCCCAGCAGGACGGGGCCGGGCACGATGGGATCGCCGGGGGTGTGCCGGCGCAGTCGCGGCGGGTCGGGCAGCCCGAGGCGCTTGACCAGCGTGCGGCCGGCCCCCGATCGGACGAAGCTCGCGTACCTGTCGGTCATAGGCGTAGCCTACTGGCGAGTAGGTTGAGGGCAAGTCTTTCGAGGAGGCGGGATCGTGCAGAGCATCCGGCGGGTGGCGGTCATCGGCGGCAACCGCATCCCCTTCGCGCGGTCCAACTCGCGGTACGCCAGCGCGTCGAACGCCGACATGCTGGGCGCCGCGTTGGACGGGCTCGTCGCCCGGTTCGGCCTGGCCGGCCAGCGCGTCGGCGAGGTGGTGGCCGGCGCGGTGCTCAAGCACGCGAAGGACTTCAACCTGACCCGCGAGGTGGTGCTCGGCTCGAAGCTCGACCCGCACACCCCCGCGTACGACATCCAGCAGGCCTGCGGCACCGGGCTGGAGGCGGCCATCCTGGTCGCCAACAAGATCGCCCTCGGGCAGATCGACGTCGGCATCGCCGGCGGCGTGGACACCACCTCCGACGCGCCGCTCGCCGTCAACGAGGAGATGCGCCGCACGCTGCTCCGGCTCAACAGCGCCCGCACCCTCGGCGAGCGGCTGAAGATCGCCGCGAAGCTGCGCCCCACCCAGCCGTTCAAGCCGGAGATCCCGCGCAACGCGGAGCCGCGTACCGGGCTGTCGATGGGGGAGCACGCCGCCCGCACGGCGCTGCGCTGGCAGGTCGACCGGCAGGCCCAGGACGAGCTGGCCCTGCGCTCGCACCAGCGGCTCGCCGCCGCGTACGACCGGGGGTTCTTCGACGACCTGCTGACGCCCTACCTCGGGCTGACCCGCGATGCGAACCTGCGCCCCGACACCAGCCTGGAGAAGCTCGGCTTGCTGAAGCCCGTCTTCGGCGCGAAGGGGCCCGACGCCGAGGCGGCGACCATGACGGCCGGCAACTCGTCGCCGCTGACCGACGGCGCCTCGACGGTGCTGCTGGCCAGCGAGGAGTGGGCCCGCGCGCACAGCCTGCCCGTGCTGGCGTGGTTCTCCTGGTCGGAGACCGCCGCCGTCGACTTCGTGCACGGCGACGAGGGGCTGCTGATGGCCCCCGCGTACGCGGTGCCCCGGATGCTGACCCGGGCCGGGCTGACGCTCCAGGACTTCGACTTCTACGAGATCCACGAGGCGTTCGCCTCCCAGGTGCTGGCGACCCTCGCCGCCTGGGAGTCCCCGGAGTTCTGCAAGGACCGGCTGGGCCTGGACGCCCCGCTCGGCGCCGTCGACCGGGAGAAGCTGAACGTCAACGGCTCGTCGCTGGCGGCCGGGCACCCGTTCGCGGCCACCGGCGGGCGGATCGTGGCGACCCTGGCGAAGCTGCTGGCGGAAAAGGGCGGCGGCCGGGGCCTGATCTCGATCTGCGCGGCGGGCGGCCAGGGCGTGACCGCGATCCTGGAGCGCTGAGCCGGGCACCTGATCCGCAAACGCTGAGCCGGGCGACCTGCCCGGCCTCCGCGCTTCCGCCCGCCGGGTCAGGCGGTGGCGCCGCCGTCGATGGCGATCGACGCGCCGGTGATGTGCCGGCCGCCCTCGCCCACCAGATGGCTGACCGTCGCCGCCACGTCCTCCGGCGTGCCGTAGCGGCCGAGGGCGATGTGTGACCGCTGGGCGTCCGCGCTGGCGCTGTCCGCCCGGTTCATGTCGGTGTCGGTGGAACCGGGCAGGACCAGGTTGACGGTGATCCCGCGCGGGCCGAGTTCGCGGGCGAGTGCCCTGGTCAGGCCGTTGACGGCGGTCTTGGTCATGGCGTAGACGCTGACCCCGGGAGCCGGTACGCGGCTGGCGAAGCTGCTGCCGACGTTGACGATCCGCCCGCCGTCGCGCAGGTGGCGTACCGCCGCCTGGGTGGCCAGGAACACCCCGCGCACGTTGACGGCGATGGCCCGGTCGAGGTCTTCGGGGCTGACCCGATCGATCGGCCCGGCCGAGAACACCCCGGCGTTGTTGACCAGGATGTCCAGCCGCCCCAGCTCGGCGACGGTCCGCTCGACCGCGTCGACGACCGCCGTACCCTCGGCGCTGTCGGCCCGGATGGCCAGGCCGGTGCGGCCGTACGACGTGATGTCGGCGACGACGGCCTTCGCGCTCTCCTCCGCGCTGCGGTAGGTGAACGCGACGTGGGCTCCGTCCTGGGCCAGCCGGCGTACGACGGCGGCACCGATACCGCGGCTACCGCCGGTGACCAGGGCGACCTTGCCCGTAAGTCTGGACACTCTTCCTCATTCCCGTCAATCGGCTCAGCAGGACGATCACCATAGCCAGCCAGCAACCCTGACGATGCGGTGCGGGCGGGTCCGGGAGAATGGGCGCCGTGACGACGATCCCGAACGTGCTCGCCAACCGGTACGCCTCGCCCGAACTGGTCGCCCTCTGGTCGCCGGAGGAGAAGATCCGGATGGAGCGGCGGCTCTGGCTCGCCGTGCTCCGGGCCCAGCGGGACCTCGGCATCGCAGTGCCCGACGGCGTGGTCGAGGCGTACGAGGGGGTGCTCGACCAGGTCGACCTGGCCTCGATCGCCGAGCGGGAGCGGGTCACCCGGCACGACGTGAAGGCCCGGATCGAGGAGTTCAGCGCGCTCGCCGGGCACGAGCACGTGCACAAGGGGATGACCTCCCGTGACCTCACCGAGAACGTCGAGCAGCTCCAGGTGCGCCGCTCGCTGGAGCTGATCCGGGACCGGGTGGTCGCCACCCTGGCCCGGCTGTCCCGGCTCGCCGTCGAGCACTCCGACCTGGTCATGACCGGTCGCTCGCACAACGTCGCGGCGCAGGCCACCACGCTGGGCAAGCGCTTCGCGTCGGCCGCGGAGGAGCTGCTCATCGCGTACGAGCGGCTGGACGACCTGATCAACTGGTACCCGCTGCGGGGCGTCAAGGGCCCCGTCGGCACCGCCGCCGACCAGCTCGACCTCTTCGACGGCGACGCCGACAAGGTGGCCGAGCTGGAGCGCCGGGTGGCCGGGCACCTCGGCTTCAGCCGCGTGCTCGACAGCGTCGGCCAGGTCTACCCGCGCTCGATCGACCTGGCGGTGCTCTCCGCGCTCGCCCAGATCGCCGCCGCCCCGTCGTCGCTGGCGACCACCATCCGGCTGATGGTCGGCCAGGAGCTGGCCACCGAGGGCTTCAAGCCGGGCCAGGTGGGCTCCAGCGCGATGCCGCACAAGATGAACACCCGCTCCAGCGAGCGGGTCAACGGCTTCGCGGTGATCATCCGGGGCTACCTGTCGATGGTCGGCGAGCTGGCCGGCGACCAGTGGAACGAGGGGGACGTCTCCTGCTCGGTGGTCCGCCGGGTCGCCCTGCCGGACGCGTTCTTCGCCGCCGACGGGCTGTTCCAGACCTTCCTCACCGTGCTGGACGAGTTCGGCGCGTACCCGGCGGTCGTCAACCGCGAGCTGGAGCGCTTCCTGCCGTTCCTGGCCACCACGAAGATCCTGGTGGCGGCGGTCCGGCGTGGCGTCGGCCGCGAGGTCGCCCACGAGGCGATCAAGGAGCACGCGGTCGCGGTGGCCCTGGCCATGCGCGAGAAGGGCGCCGCCGAGAACGACCTCTTCGACCGCCTGGCGCAGGACGGCCGCCTGGGCCTGACCCGCGCCGAGATCGACACCCTCGTCGCCGACCGCTCCGCCTTCGTCGGCGCCGCCCCGGCCCAGGTGGCGGCGGTCGCCCGCCGCATAGCCACGGTCGTGGACGCCCACCCCCAGGCCGCCACCTACACCCCACCCCCCATCCTCTAACCCCCACCCACCCGGGCCGCCGCGCGCCCCTCCCGAGCCGTTGATCATGAAGTTGTTGTCGCGACACGCCGATGAAACCGGCAACAACTTCATGATCAACCGTGTCGGGCGGCGCGCCCCGGAGCGCCCGGAGGGGGTGGGGTGGGTGGTGGGGTGGTGGTCAGGAGTCTCGGGTCGGGGTTTCCGCTGCGGAGCGGAGGTTGGGGGCGCTCGCCGGTTCGGCGATGCCGCCCGGGGACTCGGCGAAGGCGGGGTCGTGCGCGGTCTCCGCGGCGACCAGCGGCTGGTCGGGTGGCATGACGTCGGGCATCTTGGGCGCCACGACCACGGCCGTGCCGTACGCGCAGATCTCCATCCACATCTCGCCGCAGTCGCGGCTGTCGAAGCGCATCCCCACCACGGCGTTCGCGCCGATGCGGCGGGCCTCCTCGCCGAGCCGGGCCACCGAGTCCGTACGCCACCGGGTCAGGTTGTCCGGGGCCATCGGGTCGTACGCGCCACCGCGCAGGTTCTTGACCCCCTCGCGGTACGGGTTCCGCGTCCTGGCCATCGAGGACACCACTTCGCCGAGGATCTGGCGGATCTCGTACCCGGGTAGTTGCTCCGTCGTCACGACCAGCACGTTTCCGATGGTCGCAGGGTTGCGCGCACCCGATCGTGAGCCGTGTTCACCTGATCGGATGCTGCAAAACGGCGCGGCGCGGACGGCCGGCACGCTGCCGACCATCCGCGCCCGGCGCGGTGCTAACCGTCAGACACCGGCAGTCTGGGTGATCCAGGCCCGGTTGTACGCGACGCTGCCGTAGTTCTGGATGCTCTGGCCGTCGGCGGTGGAGGCGACGCCCACCTGCGCGCCGTTGTAGAACTGCGGGCCGCCCGAGTCGCCCCGCCAGGCGTTGCCGTTGATCCGGGTGCTGCGGATCGCCTGGCCGCCGTACGCGTCGGTGGCGCTGTTGCTGGTCACCCGGACCGACGCGGTCTTCAGCTGGGTCGACGCGGAGCAGCCGCTGTAGCAGGTCATGCCCCAGCCGTAGATCGAGTTGGTCGAGTTGAGCGGCGGGTTGCTGTTGGCGAGCGTGACGTACGAGGTGCTCACCGAGCTGGACAGGCGCAGCAGGGCCAGGTCGTACCGGCTGTAGCTGGCGCTGACGGTGCGGGTCTGGCCGCCGGAGGTGCGGTTGACGCTGCCCACCCGGACGGACATCGTGCCGTTCACGCAGTGCCGGGCGGTGAGCACCCACTGCGGCGCGATGATGGTGCCGGAGCAGGTGAACGAGCCGTTGCTGAGCACGGCGGCGGCCCACGGGGCCGACGAGACGGTGCTGCCGCCGATGATCGGCTGGGGGCCGGCCGGGGCGGCGAGGGCGCCGGAGCTGGCGCCGAGCAGGCCGGCTGCTGCGGTGGCCAGCACCGCGACCATGGATCGGATGCGCATGGGGGCTCCTTCGGGGTGGGGCCCGGGTTCACCGGGTCGAGCTGTCGGCCGGCGGGCGGGTGGCCCGACGGTCGATCGACGTACGACGATGTACGGTAGGGCCCCTGAGATGTCGTTCACAAGAGATCCATCGGAAATGATGGATGAGACGGTATGGCCGGGCGGGGCGGCGGGCGGCCCTCCGGCGATCCGGCGGAGTGGGGCGAAACGGGTCGGTCGGCAACGGATGGGCATCGGGATCGCAACGAACCCGCATCGGTCCCCGGGCCCCGCGCCGGGAATGTCGATCACCGCCTGAACTGCGTCCGGCCGGTGCGTCCGGGGCGGTATCTGCCAGGTAGGCTGGCTGCGCTCGCCCGTTGTGGGTAGGCACCCAACTGCGTACACAGTCAGGAGTGCCCAGTGCCTCGCGTCGTCGTCGACGTCATGCTCAAGCCCGAGATCCTCGATCCCCAGGGCCAGGCCGTCGCAAACGCGCTGCCCCGGCTCGGCGTCAGCGACGTCGCCTCGGTTCGGATCGGCAGGCGGATCGAGATCGAATTCACCGGTGAACCGGACCTGGACCGGGCCCGGGAGATCGCCGACAAGCTGCTCGCCAACCCGGTCATCGAGGACTTCACGGTCCGCGTGGCCGAGGCCGACGAGACCGTGGACGCACGCTCGTGACCGCCCGGGTGGGTGTGGTCACCTTCCCCGGCTCGCTCGACGACGGGGACGCGGCCCGGGCCGTCCGGATCGCGGGCGCCGAACCGGTCCGCCTCTGGCACGGCGACCCGCAGCTGCACGGGGTGGACGCCGTCGTCCTGCCCGGCGGCTTCTCCTACGGCGACTACCTGCGCTGCGGCGCCATCGCCCGGTTCGCCCCGGTGATGGGGACGATCGTGGACGCGGCCCGGGGCGGCCTGCCCGTGCTCGGCATCTGCAACGGCTTCCAGATCCTCTGCGAGGCCCACCTGCTGCCCGGCGCGCTCACCCGCAACCAGCACCTGCACTTCCGCAACCGCGACCAGGTCCTGCGCGTCGAGTCGGCCGGCACCGCGTGGACCAACGCGTTCCAGCCCGGCCAGGAGGTGCTGATCCCGGTCAAGAACGGCGAGGGCTGCTACGTCGCCGACACCGCGACGCTGGACCAGCTCGAAGCCGAGGGCCGGGTGGTCGCCCGCTACGTCGGCGGCAACCCCAACGGGTCGCAGCGCGACATCGCCGCGATCACGAACCCCGCCGGCAACGTGGTCGGCATCATGCCGCATCCCGAGCACGCGGTGGAGGCGCTCACGGGCCCCTCCCTGGACGGTCTCGGCTTCTTCACCTCGGTGCTCAAGCACCTGGTGGGGACGCCGGCGTGACCGTGCGCGGCATCAACGGTCGGCTCACCCGCCCGTCGGGCGGACGCGAGCGCAGCGAGGAGAGGTCATGACCACCCATCCGGACGAGGTACGGGATAACCCGGAGGCCTTCCCGGCCGGCCCGGCGCAGCCGGTGGAGCCGCGTCCGGCCGGCGTCGTGCCGCCGGCCGGGCGTCCAGGGCCGGCGACCGCCGACTGGGCCGACGGACTGGACACCGTGCCGCGCGCCGGGGACACCCCCGGTGAGCTCCAGCCGTACGCCGAGCTGGGGCTCCGCGACGACGAGTACGAGCGGATCCGGCACATCCTCGACCGGCGGCCCACCCAGGCCGAGCTGGCGATGTACTCGATCATGTGGAGCGAGCACTGCTCCTACAAGTCGAGCAAGGTGCACCTGCGGCAGTTCGGCGAGAAGGCCCCGCCGAGCGACCGGCTGCTCGCCGGCATCGGCGAGAACGCCGGCGTCGTGCAGGTCTCCGACGAGCTGGCGGTGACCTTCAAGGTCGAGTCGCACAACCACCCGAGTTTCGTCGAGCCCTACCAGGGCGCGGCCACCGGCGTCGGCGGCATCGTGCGGGACATCCTCGCCATGGGCGCCCGCCCGGTCGCGGTGATGGACCCGCTGCGCTTCGGCGCCGCCGACCACCCCGACACCGCCCGGGTGCTGCCCGGCGTGGTCGCCGGCGTGGGTGGCTACGGCAACTGCCTGGGTCTGCCGAACATCGGCGGCGAGGTCGTCTTCGACCCCTGCTACCAGGGCAACCCGCTGGTCAACGCGCTCTGCCTCGGCGTGCTGCCGGTCGACCGGCTGCAGAACAAGGCCGCCGCCGGCCCGGGCAACGTCGTCGTGCTGATGGGCGCCAGGACC
This sequence comes from Micromonospora sp. CNZ303, assembly GCF_004345505.1. Lineage (NCBI taxonomy): Bacteria > Bacillati > Actinomycetota > Actinomycetes > Micromonosporales > Micromonosporaceae > Micromonospora > Micromonospora sp. CNZ303. Next base: position 46,304 of record NZ_SLVT01000007.1, on the reverse strand, counting down.
GGCCGGGACGGCATCGGCGGCGTGTCGGTGCTGGCCAGCGCCACCTTCGACGAGGGCAGCGAGAAGCGCCGCCCGTCGGTGCAGGTCGGCGACCCGTTCATGGAGAAGCTGCTCATCGAGGCGTGCCTGGAGCTCTACGACGCCCGGCTGGTCGTCGGCATCCAGGACCTCGGCGGCGCCGGCCTGACCTGCGCGCTGACCGAGACCGCCGCGGCGGCCGGCACCGGCATGCGGGTCTGGCTGGAGCGCGTGCCGCTGCGCGAGGCCTCGATGGAGCCGCACGAGATCCTGGCCAGCGAGTCCCAGGAGCGGATGCTGCTGGTCGTCGAGCCGGAGAAGCTCGAAGCGGTGCTCAAGACCGCCGAGAAGTGGGGCGTCTGGGCCACCGCCATCGGCGAGGTCACCCCGCCGGCGCCGGACGGCCAGCCGGGCCGGCTGCTGATCACCTGGCACGACCAGCTCGTGGTGGACGTGCCGCCGGGCTCGCTGGTCGACGACGGTCCGGTCTACGCCCGCCCGATGCGCGAGCCGGCCGACCTGATCCTGCTCCAGGCCGACCGCGCCGAGACGCTGCCCCGGCCGGCCGACCCGGACGCGCTGCGTGAGACCGTGCTGCGCATGATCGCGTCGCCCAACCTGGCGGACAAGACCTGGGTCACCGAGCAGTACGACCGCTACGTGCTGGGCAACACCGTGCTCGCCCAGCCGGAGGACTCCGGCGTGATCCGGATCGACGAGCGGACCGGGCTGGGCGTGGCGCTGTCGGTGGACGGCAACGGCCGGTACGCGCGGCTCGACCCGTACCACGGCACGAAGCTCGCGCTGGCGGAGGCGTACCGGAACGTGGCCGTCACCGGCGCGAAGCCGATCGCCGTCACCAACTGCCTCAACTTCGGCTCGCCGGAGGACCCGGGCGTGATGTGGCAGTTCGCCGAGGCCGTCCGCGGCCTCGCCGACGGCTGCGCCGAGCTGGGCATCCCGGTCACCGGCGGCAACGTCAGCTTCTACAACCAGACCGGCGCGGCGCCGATCCACCCGACCCCGGTGGTCGGTGTGCTCGGCGTGCTCGACGACGTGGCCGACCGGGTGCCGATGGGCTTCGTGCCCCGGCCCGGCGGCGATCACGACCAGATCTTCCTGCTCGGCGAGACGCACGTGGAGCTCTCCGGCTCGGAGTGGGCCTGGGTCACCCACGAGCACCTCGGCGGCGTACCCCCGCAGGTCGACCTGGCCCGCGAGCGGCTCCTGGCTGACCTGCTGGCGGAGGCCGCGCGGGTCGGGCACCTGAGCGCCGCGCACGACCTCTCCGACGGCGGCCTCGCGCAGAGCCTGGTGGAGTCCTGCCTGCGGCGCGGCGTCGGCGCCCGGATCGCCGTGCCGGAGCGGTTCGACGGCGGCTCGATGCCGTTCGTCTACCTGTTCAGCGAGTCCGCGGGCCGGGCCCTGGTGTCGGTGCCGCGCGGCCACGAGAAGGCGTTCACCGCCCTCTGCGCCGAGCGCGGCGTGCCGTTCGAGCTGATCGGCGTCACCGACCCGACCGGCGGCGCGCTGGAGGTGCACGGCCAGTTCCGCATCGGCCTGGACGAGCTGCGCGCCGCGCACAGCGAGACGCTGCCGCGCCTCTTCGGGGGCGCGGGGGTCGTCGAGGTGCCCGCGCCGGCCACCGGTGTGGCGGGTGCCGTCGAGGCCGTGCCGCTGCCCGTCGCCGAATCGGCCGGCGTGGAGCCGGTGGACCCGTCGGCCGTCGTGAGCGAGCCGATCGCGTCGGCCGGGCCGGTCCCGTCGACCGGTGCCGTCGAGCCGGTGACCCCGGCCGAGCCGGCAGCCCCGGCGGCCGTCGCGCCCGGCCCGGAGCAGCCGGCGGCCGAGGCCGCCGACCGGCCGGCCGAGGTCGGCGGAGCGTCGGCTCCCGAGCCCGGCGACACCGAGCCCGGTCAGCGCTGAGGCGGTGGCCGCGGCCGTCCACGTCCAACCCGGTTCAGGCGCCCGCTTCGACTGGGGGTTGACGGGGGCGGCCGAGCTGGGCCGGGTGTGCGCGGTGCTGGTGGTGGTGGACGTGCTGTCGTTCACCACCGCCGTGGACGTCGCGGTCGGACGCGGCATGCGGGTGCACCCGTTCCCGTGGGGCGAGCAGGCCGCCGACTACGCGCGGCGGGTCGGCGCGGTCGCGGCGGTGGGCCGCCGGCAGACGACCCCGGAACATCCGTGGTCGCTCTCGTCGGCGGCGTTGACCACCGCGCCGGTCGTCGCCGACCTGGTGCTGCCGTCGCCGAACGGGTCGGCGATCAGCGCGGCGGCCAGCGCCACCGGACTACCGGTGGTCGCGGCCTGCCTGCGCAACGCGCAAGCCGTCGGCCGTTGGCTCGACCAGCAGGGGTACGGCTCGACGGACGCGCCGATCGGCGTGATCGCCTCGGGCGAGCGCTGGCCGGACGGCTCCCTGCGCCCCTGCGTGGAGGACCAGCTCGGGGCGGCCTGCGTGCTGGACGCCCTGTCGGGTGTGCCCGGCGGCCTCTCCGTGGAGGCGGCCATGGCCCTCGCCGCGCTCGCCAGCACCCCCGACGTGCCCGCCGCGGTCTGCGGCAGCGTGTCCGGCCGCGAGCTCATCGAGGGCGGCTTCGCCGGGGACGTGGAGGTCGCCGTCCGGGTCGGCGTCTCGGACGTGGTCCCGGTGCTGCGGCAGGGCGTCTTCTCCGCCGCCTGACCTCCCCGCGACCGCTCGATCCGACCGGGTGTCGGGGCGGGCCGGAACGGCGGCGAGGGCCGGAACGCGGTGAGGGCCGCCCGGAGATCCGGACGGCCCTCGCCGTGGTGCTGTCGTCGGGGGCCGGCCCCGAGCGGTCAGTCGTCCAGCCAGTCCAGCCGGCGGCCACCCCGGTCCTGCTGCGGTGGGCCGTCTGGGCGACCGCGACCGGTCTGCGGGTCGTCGTAGCCGCCCGGCTGGCCGTAGCCACCCTGGCCGTAGCCGTCGCGGTCCTCGTAGCCGCCGCGCTGCTGCGGGGGCTCCTGGCCGTAGCCACCCTGGCCGTAGCCGCCCTGGTTGTCGTACGAGGTGGGCTGGTCGTAGCCGCCCGGCTGGCCGTAGCCGCCGCGTGGCGCGGTGGGCTCCTGACCGCCGTAGCCGCCGGACTGGCCGTAGCCGCCCCGCTCGTAGCCGCCGCCCGGCTGGTCGTAACCGCCGGTCGACTCGCCACCCCGGCCGTACGCGCCCGGGTCGGGCTGGCCGTAGCCCTGACCCTGCTCCGGCTGGTAGACGCCGGTGGCGTACGGGTCGGCCGGGGCCGGGTACTGGGTGGCGTCGCCGGTGTAGCGGCCGGTCGGCTCGTCGTACCGCTCGCCGTGACCCCGGCCACCGCCCGCCGGCGGGTAGCCCGCGGCACCCGCCGTGCCGGCCGCACCTGCCGGAGCGCCGTAGTCGTTGCCGCCGTAGCCGCCGCCCGAGGCGGGAGCGTTGCCGTAGCCGCTCCCGGACGAAGGCGCGTTGCCGTAGCCGCCGCTGCCGTAGCCGCCGCCGGAGGCGGGGGCGTTGCCGTAGCCGGCACCGCCGTAGCCACCCCCGCCGGCCGGTTCGTCGCCGTAGCCGCTGCCGCCCCAGCCCTGCTGGTTGCCCGCCGCGCCGTAGGGCTGCGGGGGAGCGCCGTACGGGTCCGGCGGCACGTCGTCGACCACGGGGCGGTGCATCATCGTCGGGGCGTCGCTGAGCGCGGCGCCGCCCACCATCGTCGGATCCGGCGTGGTGCCGACCCGGTTGACCACCCGGGTCTGGTCGTCCGCGCCCCGGAACGCCCCGCGGGCCGCCGGGACCGCGCCGGCCGCGGCGCCCGCCGGGGCGTCGTCGTCGGCCTCGTCGCCGTTGTCCTTGCGCCGCATCAGGAGCAGCACGATGGTGCCGACACCGGCGGCGACGAGCAGGCCGCCGAGCAGGATGATCAGCCAGGAGCCCATGCCGCCGGAGTCCTCGTTGCTGGCGTTGGCCGCCGCGCCCGGGGTCGCCTCGGTGCTCTCCTCGGGCGTCTCCTCGACGGGCTCGTCAGAGGGCAGGGGCTCCTCGCTGGCCGACGGGGTGGGGCTCGGGGTCGTCTCGACCTTGATCGCCAGCGCGATGCGCTGGCCGGTGATGCTCTGCCCGGCGGACGCGTCGAAGCTCTTGGTGGCGTAGACCTCACCGACGCTGGCGCCGATGGCGAGCCGGCCGGGCGCGATCGGCTTCGCGCTGCTGCCGGTGAAGCGGAAGTTGCCGTCGTCGTCGCTGATCGTGTCGATCTTCTTGCCGGCGCCGTCCTGGAGCATGACCACGGCGTTCGGTACGGCCTTGCCGTTCGCCTGGGCGACCACCTTGCCGGAGACCACCTTGACGGTCTGCGTCTGGGCCGGCTGGGACGGCTGGGCCCGGCCCTTGACGCCGAGCTGGAAGGTGGCGGTGCCGGCGCCGGACTTGTCGCCCTCGGCCGCCACCGTCACGGTGACGTTGGCGTCGCCGGCGTTGTCGCTGGCCCTGATCCGCAGCAGCTGGGACCTCGGCCGGTCGTTGTTGACGTCGATCTCTCCGCAGCCGCCCGCGCAGCTCACGCCGCTCGGCAGGCCGGCGAGGCTGATCTGGACCTTCTCGTCGCCTTCGCGGGGGGTCACCTGCACGGTGACGGCGGCGTCGCTGCCGGCGTTGACGGTGACCGAGCCGGGCGACACGGTGACGTCCGCGGCCAGGGCTGGTGTGGCGGGGGCGGCGAGCAGAGCGCCGACAACCAGCGCCACGACCACACCGGCCCGCTGCTTCCAGGCACGTCGGTGTGTTGACACGTCCACCGCCCTTCCGGACTGACTTCCCTCGGCGGCGGGGCGCCGGGCCGGGGATCATCACGGTACGAATACGCCGTCGGCAACTATGCCTTGTCTGACCGGATCGGCGCGACCCAGGGCCAGCGTCAGGCGCGGCGTGCTGAAGCCGTATCGTCCCGTCGTGTCCTCTCCGCACACTAAGTCCGCCGCGGTCGCGGCGGCGTTGTCGGCGCTCGACGAGGGGCGTACGCCCGAACGACCGGTCCTCCGGGAGGCGGTCCGTGCCCTGTTGACCGTCCTCGCGGAGCGCGCCCCCGGCCGATCGGTGGAGGTGCGTGTCCCACCTTACGGCGCAGTTCAGTGCGTTCCCGGCCCCCGACACACCCGTGGCACCCCCGCCAACGTCGTCGAGATGGAGCCCGAGACCTGGCTGGCGGTGGCCAGCGGACGGCTCGACTGGGCCGACGCGATCACCCAGGGTCGCGTACGGGTGAGCGGAATCCGGGCGGATCTCTCCGCGCACCTGCCGCTCTAGCTGGGGCGATACGCATCGACCGGTCACACGTCGGAGCCGGATCGTGACTTTCTGTATCGACTCGGATTCGCGTACACTGTCAGGCGACGACAGTGGTCCCGGCCGAGGAGTGCGGATCCGCCCCCCGCGTGATTCCGCAAGGCCGGTCCAGATCAGCATGAGGGAGCGCAGGTGCCCCGAGGCGACGGCCGGCTGAGCCACGACCTTGATCCCCAACGACCAGGCCCCCAGGACGCGTGCGGCGTCTTCGGCGTCTGGGCGCCCGGGGAGGAGGTCGCCAACCTGACCTACTTCGGGCTCTACGCCCTCCAGCACCGTGGTCAGGAGGCCGCGGGCATCGCGGTCAGCGACGGCTCGGGCGTCGTGGTCTACAAGGACCTCGGCCTGGTCGCCCAGGTCTTCGACGAGCCGACCCTGGCCAGCCTGCGCGGGCACGTGGCGATCGGGCACGCCCGCTACTCCACCACCGGCGGCTCGACCTGGGAGAACGCCCAGCCCACCATCCGGTCCACCACCTCCGGCACGACCATCGCGCTGGCCCACAACGGCAACCTGGTCAACACCGCGGAGCTCCAGCGCGAGGTCGCCGAGCGGGGCCTGGTCGCCGACGGCTCGACCAACGACACCTCCCTGGTGACGATGCTGCTGGCCAGCCGCCCGGACCTGTCGGTCGAGGCGGCCGCGCTGGAGGTGCTGCCGCGGCTGCGGGGCGCGTTCAGCTTCGTGTTCATGGACGAGTCGACCCTCTACGCGGCCCGCGACCCGCACGGCGTACGTCCGCTGGTGCTGGGCCGCCTGGAGCGCGGCTGGGTGGTGGCCAGCGAGACCGCCGCGCTGGACATCGTCGGCGCGAGCGTGGTCCGCGAAGTCGAGCCCGGCGAGCTGATCGCGATCGACGAGGACGGCCTGCGCTCCAGCCGGTTCGCCGCCCCGGAGCCCAAGGGCTGCCTCTTCGAATACGTCTACATCGCCCGCCCGGACGCCACCATCGCCGGCCGCAACGTGCACTCCGCCCGGGTGCAGATCGGCCGCCAGTTGGCCAAGGAGCACCCGGTCGAGGCCGACCTGGTCATCCCGGTGCCGGAGTCCGGCACCCCGGCCGCGATCGGCTACGCCGAGGAGTCGGGCATCACCTACGGCGCCGGCCTGATGAAGAACCCGTACGTCGGGCGTACCTTCATCCAGCCGTCGCAGACGCTGCGCCAGCTCGGCATCCGGCTCAAGCTCAACCCGCTGCGGGAGAACGTCCGGGGCAAGCGGCTGGTCGTGGTCGACGACTCGATCGTGCGCGGCAACACCCAGCGGGCGATCGTGCGGATGCTGCGCGAGGCCGGCGCGCTGGAGGTGCACGTGCGCATCTCCTCGCCGCCGGTCAACTGGCCGTGCTTCTACGGCATCGACTTCGCCACCCGCGCCGAGCTGCTGGCCAACGGGCTGGACAACGACGGCATCCGGCGCTCGATCGGGGCGGACACGCTCGGCTACGTGTCGCTTCCCGGCCTGATCGCGGCCACCGAGCAGCCGAAGACCCGGCTGTGCCGCGCGTGCTTCGACGGGGAATACCCGATCGAGCTGCCCGCCGGCAACCTGATCGGCAAGCACGTGCTCGAAGGGGTGGGCCGGCGGGTCGCCGCGCAGGCGGCCGACACCCCGGAGCACACCGCCCCGCTCGTCGCCACTCCGGGCGGCGTGACCACACACCGCCCGTAGCACCACCCGGCGCGGCCCGGCCACCGCCGGCGCGGCGCCAGAACCAAGGGGGAGAACCGTGACGCACGTGTCCGAGCGCAGCGGCGCAGGAAGCAGCCCGTCCGGCGCCGGCGGCGACCGCCAGCCCTGGACGGCCGGCACCGGCCGCCAGGCGCGCAAACGCTCGGTCTCGTACGCGGACGCCGGGGTCTCGATCGAGGCGGGCGACCGCGCGGTCGAGCTGCTCAAGTCGAAGGTGAAGCAGACCCGGCGCCCCGAGGTGATGGGCGACCTGGGCGGCTTCGCCGGCCTGTTCCGGCTGGACACGAAGAAGTACAAGAACCCGATCCTGGCCTCGTCCACGGACGGCGTGGGCACCAAGCTGGTGATCGCGCAGCAGATGGACATCCACGACACGGTCGGCATCGACCTGGTCGCGATGGTCGTCGACGACCTGGTGGCCTGCGGCGCCGAGCCACTCTTCCTGCTCGACTACATCGCCACCGGCGAGGTCGTGCCGGACAAGGTCGCCGAGATCGGCGCCGGCATCGCCGACGGCTGCCGCTACGCCGGCTGCGCCCTGCTGGGCGGCGAGACCGCCGAGCACCCGGGCGTGCTCCGCCCGGACGAGTACGACATCTCCGCCACCGGCGTCGGTGTGGTGGAGGAGAGCGACATCCTCAGCCCGGACCGGGTCGAGGTGGGCGACGTCGTCATCGCGATGCGCTCCTCCGGCCTGCACTCCAACGGCTACTCGCTGGTGCGCCACGTGCTGCTGGGCGCCGGCCGGATGCGGCTCGACGTGGTGATCGACGACTTCGGCCGGCAGCGCACCCTCGGCGAGGAGCTGCTCACCCCGACGAAGATCTACGCGCAGGACTGCCTCAAGCTCATCGCCGAGGCCGAGGTGCGCTCCATCGCCCACGTCACCGGCGGCGGCATCCCCGGCAACCTGGTCCGGGTGCTCCCCGAGCACGTCGACGCGGTCGTCAACCGGTCCACCTGGAAGCCGCAGCCGATCTTCGACCTGATCCAGTCCAAGGGGCGGATCGAGGACCCGGAGATGGAGGCGACCTTCAACATGGGCGTCGGCATGTTCGCGATCGTCTCCGCCGAGGACGCGGACCGCGCGCTGGCCACCCTGACGGGCCGGGGCGTCGACGCGTGGCAGGCCGGCGAGATCATCGAGGGCTCCGGCAACGTGCAGATGGTCGGCCAGCACACCCGGGGCTGATCGACTCCCGGTGACCGTACGGGCACCTGATCAGGGCTTCACCCGAGTGGCCGTGGCCGCCTAGCCTGAAGGGCACCCTCAGAGCTGTCGGGGCCGCCCGCCCGGTTTCCCCGACAGCCCTTCAGGCGCGGAGGAGGGCAATGGCTGCTCGGGGACTGTCGTTCAGCGGGATGCGCGGCCTGGCCGCCGTCCCCTCGTACGTGGTCATGCAGCCCACCACCCTGTGCAACCTGGACTGCGCCTACTGCTACCTGCCGTTCCGCGCGGCCGACCGGCGGATGCCGGTGCCGGTGGCCGAGGCGGTGGCCGCGTCGGTGAACCCGTGGGCGGCGGCGGGCCGGTTCTCGGTGGTGTGGCACGGCGGCGAGCCGCTGGCCGCCGGCCGGGAGCACCTGGCCGCGCTGATCGCGCCCTTCGGGCCCGGGGTCGAGCACCACGTGCAGACCAACGCCACGCTGATCGACGACGCCTGGTGCGCGTTCTTCGTCGAGCACGGGGTGCGGGTGAGCGTGAGCGTGGACGGCCCGCGGGAACGCAACGGCGACCGGGTGACGCGGGGCGGTGGTCCCGCGTACGACCGGATCCTGCGCGGGGTGGCGGCGCTGCGCCGGCACGGCCTGCCGTTCTCGGCGCTGGCCGTGGTGGGTCGCCCCGGGCCGGGCCTGGCCACCGAGCTGTACGACTACTTCCTCGACCTGGGCTGCGACGTGCTGGGCGTCAACATCGAGGAGACCGAGGGGGTCAACCTCCGCGACAACTCCCACGACGCGCGGCTGGTGACCGCCTTCTGGGCGGAGCTGGTGGCGGCCTGGCGCCGGGAGCCCCGGATCCACCTGCGCGAGGTCGAGTGGTCGCTGCGGTACGCCGCGGCGGTGCTGGACGGCAGCGCCGACGACCTGCTCCCCCGGCGGTTGGACCCGATCCCGACCGTCGGCCACGACGGCTCGGTGATCGTGCTCTCGCCGGAGCTGGCCGGTTTCACCGATGTCCGGTACGGCGACTTCAGCAGCGGAAACGTGCTGGCCACCCCGCTGGTCGAGATCCTCGCCCACGCGGACCGGACGCCCTGGGTCGGCGAGTTCATCGCCGGCGTCGAGGCGTGCCGTGCGTCCTGCCCCTACTTCGGGTTCTGCGGCGGCGGCCACGCGGCCAACCGCTACTTCGAACAGGGGCGTTTCGACGGTACGCAGACCGCGCACTGCCGCAACAGCAAGATCCACTTACTGGAGGGAGTGTTGGAGCATGCCCGAGACCACCAGTCACCGGCATCCTGACCGGAGGACGGACAGCCCGGACGAGGTCGCCGACCGGGTGCGGGAAGCCGCGCCGGGACTCACCGCACTCCTGCACGAGGCCGAGGCCGCGCGGCGACTACGGGCCGAGGTGGCGGGCGGCGACGGCGCGAGCGCCGTGTGCGCCTGGAACCACTTCGAGAACATCCCGACGTTCTACAACTGGAACAACCGTCCCCGCTGAGACAGACCGTGATCAGGGACCTGCCGATCGCCCGGAAGGCTCTCCGGGCGGGGCAGGTCCCTGATCGTCGGTCTTGGCGCCGCTTCGATGGGCACATGCGTGAGCACGCGGGCGATCACCGCGTGCTCAGCTGCTACCGGAGGTCAGCGGGGCGGACGTACCCAGGGATCCGGGTCTTCGTCCGCGTGATCCTCATCATCGTCGTCGACATACTCTTTGTAGTCGTCGTCGAAGTTGTGCTCAGACTTACCAGCACCCGCCAGTTCGCGCTGCAAGGCGGTGAGGTCGGTGTTCGGGGAGTGGTACTTCAACTCCCGGGCCACCTTCGTCTGCTTGGCCTTAGCACGGCCGCGCCCCATGGCTCGACCCCCTCGCACAGAATGCGGGGCAGCCCGAAGGCGGGCCCCGATGACGTCAGGCATCTCTCGTGGCTCTTACGGTACATGGGGATGCCACCGTTCGGCACCTCGGGTTACCGTCGACCGACACCGCGCGTCGCGGTCATCCGGCCGTCACCGATTGTACCCGGTAAGGAGCGGCGCCGGGAGCGCCCGTGACACCGGGCAGAGCCATGCGAAACCACCCTAACGGGACGGGCCGCCCGCCGGGGCCGGGGGCGGAACGGCCGCTCCGCCCCCGAGGCGTTCAGCGCAGGTGGATCGTGCGCAGCCGGCCGACGTCGGCCATCCGCCGCTCCGCCAGCCGGTCCGCCGCCACGGCCGGCGGCACGCCCTCGGCGTCGGCCAGTCGCAGGATCTCCCGGGTGGTGTCGTAGATCCGGGTCGCGCGTAGCTTGGCCCGGTCGAAGTTGAAGCCCTCGATCTCGTCCGCCACCTGGATCACGCCGCCGGCGTTCACGACGTAGTCCGGGGCGTAGAGGATGCCGCGGTCGGCGAGGAGCTTCTCGATGCCGGAGTGGGCGAGCTGGTTGTTGGCCGCGCCGGCGACCACCTTGGCGCGCAGCGCCGGCACCGTGTCGTCGTTCAGCGCGCCGCCCAGCGCGCACGGGGCGTACACGTCGATGTCGGCGGCGACCAGCGCGGCGGCGTCGTCGACCAGCGTGACCTGCGGGTGGGTGGCGCGGGCCCACTCCAGGGCCCGCGGGTTGACGTCGGTCGCCACCACCTCGGCGCCGTCGTCGATCAGGTGGCCGACGAGGTACTTGCCGACCTTGCCCAGGCCCGCCACGCCGACCCGCCGCCCGGCGAGGGTCGGGGCGCCCCAGACGTGCTCGGCCGCGGCCCGCATGCCCTGGAACACGCCCCAGGCGGTGAGGATCGAGGAGTCGCCGGCGCCGCCGTGCTCGACGCTGCGGCCCGTGACGTACGAGGTCTCGCGGGCGATCACGTCCATGTCGGCGACGTAGGTGCCGACGTCGCAGGCGGTGTAGTAGCGACCGGCCAGGGACTCCACGAAGCGGCCGTACGCGCGCAGCAGCGCCTCGCTCTTGATCCGCTCGGGGTCACCCCAGATGACCGCCTTGCCGCCGCCCAGGTCCAGCCCGGCGAGGGCGTTCTTGTAGGCCATGCCCCGGGAGAGGTCGAGCACGTCGGCGAGGGCGTCGGACTCGCTGGCGTACGGGTAGAACCGGGTCCCACCGAGCGCGGGGCCGAGCGCGGTGGAGTAGATGCCGATGATCGCCTTGAGGCCGGTCTGCTTGTCCTGGCAGAACACGACCTGTTCGTGACCGCTGGACCCCGGGTCTTCGGTGGTGGCGAATACGCCCATGACTCGCTCCTGGTGTGGGGTGCGCCCTTGTGGGACGCGGACCGGTGGACCGCCGGCGGGATGCTGCCGGTGCCGCTGAGCCTAGTATCGGCCGACGCCCTCCGGCCGCCCACGGCACGCGTGATCGCGCTGCCGGCGACGGCCGAGTTCCAATTCGTGGGAGGATCGCGCCGTGCCGTCGCTCTTCGCTTCATACCTGCGCGTGTACGAGCCGCTGACCGCCTTCGACCGGGACCGCCAGGCGTACTGGCGGCGCTACGTCGAGCAGGGGCGGGCGGTGGCACCGGTGGAGGGGCCGGGCCGGCAACGGACGTCGGTGCTGGAGGCGCTCGGCGCCGGCTGGACCCGGCTGCCCGACCTGCCGGACGAGGCGTACGTCCTGGAGACCGACGAGGCCCTGCTGGTCTGCCCGTGGAACCTGCGCATCCGGGTGGCCGAGGCGGCGTTGAACGCGCGCGACGGGGTGCCGCCGGTGCTGGCCGACGCGTTCGTGCCGCCGGTGCTCGCCGGGCAGGCGAAGGCCGTGGTGGAGGACTGGCGCAGCGGGGCGCGGGTGCTGGAGCACGGCGTGCCGCGCGTGCACGAGCAGATCGCCACGTGGGGCGTGCCGCTGCGCTGGTTCGTGCTCTTCGGCCCGGAGGAACGGCACCACGTGGCCCACCCCGGGCGGCGGGCGCTGCACTACCGGACGGAGATCTCCAAGGCGCGGCGGCGTTCGTCGCGGGCCCTGTCGGTGCTGCGCAAGTCGATCGGCGACGCGCCGATCACGGAGGCGGTCGAGGAGGCCGCCCGCTGGCTGGAGGAGTTCCACCCCCGTTCGATGGTGGAGCTGGACTACGGCGGCCTGGTCGAGCTGCTGTCGGACGAGACGCTGGCCGCCGACGACTCGCCCCAGCTGGTGGCGAGCGGGCTAGCCGGGCTGTCCCGGGGCGAGGCGGAGGAGGCCTCGGCGGCGTACGACAAGCTGGTCGCGCGCTGGCGGGCGGTCCAGTTGCTGGAAAGGTGCAACTGAGGCGAAATCGCCCATAACCTGCCCCGAAGCCGAGGCTAGTTCGTAGTCGACGCATCACGAACCGTGATCATGAGTCCGAATAAGGTACTTTCTGCCGTGTAAAAGTCGCATAAATCGGGCATGGTTCATCCGTCCGTCTAGGGACGTTCGGCCGTTCGGCCCATGTCGGACATCGGGGACTAGCCGGACCATGGGAGACGCGTCGACCGGCGGGACCCCGGCCGATGTCTATACATGTGGAGGAGTGACCGATGGCATCGCGAACGCACGAACCAGAGCCGCTACTCACACCGGCCGAGGTGGCGTCGATGTTCCGTGTCGACCCGAAGACGGTGACCCGGTGGGCAAAGGCGGGCAAGCTCAGCGCCATCCGCACGCTGGGTGGACACCGTCGGTACCGGGAGTCGGAGGTCAGGGCCCTGTTGCAGGGACAGATCCCTCAGCAGCGCCAGGGGGACTGACCGACCGGGATACAAACAGGTGTGAACGGAGGGCGGCGGACATGGTCCGCCGCCCTCCGTCGTGTCCGGACCCCGCCCGCGTACTGGCGACGGGCGCGGGATCAGGCGCCGGCCGGCGGCCGGTCCGCGAGGACGACCCGGATGCCGACCGTGCCGCTCTCGCCGCGACGCAGGCGGCTGCCGAGCAGGCTGAGCCGGCCGATCATCCGGTACTTCTGCTTGATCAGCTCACGTACCCGCCGGGTGCCGGCCGCGTCGCAGAGGGTCGCGTGGGCGGCGACCGCCTCGCCGTGCGGGCGGCCCCGGACGTCGCACGGCGCCACCGTGACGTCGCCGCTGCGCCGGATCCGTTTCACCTTGCCGGCGTCCGCCGCCGACCACACCCAGAGCGCGTCGCCGTCGCGCACCGCCCAGACCGGGGTCGGCACCGCCCGACCGTCCTTGCGGAACGTCGTGAGCAGGATGTACTTCTCCGCGCCGAGGCGGTCCAGGGTGGTCACCCCGCCAAGGATACGGCCGGTGCGGCTGACTGACCGGCCGGATAGCGTGAAGCCCGTGACGGGACAGCCACGGATCGGTGACGTGTTCGGGGAGATGCTGCGCGACGCGTACGCCGTGGCCACCGGGGTCGGACCCCGCCCGCTGGCCGGCGGGCGGCTGCCGCGACCGGTCATCGAGATCATCGAGCGGGACGACGGGCTCATCAACGGCGCCCCCGCCGCGCACTACCTGGACGGGCCGGCCGACTGGCAGCCGTACGACCACCGGGCCGTGGACCGGGTCCGGGGCGCGACCCTGGACGTCGGCGTCGGGGCGGGCCGGATCGCGTTGCTGCTCCAGGAACGGGGCGTGCCCGTCACCGGGCTGGACACCTCGGCCGGGGCGCTGGCCGTCTGCCGCCGCCGGGGCGTACGCGACCTGGTGCACGGCACTGTCGACACGCACGTCGCGGACGGCCGCCGCTACGACACGTTCCTGCTGCTCGGCAACAACGTGGGCCTGCTGGAGGGGCGGGAACGCGGGCCGGCGCTGCTGGCCGCGTTGGCGGCACTGGCCCGGCCGGGAGCACAGGTCATCGCCCACGGCACCGACCCGTACGGCACCCGGGACCCGGTGCACACCGGCTACCACGAGCGCAACCGTCGTCGGGGCCGGTTCGGTGGGCAGCTCCGGCTCCGGCTGCGCTACCGGGAACTGGGCACCGAGTGGTTCGACTACCTGGTCTGCTCCCCGGCCGAGCTGGCCGAGCTGGTCCGGGGCACCGGCTGGCGACTGACCGACGTGGACGATCGGGACGCGCCGTACTACCTGGCCACCCTGCGCCTCGCCGGCTGACGCCCCCGGCCACGGCGGGGGGTGCAAGGAAGGGCACCTTCCTAACGCCTCCGGTAGAGGAAGGGCCCCTTCCTGACATCTGGGTGAACACCGACGCCGGGCTCCCGCCGGGAGGCGGGAACCGGCGTCGGGCTCAGACCTGGACGGTCGGGGGGAGCTGCTCGGGCGGCAGGCCGCCGTCGCCGTCGACCACCTCGTCCGGGGTGCCGTCCTCGTCGAGATCGACCATCGTGATGTCCACCTTGCCGTCCCCGTCGGTGTCGAACTGGAACAGGTCGGGCTTGCCGTCCCCGTCGGTGTCGGCCACCCAGACGTCGGTGCGGCCGTCGTTGTTGGTGTCGGCGCGCAGCAGGTCGACCCGCTCGTCCCCGCGGGTCTCCACGGTCTCCGCCGCGTCCGCGGCGTGCACGGTCTCCGGTGCCTGGCTCATCTGGGCCGTCCTTCCCTCGGTTGGGTGCCGTGGTACCCGATCCGGCGCGCCCCCACGCATGCCGGGGAGATCGCCGCTGCATAGGGTCGGGCCCATGAGCGAGTGGAGCGGGCGGCGGGGCGCGGGTCGACCCCGTCCCGCCACCGGAGACAGGGAGGCGTCATGAGCGACCGCTTTGTCGTCGTCGGGGCCGGCACGATGGGGCTCGGCATCGCGTACGTGGCGGCCGGGGCCGGGCACGCCGTCGAGCTGGTCGAAGTGGACCGGGCCCGGGGCGCGGCGGCCGTCGAGCGGCTCGGGGAGCTGTGGGACAGGGCGGTGGAGCGCGGCAAGCTGGACGCCGACCGGGCCGCCACGAACCGGCAGCGGGTGACGCTGCGCTCGGGGCTCGCCGAGGTCGCCGAGGAGCCGGCCGTTGTGGTGGAGGCCGTACCGGAGCGGCCGGAGCTGAAGCGGGCGGTGCTGCGCGAGGCCGAGGCGCTGCGGCCGGCGCTGCTGGGCAGCAACACCTCCAGCATCCCGATCGCCGCGCTGGCCGAGGGGCTGGCCCGGCCCGAGCGCTTCCTCGGGCTGCACTTCTTCAACCCGGTCTGGGCGATGGCCCTGCTGGAGGTCGTGGTCGGCCCGGCCACCGCCGAGGAGACCACCGCCGCGGCGGTCGCGCTCGCCGGCCGGCTGGGCAAGGACCCCGTCGTCGTACGCGACATGCCCGGCTTCGCCACCTCCCGGCTCGGGGTCACCCTCGGGCTGGAGGCCATCCGGATGGTCGCCGACGGGGTGGCCAGCCCCGCCGACATCGACAAGGCGATGGTGCTCGGCTACCGGCACCCGGTCGGCCCGCTGGAGCTGACGGACATCGTCGGGCTGGACGTGCGGCTCGACATCGCGCGCACCCTCCAGGCCGCGTACGGGGACCGGTTCGCCCCGCCGCCGCTGCTCGAGGAGATGGTGGCCGCCGGCCGCCTGGGCAAGAAGTCCGGCCAGGGCTTCTACCGCTGGGAAGGCGGGACCCGCTCGTGAGTGGGCTGCGGATCGAGGAGCAGCCGGACCGGCTGGTGGTGACGCTCGACCGGCCGGAGAAGCGCAACGCCATCGACGCCGACCTGATCGCCGAGCTGCACCAGGTCTGCGCGGAGCTGGAGGCGCGGCCCCGCCTGCTGCTGCTCACCGGCGGCACCGAGGGGATCTTCGCCGGTGGGGCGGACATCGGGCAGCTTCGCGAGCGGGGCCGGCTGGACGCCCTCGCGGCGATCAACTCGGCGGCCTTCGCCCGGATCCGGGCGCTGCCGATGCCGACGGTGGCGGCGGTGGACGGGCCCGCGCTGGGCGGGGGCGCCGAGCTGGCGTACGCCTGCGATCTGCGGGTCTGCACGGCGCGGGCGGTGTTCGGCCAGCCGGAGGTCCGGTTGGGGATCCTGGCCGGCGCGGGCGCCACCCACCGGCTGCCGGCACTGATCGGGGAGGCCCGGGCCAAGGAGCTGCTCTTCACCGGGCGGCGGGTGGACGCCGAGGAGGCGCTGCGGATCGGGCTCGTCAACCGGATGGTGGCCGAGCCCGGCGAGCTGCTGCCCACGGCGCACGGGCTGCTCGACGAGATGGCGAAGGGGTCCGCGCTGGCGCTGCGGCTGACCAAGCTGGCGGTCGACGCGCCGGCCGCCGCGCACCCGCACCTCGACCTGGTCAGCCAGGCGGTGCTCTTCGAGGACGAGGAGAAGCACCGGCGGATGACGGAGTTCCTGGAACGGCGACGCCCCCGCTGAGCCCTGGGGTGTAAGGAAGGGCCCCTTCCTACCGCCTAGGCGATAGGAAGGGGCCCTTCCTTACACATGCACGGGTGGTGACTCAGTGCCGGATCTGCACCCCGGCGTCCGCGAGGGCCCGGATCACCTCCGCGGACTCGGCGAAGCCGATGACCAGCACGGCCTCCGCGCCGAAGTCCTTAATCTCCTTCGCGCCCGCGCCGAAGTCGACCGGGTTCGCCTTGGCGTCCGCCGGCGGGTCGTAGGTCAGCAGCTTGAGCCGGTCGCCGCCGATGCCGGCCCGCTCCAGTTCGGCCCGGACGGTGCCCTGGAGGCCCTCGCCGTAGGAGTCCTTACGGGCGACGATGGCGATCTTCTGCGGGCCGTCGCGGAGGATCACGTCGGCCAGCGCCCGGCCCTGGAGGCTGTCCGGCGGGGCGGTGCGGAAGTAGAGGCCGTTGTCGTCCAGCTCGGTGAGGCTGGCGTCGGTGTTCGACGGGGAGAACAGCACCTTCCCGGCCCGCACCACGTCGGGCAGCACCGCGCGGGAGATGCCGGAGGCGCTGGCGCCGATGATGACGTGGACCTTCTGCGCGACGTGCCTCGCCACGGTGGCCTTGGCGACCGCCGGGTTGGTGCCGTCGTCGCCGTCGATCCAGACCACCGGCTCGCCGAGCACCCCGCCCGCCGCGTTGATCTCCCTGATCGCCAGCTTGGTGCCGGCGGAGATCGGCGGGTACGCGAGGGCCAGGTCACCGGTCTGCGACAGCAGGCCGCCCAGGACCAGCGGCGAGCCGTCGCTGCGGTCGGTCTGGTCACCGCGCTGCTTCTTCGCCTTCGGCGGGGCCTTGGTGCTCGCCGCCGACTCGTCGCCGGCCCCGACGAACTCCGTCTTGCCGTCGTTGAGCCGCTGGCCGTCGAAGTGCAAGGTGCCGTAGCTCGCGGTGGACGGCTCGCCGGCGTCGGTGAAGCCGGCCCGGGTCAGCGAGACGCTGCGGTACTCCACGTCCCGGCCCGCGCGGGCCAGGGTCAGGCACTCCGCCACCCGTTCGCAGCGCTGCCCGTCGTTGGTGACCCCGACGATCTGCTTCGCGATGGCGGCCGGATCCGTCGTGCCCGCGAGCTGGGCGGCGATCGCGCTGATCACCACCGCGTCGTACGCCTCGGCGGAGTAGAGGAAGTCGCCCAGCTTCGGGTCGACGGACCGGAGCCGGTTCTTGAAGTCCTCGGGCAGGGGCGTGAGCGGCGTGGTGCCCTTCATGCCGTCCACCAGGCCGGCGCGGTCCTTCAGCTCGGCAGGATACGAGTTCAGCATGTTGCCGTCGGTGCCGTACAGGCGCACCTGTTGGGTGGCGGCCTGCTCGGGCTCTTCGGTCCCGCAGGCGCTTGTGGCGAGCAGGAACGTCGCGCAGGCAGCCAGGGTGGCCGCCCGCGAGGCGCGTGACTTGAACATGGTCGTCCTTCCTCCGGCGAAGGTCCGCTGCGCACATTAGCGTGCTGGGCCGTGTGGCGGGACCACGGATGCGGCTCAATCCGCAGGTCGCCCGCCCTGACTACGGAAAGTGACCGCCGGCGGATGGCTTGACCCTCCCCTCTACCGTGCTGTGGGTGACGGACTCACCACAGCAGACGCTTGACGACGCGACCGCCGTGCTCCGCTCGGCGCTGGCCGGGGACGGCGACGCGGTGGCGGGGGCGTTCGACGCGGTCGTCGACCGGTCCGGCCTGGCCGGCGCGTACGGGGTGGCCTGGTGTCTTGCCGCCACGATGGTCGGCGATCCGGTGCCGCCGGGCACGTGCGCGCTGGACTTCCCCGGCATCGAGGACGCGGGCTACGACACCCGCTGGGTGGCGCGCTTCGTCAGCGCGTACGCCAACGCCGACGACGACACCGGCGAGGCGCTGTTCGGGGCGGCGGCGGCCGACGGGCTGCTGCCGGAGTGCCTGCTCACGCTCGCCGGCTCGACCGTGGCGACGCTGCGTAGCCGGACTACCTGACCGTTCGTGCCGCCCGCCGGCACGGATCGGGACGACGGCGCCCGTCGGCCGGACCGTCGGGCGTTCGCCGGCCGGACCGTCGCCCGCCGGCCGGACGTGGCGCGGCGGGGCCGGACCGCCGTGACAGGCTGAGGGCATGTCCGACGCCATGCTCAGCAAGGTGCGCAAGCTGCTGGCCCAGGCCGAGGACCCGGCCTGCACCCCCGCCGAGTCGGCCGCGTTCACGGCCAAGGCGACCGAGCTGATCGCCCGCTACGGTGTGGACCGGGCGCTGCTGGCCGCCCGGGACCCGGCCACGGACCCGGTGGGCGACCGGGTGGTCGAGGTCGTCGCCCCGTACGCCCGGGACAAGGCCGGCCTGCTCGCCGCGGTCGCCGATCCGCTGCGCTGCCGCTGCGTCCGCCGCCGGGAGGGCGCCGGCTTCGCCATGCACCTGTTCGGCTTCGCCAGCGACCTGGAACGGGTCGAGCTGCTCTTCACGTCGCTGCTGGTGCAGGCCGCCCACGGACTGACCGGCACCGAGGTGCCGGCCGGCGCGCACGTCGCCGCCTTCCGGCGCTCGTGGCTGGCCGGGTTCGCCCAGGTGATCGGCGTGCGCCTGCGGGCGGCGGAGGCCGGGGCGGTCGCCGAGGCGGGCGCGCCCTCGGTGGCACTGGTCCTGGCCGACCGGTCGGACCGGGTCCAGCACCGCGTCGCCGAGGTGTACCCACGGCTGCGTACCGCCGCGCCGCGCCGGCTGGCCGGCGGCGGGTTCGGCTCGGGCGCCGAGGCGGGCCGCCGCGCCGACCTCGGCGGCCGGGGCGTCGCCACCGCGCCGGGCGCGCGTCCCGGCCTCGGCCGCTGACCCGCCGCAGCCTTCGGCGGTACGTGACAGCAGTTGGCCTCGGTGGCGCGTGGGCCGGGCGGCGAGTGGCGGCACGGCGTGGGCGGTCGGGCCTCGGCCGCTGACCCGCCGGACGCCGGTCAGGCGGCGCTGTGGTCGGCCACTCTGGCGGCGTAGCGGGTGAGCAGCTCGTGCCAGCCGGCGGTCAGCGCCTGCCGGTAGCCCTCCGCGGCCTCGCCGTGCCGGTCGAAGTGCCGGTGCTCGACCGTCACCCGCGTCCGCTCCGGCCCGTCCGCGTGGAAGAGCACCTCCACCTCGCTCGCCTTCGCGGGGTCCGGCACCGGTGCCCGGTCCGCCCCGATCTGCCAGGTGAAGACCAGCCGCTCGGGCGGATCCCAGGTCAGCACCCGGCCCCAGTCGCAGCGGAAGCCGTGCGGACCGATCTCATAGAGCATCCCGCCGCCGCGCGGCTCCATGCCCAGGTCGGCGAGCTGCTCCGGCCCGGACCAGGTGTATTCCACCACCCACCACTGCGCCAGAGCGCCGGTGAACACCTCGAACGCCCGCTGCGTGGGAGCGGGGACCAGGAGGGCGCTGCGCAACGCGAATCGTTCGGACTCCTGCCGGATGCCGGCCGGGTCAGCCATCTCCTGTCCCATAGGCCCGGACCATACCGGCTGATGCCTGGGTGCGCAGCTTCGTGATTGCCGTCTTCGGGCCGCCCATCCGTACGCCGGAAGACCCCCGCGCGTCCGGTCCGTGGCCGGCCGTGTCGCCGTACCGGCGGGATGTTCGGCCGGATAGCGGGTACCCGCGCCGAACGGTCCCGGCCGGCCCGGCCGGAGAATGCGGAGCGGGGAGCATGAGCGAGAACGCGCAGCAGCGGGACGACCGGACCGGCGGCCGAACGGGGCGACGTGACGGGGAAGCGGAACCCGCCCGCCGGGGTGGGGAGAACGAGCCGGACGTCCTGCTGGACATCCCGGAGGTGTCGGTCGACTCGATCCGGCTCGCCGTGGACGGACTGGACGCCGACGTCTCCCTGCGGGCCCGGCTGGCCAACCTCCTCCAGCTCGACGCCGGGGTACGGGTGCACCTGGAGGGCGTCGAGCTGGACATCACCGGGGTGCACGCCGAGGCGTTGCTCAAGGTGCGGCTGGAGAAGCTGGTGCAGATCCTCGACCGGGCGCTGACCACCATCGACCGCAACCCGCAGGTCATCCAGACGCTGTCGGGTACGGCGGCGGCCTCGATGGACGACGTGAACCGCGCCAGTCAGCAGTTGGCCAACCTGGGTGGGCAGCTCGCCGGGCCGGGGGAGCGGGGCGGCGGGGCTGAGCAGCTCACCGCCCTCGGGGAGCAGCGCCCGCTGGAGCGGGCCGGCGGCGCGACCGACGATCTCGGTCAGCAGGTGGGCGCGATCGGTGCGGTCGCCGACCAGTCACTGCGGGAGCCGGGCGGCCCGGGCCGGGGCGGCAAGCCCGGCGCCGGCCAGGGCGGGGAGCCGGGCGGCCGAGGCCAGGGCGGGGAGCCGGACGCCGAGCAGGCGCAGCGGGGCGGTGGCCTCGCCAGCGGATCGGGCGGCGGCGGCGAGCAGGGCCAGGCGCAGCGCGCACGCGAGCAGGAGGGCGACGAGGCGGCCCGTCGGGAGCCGCGCGGAACCCAGGATCGGGAGCACGGCCAGGGCGGCGCGGAGCAGGGCGGGCGGCGGCCGGGGCGCGCGGAACAGGGCGCTCAGCAGCCGGGCGGTGAGAGGGTCGGCGGACCCGGGGGTGGTACGGCCGGAGCGGGCGGCGGGGACCGGGGTGCCGGCGGGTCCGGGGGCGGGCCGGAGGCCGGGCGGCATGAGCCGTCGGGCGGCCCGTCCGAGGGCGGGCAGGGCCGGCAGCAGCCTGAGACCGGGCAGGGCCGGCAGCAGCCTGAGACCGGGCAGGGCCGGCAGCAGCCTGAGACCGGGCAGGGCCGGCAGCAGCCCGAGACCTCAGGCGGTGGTGGCGCGCCGAGCGCCGCCCAGATCGCCGAGCAGGCCGGGGAGACGCTGAGACAGGCCGGCCGGAGTGTCTGGGAGGCGATCCAGGGCGGGATTGCCCAGCACCGCCAACAGCGGCGCTGACCCAGCGGGCGGGCCTGCCTGCGGCCCCGTCATCGACGTCCACGGGCCGAGGGCCGAGCCGGTGTGGCGGCGGACCGGTCTGGCGGCCCGGTCGCCGTGACGCATCCTGGTTCGAGGAGTCGACGGGGAGCCCGCCGGCCGGCGGATCAGGTGCTGGTCACCGTCGCCTGATACCGGGCGATCCACTGCCGGTTGAGGTCGTCGGCCTGGCGTTGGTGATGCGCGACGACGGCACAGCCGTCCTCGGGCACGTCGAGCCCCAGGAAGTCGAGGATGCCGCGCGTGGTGGCGGCCATGTCCTCGGCCAGGTCCTCGTAGCGCACGACGTGCGGTTGGATCCCCCACGAGGCGAACCACGCCTCCCAGGCCGCGTTGTGCTCCCGGATCTCCTCGATGTAGTGCCTGATCCCGTTCGCGTCGAAGCGGGGCGCCTGCCCGTTGCCTACGTCGCCGCTGATCTCCCCACTGCCGCCGACGAACCACGTGCCGGTCTGCTCGGCGCGCAGCCGCGACACCGCCTGCGCCAGTACGTCGTCGCGTCGCAGGAAGACGAAGCCGGTGCGGCCGAACGCCCGGTTCAGCAGCGCGACGTCGTCGCCGTCGAGGTCGGGATGGACCGCCGCGAGCTTCGCGACCACCTCCTCGAGCGTTCCCCACATGAGCTTCGCGCCGAACACGCCGTTCCCGGTCCGGCCCGCGGCGAGCGCGGCCCGTACGAAGTCCGCGTAGTCGAAGCTGCCGTCCGCCCCGCGGGGAAGCTGCCACCGGTCGGCCCACAGCGGCTCGTCCGGGGAGCGGAAGTAGGCCTGGGGGCGACCGGCGAGACCGGTGGATTCCAGCAACCCGAGCAGGAGCGAACTGCCGGTGCGTGGGGTGCCGCAGACGAAGTACGAGTCGACACGGTGCGTAGGCATGCCCGCACACAACCGCAGCGCGGGCACCCGTCGCAACCGAATTCGTCGATGCCGTCCCCCTCCGGCCCCAGGTGTCCGGCCCCGCGCGGCCGGGTCGGTCAGTGGAGGACTCGCAGTGCGACCGTGACCACGACGAAGAGTGCGATGGCGGCGGCGGAGGCGGTCCGTGCCTGTCGCGACCGGGTGAACAGGCCCACCACCAGTGCCGCGCCCAGGCCCAGCAACCAGTGACCGACCTCGGGGTGCCGGTCGGCATCGAAGCCGAGGTGACCGAGGGCGGCACGCCCGTAGCCGACGAGTGCGGCACCGCCGACCCAGACGAGCGAGTTCACCACCAGCGGTGCCGACCGTGCGGTCGACTGCTCGGCCACGCTCCGCCCCCGTCGCGCCGGCCCGCCGCAGACGGAACCAGGGCGGGTCGGTGATCAGCCTGGCAGAGCCGGGCGGCCTGCCGCTGTCCCGGATCCGTCCGTCGACAGGAGTCGGGGCGGGCGGACGGCCGACGCGTCGTCAGGCCGAGGTCGCGGCGACGCAGAACTCGTTGCCCTCCGGATCGGCCATGACGATGTGGTGCCCGGTGAACTCCCCCAGGACGCTCCCGCCCGCCTTCACCAGCCGCTCGGACTCGGCCCTGATCCGCGCCCACCGCTCGTCGGGGCTGCCGTGGCCCGGCACCCGGACATCGATGTGCAGTCGGTTCTTCGCCGTCTTCGGCTCGGGGACCCTGAGGAGGGAGAGCGCGGGCCCGACGCCGTCGGGATCGCACAGCCACGCCACGTCGTCCACCGGGTCGTCCTCCGGCAGGTCGAAACTCGCGTGCCACTCCGCACGGGTCCGGAAGGGCGGGGGCGGCGGCTCGTCCACGTAACCCAGCGCCGTCTTCCAGAACTCGCCGAGGAGTTTCGCGTCCGCGCAGTCGAGGGTCAGGCTGATTCTGGCTGCCATGGCGGGACCGTACCGCGTACCCCCGACAGTCGCGGCCGGGCCGAGGGAGCGGGCCCGCCGGTACGGCCTGGGACCTTGACGTTCCCTGCATGATGGGCCGCATGAGCCTGAGTGATCCGGACCCGGTGTGGATCGCCGTACGCCTCGTGATCGTGGTCCTCAGCCTGGCCATGATCGCTCTCGGCGTGCGTGTCGCCGTGTCGGGACGGTTTCCCTCGGCGTGGGTGCGGATCGCCCGCCTGACGGCGAGCCAGCGGTCCCAACCCGCCCGGATCGGCGGCAGCCAGGCGCTGCTCGGCGCGTGCCTGCTGGTCCAGCAGGCGCCGTTCCTCGTTCCCATGCCCTTCCTGGCCGGGCGCAGCCTGTTCGTGGTGGCACTCCTCCTCGCCGTCACCGGGGCGGGATGGTTCGCCCTGCTCCGGCGCTGAGGCACCGACTCCGTGCCGTGCCGCCGGCTGATCCTTCCCAGGCAGGGAAGGAAGCGGCCCACCCTGGCCGGGTGGCGGCGGCAGGCGTCGCCACGGCGGTGAGGACGGGGTCACGGCAACGGTCGTCAGCCGCCGTCCGTCTCGTCGAAGAAGTCGCGGGCGGAAGCGACGAGGTCGGGGTTCGGGTGGTCGCTGTTGAGCAGGCCGATGCTGCGCACCGTGAGGTGCGCGTTGCCATCCGTGTCCGTGACGAACAGCACGGGGTGCCATGCACCGTTGATCTCGGCGATGCTCGCCCGCACGCGGTGGTCGCCCAGGGCGTCCTCCAGCGTCGCGCGCGCCCGGAGGCACCATTCGCCGTGAGCCTCGTCGTCGTCGCCGAGCGAGTCGTGAGCGTCGAACATGTCCCGGCTGATCTGCACCATCGACTCGACGCCGGGCTCGGCAGCCACCTGGTCGTCCGTGACGGCCCACTCGTCGGGCCACCAGCGGTAGCCGTCGGCGTACGCGACGTCGGCCTCGACGAGCGCCTGGAGGGCCTCTTCGGTGTGCGCCAACAGGGTCACCGTGACGACGTCGCTGTCCGTGGTGAGCGCCACCGCGTACAGCTCCTCCGATGCGCGTCCATCGAGCATCGGGCCGATCGTCGCGCAGATGCTCGCGACGATCCGCTCGCGCAGTGTGGGCATGTCGACGGTGGGCACCGCGCTCCTCCCCGGGGCTCGTCCTCGTCCTGGTCGCCGGGACGCCGGCCGCCCCGGAAGGGCGCAACGTGGCAGGGACACCGCCACGTCGAGGACTGCCGGAGCCGCCCACCCGGTACGCAGAAGCGCCGACCGGCGTTTCCGCTGGTCGGCGCTTCAGTAGCCCGGCGAAAGGCTATGTGGCCAGGGGCGGGGTCGAACCGCCGACCTTCCGATTTTCAGTCGGACGCTCGTACCAACTGAGCTACCTGGCCGTGTTGCTCGGTTCATGCTACCTGCACGGCGGGTTGTCCGCCGGAAGGGTCACATGCCCCGATACGCAGAACGCCGCGCAGGGCGCGGCGTTCTCCGCTGGCGGTCCTGACGGGACTTGAACCCGCGACCTCCGCCTTGACAGGGCGGCGAGCACTCCAACTGCTCCACAGGACCTAGCTTTGTTGCCTCCGGCCGAAGCCGGACCGTGCCCCCAACGGGATTCGAACCCGTGCTACCGCCTTGAAAGGGCGGCGTCCTGGGCCGCTAGACGATGAGGGCGGCCCCGCCATCATTGCACACTCGCAACTTCAAGCGGACTTGCTCCCATCCGGCCCCGCCGGAGGCTTGGATAGCTTACGTGATGATCGGTCCCTCGACCAAACCGGTATGGCCCTGGCCACAACGCCCCACAAAATCGCAGGTCAGGGGGCTCTAGCGGAGCCGGGCGACGCCGTAGCGGCGCTTCAGGTCGGCGATCAGGCGAGGGCAGGCGGCCAGCGTGGCCGCACGATCGCCACCCCCGTCGTGCAGCAGCACGACCGAGCCGGGCCGGGCTGCGGCGCGTACCCGCTTGGCGATCGTCGCGGCGGTCGGCTTGCCCCAGTCCTGCGGGTCGACGTGCCAGTGCAGCGACCGCATGCCGAGCTGCTTGGCGACCGTCACCACCTCGGCCGTCCATCGGCCGCCCGGCTGGCGGTAGAACGGCACCTCCGCGCCCGGCACCGCCGCCCGGATGGCCGCGTTGGTGCGCAGCAGGTCCCGCCGGATCTCGGCGGCCGGACGCCGGGCGAGTTCCAGGTCGTGGTTCCAGCTGTGGTTGCAGAGCTGGTGGCCCTCCCGCACGATCCGCCGGACCAGCTCGGGGTGGCGCCGGGCCTGCCTGCCCACCACGCAGAAGGTCGCGGTGACCTTGGCCGCCCGGAGGCGGTCGAGGACCTTCGGCGTCCAGTTCGGGTCCGGCCCGTCGTCGAAGGTCAGCGCCACCGTCCGTGCGCCGGTCGTGCGACGCAGCCCCGCCGGCAGCTTCGGCGGCAGCGGCCGGACCAGGCGCCTGGGCGGGGTGCCGCGGGTCGGTCGCGGGGCGGCCGACGGAGTCGGCTCGGCCGGCAGCGGGGCCGAGGCGACGGGGTCGGGGCCGGGGCCGGCGACCCGCCGATCCGTCGCGGTGCCGTCGCCGCAGCCGCCGAGGAGGATCAGGGCCAGACCGGTGGCCAGCACGGCGCGTAGGCGCATCGTTCGCTCCCGGAGGGGGTCGGGGTCGGCGGACCTCCCGACGCTAGTGGACGACGTCCCGCCCCCGGCACCCCCGTCAGTCCGCCGTCGCCTGGTCCAGGGAGTCGCGTAGGGCGAGCGCCAGCGAGACCGCCTCGGTGAGGTCGACCGGCCGCACCACCCCGGCGGGTAGCGAGTCCGCCAGCCAGCCCGGCCCGGCGGCGAGCACCAGCAGCGGCCGGCGGGGCGCGGCGAGCAGGGCGTTGAGCTGGGTGGGGTCGGCGGTGGCCCGGGCGTGCGACCAGATCACCACGGCGGCCGGCCCGGTCCGGTTGACGGCCTCGAGCAGTGCGGGCAGCGGCATCCGGGCGCCAAGCATCCGGTAGCCGACCCCGGCCTCGGCGAGCGCGGCGGCGAGCGCCTCCAACGGCAGGGTGTGCTGCTCCTCGTCGGCGCAGGTGAGCACGATGCGCGGTGGGCCGGTGGGCGCGCCGGCCCGGGCGGCCACCGCGAACGCCTCCGAGACGCAGCGTGACATCAGGTGCTCGACCTCGACCAGTCCGCCGGTCGCGGCGTGCCGCTCCCCGATGCCGAAGAGCACGGGGCGCAGCAACCCGTCCCAGGTGGCGATCACGCCGTCCGCCTGGACGGCCCGGGCGATCGTCTCGCCGATCGCGACCGCGTCCAGCCGCATGGCGGCGCGGGCCAGCCCTCGGGCCGCCGGCCCGGCCCGGCCGACCGGGATCGTCGAACCGCCGCCGTCCCGGCCGGCGACGGCGCGCACCCGTGGGGGTACGGCGGCATCGGCGGGCACGGCGTCCGGTGCCCGGCGGGCCCAGCGGGCCGCCTCCGCCGGGGTGACCCCCTGGGCGGTGAGCCGCCGCATGATCTCCAAGCGCGCGAGGTCGGCCGGCGTGTAGCGCCGGTGGTGCCCGGGTACGTGCTCGCTGGGCCCGAGGCCGTAGCGCTGGTGCCAGGTGCGCAGGGTGGTCACGGCGACGCCCAGCCGTCGGGCGACGGCTCCCGCGCTCAGCGCCTCATCGGCCACCCGACCGCTCCGAGGCGTCGTTCGCCGGCGGGCCGGGCGGGCTGGCGGCCGGACCCGGCGGACCGGGCGGGCTGCCAGCCGGACCGGGCGGGCCGACGGCCGGAGCCGAGGGGACCAGCAGCCGGTTCACCACCCCGCCCAGCCACGGTGCGTACGCGCGGGGGTCGGCGTCGAGGTCGGCCGCCAGCGAGAGGGGGTCCACCCAGCGCAGCTCGGCCACCTCGTCGGGGTCGGGCAGCAGCGGGTCGCCCGGCCGGAACTCGCCCCGCAGGACGTGGTCGTACTCGAACTCGACCCGGCCGGTGACCGGGTCCTCGGCGTAGTAGACGTACACCCCGACCTCGGTCAGCTCGACCGGGCCGGCGCCGAGCTCCTCGCGCAGCCGGCGGTTGGCGGCCTCGACGAGGGCCTCGCCCGGCGTCGGGTGGCCGCAGCACGAGTTGGCCCAGCGCAGCGGGAAGCGGGTCTTCACCGGCGCCCGCCGTTGCAGCAGCACCCGGCCGTCGGGGTCGACGAGCAGTACCGAGAAGGCGCGGTGGAGCTGACCCGGGGGTTGGTGGGCGGCGGCCACGGTGGTCTCGCCCTGCGGCCGCCCGGCGTCGTCGACGAGCTCGACGAGATGCTTCTCGCGGGTGGTCACGGCAGGTGTCTCCAGGGTTCGAGGGGAAGGGCCATCAGACTGCCCCGGTGATCCGGCCGGCAGCCAGCTTGCCGGAGATGAGCACCATGGGCACGCCGACGCCGGGCTGGGTGCCCGAGCCGACGAAGACGACGTTCGGCAGTGTCCGGTGCAGGTTCGACGGGCGGAACGGGCCGGTCTGGAAGAGGCTGTGCGCGGCGGCGAACGGGGTGCCGGCGGCCATGCCCTGCTCCGCCCACTCGGCCGGGGTCACGGCCCGCAGCACCTCGACGCCGGCCCCGAAGCCGACGTAGCCGCGCTCCTCCAGGGTCCCGACGAGCTGGTCGGCGTAGCGCCGGGTGAGGTCGCCCCGCCAGTCGAAGGGCGCCCGGTCGAGGTTGGGCACCGGGGCGAGCACGTAGTAGGTGTGCCGCCCGGCCGGCGCCACCGACGGGTCGGTCCGGCTCGGGTTGGTGACCAGCAGGGACGGGTCGCTCATCAGCTCGCCCCGCCGGATGACCTCATCGAAGGTGCCCTTCCACGACCGTCCGAAGTGGATGTTGTGGTGGGCGATCTTCCCATACCCCTGGGTCGACCCGACGTGCAGGACCACGCAGGAAGGGGAGTAGGTGAGCCGGCGCGGACGGCTCGGCGGCAGCAGGTCGCGGTAGGCGACCGGCAGGTCGGGGTTGAGCACGACCACGTCGGCCGGGATCAGCTCGCCGTCGGCGGTCACCACGCCGGTGGCCCGGCCGTGCGCGGTCTCCACCCGGGTCACCGTGGTGTCGTAGCGGATCTCGACGCCGTGCTTCTCGGCGGCGCCGGCCATGCCGCGGGAGACCGCGTGGATACCGCCGCGCGGGAAGTAGACGCCGGCCACCGAGTCGAGGTACGCGATGACCGCGTAGATGGCCAGCGCGTCGTGCGGGGCGAGGCCGGCGTACATCGCCTGGAAGGAGAAGATCCGCTGGGTGCGCGGGTCCCGGAAGAACTGGTTGATCTTCGTCTGGAGCCGGCGGAACGCCCCGCCCGCCAGCAGCTTGACCAGGTTCCCGGTGAGCAGGTCGGTGGGCGCGTCCAGGTTGCGCTCGATGAAGTCGGCGCGTTCCCACTGCCAGAGCCTGCGCGCGTAGTCGACGAAGCGCAGGTAGCCGTCGGCCTCGCGCGGGCCGCAGACCCGGGCGATCTCGGCGGCCATCCGGGTGGTGTCGGTGATGACGTCCAGCGTCGAGCCGTCCGGGTAGTGCGCCCGGTAGGCCGGGTCGAGCGGGGTGAGGTCGAGCCAGTCGTCCAGCTCCTCGCCGACCGCGCCGAGCGCCTCGGCGATCAGGTCGGGCATGGTGAGCACGGTGGGGCCGGTGTCGAACTCGTAGCCGTCCACGCCGAGCCGGCCGGCCCGGCCGCCCGGCACCGGCTCGCGCTCCAGCACGGTCACCTGCCGACCGCTGCCCGCCAGGTGCAGCGCGCAGGCCAGCCCGCCCAGCCCGGCGCCGACGACGACCACCCGGTCCGTACGCCCGTCGACGGTGCGCACGCGACCACCTCCTTGTGCGAAGTTGCCCATCATGCCCGCCGGTTGGTGGCGGCGGTGGCGAGGCCGGTGAGCGCGGTGCGCGCGGTCTCGTCGATCGACGCGGTGCCGAGGGCGGCCAGCGCCTCGTCGACCCGGTCGGAGATCATGCGTTCGACCCGGTCGACCGCCCCGGTGTCGGCGACCACCTCGGCGAGGCGGGCGACCTCCGCGTCCCCCACGTCGGCGCCGAGGCCGTCCAGCGCGCGCCGCTGGGCCGGGGTGGCGAGCTGCCGGGCCAGCATGAGCAGCACGGTCGGCTTGCCGGTGCGCAGGTCGTCGCCGGCCGGCTTGCCGGTGGTCGCCGGGTCGCCGTAGACGCCGAGCAGGTCGTCGCAGAGCTGGAACGCCTCGCCGACGGCCAGCCCGTAACGGGTGTACGCGGCGGTCAGCGGGGCGTCGCCGCCGACGCCGGCCAGGCGGGCGCCGAAGAGCAGCGGCCGCTGCACCGTGTAGCTCGCGGTCTTGTAGCGGGCGACCCGCAGCGCCCGGTCGACCGACCAGTTCGCCGCGTCGCTCTCGCCGAGCACGTCGAGGTACTGCCCGGCGATCGTCTCCACGCGCATCTGGTCGTAGCAGCGCCGGACGTCGAGCAGGCGGTCCGGCGGCAGCGTCGCGTGGGCGAGGAGCCGGTCTGCCCAGACCATGCAGAGGTCGCCGATCAGCACCGCGACCGCCTCGCCGAACCGACGCGGGTCGCCCCGGTGGCCGGCGGCGGCGTGCCGGGCGGCCAGCGCCACGTGCGCGGTCGGCCGGCCACGGCGGGTAGCGGAGGCGTCCATCACGTCGTCCTGGACGAGGGCGAAGGTGTGCAGCAGCTCCAGGGCGGCGAAGGCGGGCAGCACCGCCGGCAGCGGACCCGTGCCGTCCGGCGCGCCGCGCCACCCCCAGTAGGCGAACGTGGGCCGGACACGTTTGCCGCCGGCCAGCACGCAGTCGCGCGCCGTCGCGGCGAACCCGCCCATCGCCGCGTCGATCTCGCGCAACGCGTCGACCTCGGTGGCCAGGAACGCGGCGAGGGTGTCCTGCACCGCCGTGACCAGGTCCTTCGTGTACGCGGCCAGGACCGCCCGGACCGGGTCGTCCCCGTCGGCCGGGCCGGCGGGGGCCACGCGGAGCGAGTTACCCGCAACTGCGTCGTTGGCCATGTGACCGAGCGTACCCTAGGCTTACGAGTTGCGTCGATTCGTGCGTCGATAAATGAGGAGGGCCGGTGGACACCGATCTCACCGCTGCCTATGACCGCTGCCGTGAGCTGCACCGACGGCACGGCCGCACCTACTATCTCGCCACCCGGCTGCTGCCCGCTTGGAAACGGCGGCATGTGCACGCCTTGTACGGATTCACGCGCTACGCCGACGAGATCGTCGACCGCACCGAGGAAATTCCCCCGGCCGAGCGCGCCGCCCGACTCGACGACTGGGCCGGCCGCTTCGTCGCCGGACTGCACGGCGAACCGGTGGACGACCCGCTGCTCCCCGCCGTGCTGCACACGATCGCCGTCTTCGATCTCGACCGGGACGACTTCGCGTCGTTTCTCAAGAGCATGGCGATGGACCTCACGGTCACCTCGTACCGCACCTACGACCACCTGCTCGACTACATGGAGGGCTCGGCGGCGGTGATCGGCACCATGATGCTGCCGATCCTGGGCAGCTCCGACCCGGCGGCGGCCCGGGAGCCGGCCCGCCAGCTCGGCTTCGCCTTCCAGCTCACCAACTTCATCCGGGACGTGGCCGAGGACCTCGACCGGGGGCGGACCTACCTGCCCGACGACGACCTGGCCCTGTTCGACGTCACCCGGGAGGACCTGACCGAGGCGCGCGCCCGGGGCCGCGCCACGTCCCGGATCCGGGAGCTGATCGCGTACGAGGTGGCCCGCGCCCAGGCGCACTACGTCGCCGCGGCCCCCGGGATCACCCTGCTCGCACCCGCCTCGCAGGCCTGCATGCGCACCGCGTACGCGCTCTACGGCGGGATCCTGGACGAGGTGGCCGCGCAGGACTACGACGTCTTCGTCGACCGGGCGCTGGTGCCGCAGCGCCGCCGGCTGGCGGTGGCCGCCCGCGCCCTGCTCACCCCCGCCGGCACGCCGGTGGTGATCCCCGGCCCCGTCCGCGTGCCCGGCCCGCTGGCCGTGCCGGCCCCGTGACAGCCGCCCGGAGGCCGGGACGCCGGCGGGCAGCGGATTTCCGGCTCGACCCGCTGGCCGGCCGCCGGGCGGTGCGCGATGCTGGCGGGATGGCGGATCCGGAACTGGTGGACGTGGTCGTGGTCGGGCTCGGGGTCGGCGGCGAGGAGGTGGCCGGGCGGCTCGCCGAGGCGGGGCTGACCGTCGTCGGCGTCGAGCGTGACCTGGTCGGCGGGGAGTGCCCGTACTGGGGGTGCGTGCCGAGCAAGATGATGATCCGGGCGGCCAACGCGATCGCCGAGGCCCGCCGGGTGGACGGGCTCGCGGGCACCGCCGACGTCCGGCCCGACTGGGCGCCGGTGGCGAAGCGGATCCGCGAGGAGGCCACCGACACCTGGGACGACACGGTCGCGGTGCAGCGGTTCACCGGCAAGGGCGGGCGGTTCCTCCGGGGCAGCGCCCGGCTCGACGGCCCCGGCCGGGTCCGGGTCGGCGAGCGGGTCTTCCAGGCCCGGTACGGGATCGTGCTGGGCACCGGCACCAGGCCGTCCGTGCCGCCGGTCGACGGGCTGGCCGACACGCCGTACTGGACCAACCGGCAGGCGATCGAGGTCGAGGAGCTGCCGGAGTCGCTGCTGGTGCTGGGCGGCGGGGCGATCGGGCTGGAGCTGGCGCAGGTCTTCGCCCGGTTCGGGGTCCGGGTCACCGTGGTCGAGGCCCTGGACCGGGTGCTCGCCGTCGAGGAGCCCGAGGCGTCCGAGGTGGCCGCCGCCGCGCTGCGCGCCGACGGGGTGGAGATCCACACCGGGGTACGGGCGGAGCGGGTCGGCCACGACGGGCACGGTTTCACCCTGCACGCGGCCGGCGGGGCGCGGTTCGCCGCCGAGCGGCTGCTGGTGGTGACCGGTCGCCGGGCCCACCTGGACGAGCTGGGCCTGGACACCGTCGGGGTGGACGCCGGCCGGCGCTACCTGGCCGTGGACGACCGGCTGCACGTGACGGAGGGGATCTGGGCGGTCGGCGACGTCACCGGCGAGGGGGCGTTCACGCACGTCGCGATGTACCAGGCGGGGATCGTCGTCGCCGACGTGCTCGACCACGCCCGGCGCGCCGCAGGCGAGCCCGACCCCAGCGGCACCGCGAACGCGACCGGTGGCGCGTCGGGCACCACCGGCGTGCGCGGCTCCGCCGGTGCGGTGCCGCGCGCCGACTACCGGGCGCTGCCCCGGGTGACCTTCACCGACCCCGAGGTCGGCGCGGTCGGCCTCACCGAGTCGCAGGCCCGCGAGCGGGGCGTCAACGTGCAGGTCGGCCTCGCCCGGTTGCCGTCGTCGGCCCGGGGCTGGATCCACAAGGCCGGCAACGAGGGCTTCGTCAAGCTGGTCGCGGACGCCGACCAGGGCGTGCTGATCGGCGCGACCTCGGTGGGGCCGGCCGGTGGCGAGGTGCTCTCCGGTCTGGCGGTGGCCGTGCACGCGGCCGTGCCGCTCGCCCGGCTCCGGCAGATGATCTACGCGTACCCGACCTTCCACCGGGCGGTCGAGGACGCGTTGCGGAACATGTCCTGACGACCGGGCCGCATGCCGGATGCCGGATGGCGGGCAGCGCGCGGCAGCGGAAGGCAATCGCCCGGCAGATGGCTGCTCATTTCTTTCATCGGGATGACGTACGATTGCGGCCGTGACGAAGCGGTTGACCGAAGTTGCCAAGAAGGCGGGCGTCAGCGAGGCCACCGTCAGCCGGGTGCTCAACGGCCGGGACGGGGTCTCCGAGGCGACCCGGACGGCCGTGCTGACCGCGCTGGACGTGCTCGGCTACGAGCGGCCCACCAAGCTGCGCGGCGAGCGGGCCCGGCTGGTCGGGCTGGTGCTGCCCGAGTTGCAGAACCCGATCTTCCCGGCGCTCGCCGAGGTGGTCACCGGCTCCCTCGCCCAGCGCGGGTTCACCCCGGCGCTCTGCGCCCGCACCATCGGTGGCGTCTCCGAGATGGACTACGTGGAGATGCTCCTCGACCACCAGGTCTCCGGGGTGATCTTCGCCGGTGGGTCGTACGCGCTCGCCGACGCCCGGCACGACCACTACCGCCGGCTGACCGACCGGGGCCTGCCGGTGGTGCTGGTCAACGCGGGGGTGGACGAGTTGGGCTTTCCCCGGGTCTCCACGGACGACGCGGTGGCGGTGGAGCAGGCGTACGGGCACCTGCGCTCGCTCGGGCACGAGCGGATCGGGATGGTGCTCGGCCCGGAGGGGCACGTGCCGTCCCGGCGCAAGCTGGACGCGATGGCCCAGGCGGCGGGCTGGGGTGACGACACGGCGTACGTGGAGCGCTCCAGCTTCTCCATGGAGGGGGCGCGGGTCGCCGCGACCAAGCTGGTCGAGCGCGGCGTGACCGGCATCGTCTGCGCCAGCGACGTGCTGGCCCTGGGCGCCATCCGGGCCGCCCGGCGGCTGGGTCGGGTGGTGCCGACCGACGTGTCGGTGGTGGGCTTCGACGACTCCGCGTTCATGACCTGCACCGACCCGCCGTTGACCACCGTGCGGCAGCCGATCGAGACCATGGGGCAGGCCGCCGTGGACCTGCTGGTCACCCAGATCGAGGGCGCCGGCGTGCTGCACGACGAGCTGCTGTTCGAGCCCGAGCTGGTCGTCCGCGGCTCCACCGCACCCGCCCCCGGTCGCTGACCCGGGCCCGCCTCCACCTCACCTGAACGACGGAACGGCCGTCGACCGCTGCCCGCGGTCGGCGGCCGTTCCGTTTGCCTGCCCGCTGGCCGGAATCAATCGGGGCCAAAGCCGCAACTCGGCCGCCTTCCAAGATCCTGTCAAAATCTGTCGTACGAAAGTCTCGTCTTTTCAGCACAGGATCGATACCTTGCTGGGACAAGTCCGCTTGGCTACAGTGACCCCACTCACACCTGGCCCCGGCGCAGCTACCCGGGGTCAGGTCGCTCGGCAGATGCAGATCAGTGCCGGCGCATCGGCGCGGTGGCGACCACCGGGCATCAGCGCAGGTCATGGAGACACCGTTCCCGAAGGGATGGACAGATGTCCGTACCGCAGTACCGGAAGACTGCGGCGTTGGCGCTCGTGGCCGGCCTGGGGCTCAGCCTGGCGGCCTGTTCGACGAAGAGCGACGACGCGACAGGCAGCGCAGGCGGCAAGGTCACCGTCACCGTCGACTGCCAGCCGGTCGGCTCCCAGAAAGAGCTGTTGAAGAACTGGAACGACGACGTCGCCGAATTCCAGCGGCAGAACCCCGACATCGTCATCAAGAGCGTGAGCGTCGGCGAGCAGTGCAACAACCCGCCGGACTTCACCGCCCGCCTGGCCGGCGGCACCGTGACCGACCTGTTCTACGGGTATATGACCGATCTCCAGCAGGTGCTGGACTCCGGCCAGGCGATGGACATCAGCGAGTACGCCGACAAGGACACGATCCCCACCTGGGACAGCGTCGACCCGGCGCTCAAGGAGGCCTTCAGCCACGACGGGAAGCTCTACGCCGTCCCGGCGAAGAACTACTCGATGGGCCTGGTCTACAACAAGGTGCTGTTCCAGCAGGCGGGGCTCGACGTCAACAACCCACCCAGGACGTGGCCCGAGGTCCGGGCGGCGGCCAAGAAGATCTCCGCGCTCGGCAACGGCGTCGCCGGCTACTCGGAGTACAGCGCCGGCAACACCGGCGGCTGGCACTTCACCTCCCTGCTCTACTCGCAGGGCGGCCGGATGCTGACCGAGGACGGCAAGAAGGCCGACTTCAACAACGCCATGGGCAAGCAGGTCCTGCAGAACCTCAAGGACATGCGGTACGGCGACAACAGCATGGGCAGCCGCCAGCTGCTCCAGTGGGGCGACCTGCTGACCAACGCCGCCGCCGGCAAGGTGGGCATGTTCATCGGCGCGCCGGACGCCACCCAGGCGATCGTCAGCCAGTTCCAGGGCAGGTTCCAGGACTGGGCGATGGCCCCGCTGCCCGGCCAGGACGGCCCGGCGAAGGCGACGCTCGGCGGCGGCGAGGGCTACTTCTTCAAGAAGGGCCTCTCCCCGGAGCAGGTCGAGGCCGGTCTGAAGTGGATCGCCTACCAGAAGCTGACGCCGGGCAAGGGCCAGTTCGACTACGTCCGGGCCAAGCCGCAGAACTACCCCGTCGGCCTGCCCCAGCCGCTGCTCTTCTCGGGCGGCAGCGACGCGCAGAAGCAGGAGCTCGAACTGCGCAAGGCGAACGCGAACGTCGACACCGCCAACTTCGCGCTCTTCGAGGCCACCCCGGTGCAGATCAAGGGCGAACCGCGCAACGCGCAGGCGATCTACGCGGTGCTCGACGCGGCGATGTCCGGGGTGCTGACCAACCCGAACGCGAACATCGACGCGCTGCTCAAGACGGCCGAGGACAAGGTCAACCAGCTCCTCGCCGCGGAGAGCTGACCCGACGGTGGGGGCCGGTGCGCCGGCCCCCACCCCGCCCGCACCGCCCGTCCGGTCACCGACTCACCAGGAGTTGCCTTGGCGATCCTCTCCGCCCCGGGGACCACCAGAGACACGGGTCGTCCCGCGTCGCCGTCCCCGGTCGGGCCGCAGCGTACGAGCCTCGGCCGCAAGGTGCGGGACAACCTCACCGGACACGCGTTCCTGATCGGTGCGGTGCTCTGCTTCGCGGTCTTCTCCTGGTACCCGATGATCCGCGGCATCGTGATGAGCTTCCAGCGCACCCGGCGCGGCGAGACCACCTGGGTGGGCTGGGACAACTACGCCCGCATCCTCGACGACCCGAGCTTCTGGACCGCCTGGCAGAACACCTTCTACTTCACGGTCCTCGCGCTCGTCCTCGGCTACGTGGTGCCGTTCTTCGTGGCGATCCTGCTCAACGAGTTCCGCCACGCCAAGGGGTACCTGCGGATCCTGGTCTACCTGCCGGTCATGCTGCCGCCGGCCTCGGCGCTCTTCCTGTTCAAGTTCTACGCGTACGACCCCAGCGACGCGGGACTCCTCAACGCGATCCTCAAGGCGCTGCACCTGCCGACGTCGCAGTGGATGCAGTCCCCCGACATGACGATGCCCGCGATGGTGCTGGCGTCGACCTGGATGAACATGGGCAGCGCGGTGCTGATCTACCTGGCGGCGTTGCAGAACATCCCCGGCGAGCTCTACGAGGCGGCCGAGCTGGACGGCGCCGGGATCTGGCGGCGGATCCTGCATGTGACCATCCCGCAGACCCGGCTGATCCTCGCGCTCCTGGCGATGCTCCAGATCGTCGCCACCATGCAGCTCTTCATCGAGCCGCTGATCCTCGCCAACGGCGCGGGCGCGGAGGACTCGGCGACCTCGGTCGCGTACCTCATCTACCAGCACGGCTTCTTCCAGAACGACCTCAACGGCGCCGCCGCGCTCGGCGTGATCATGCTCGTGGTGCTGGCCGGGTTCTCCGCCGTCTACGTGCGGCTGACTGCGAAACAGGACTAGGACGGACGCGGAATGGCACAGGACTCCGGGACCCGGACACTCGTCTCCCCAGCCCAGCTCAGGCGGGGCCGCGGCAGGGTGGTCTACTGGGCGCTGCTCGCCGTCGTCGTGACGGGCTTCACGCTCGTCTTCCTCGGGCCCCTCTACTGGATGGTCACCGGCGCGCTCAAGTCGGGCCAGGAGATCGCGCAGACCCCGCCGTCGTTGTTCCCGCAGGATCCCCAGTGGCAGAACTACGTCGACGCGTGGCACAACCTCGACCTCGCCAAGCTGCTGTTCAACACCTTCTACTACGCGACCGGCGCGGTGCTGTTCCAACTCGTCTTCGACACCGCTGCGGCGTACTCCCTGTCGAAGCTCCGGCCGATCTTCGGCAACGTGATCCTCGGCCTGATGCTGGCGACGCTGATGATCCCGGCGATGGTCCTCATCGTCCCGCAGTACGTGACCGTGATCGACCTGCCGATCCTGCACGTCAACCTGCTCGACTCGCCGTTCGCGATCTGGCTGCCCCTGGTCGCGAACGCGTTCAACATCTTCCTCCTGAAACGGTTCTTCGACTCGATCCCGGAGGAGCTGATGGCGGCGGCCCTCATGGACGGGGCGACCCCGCTGCGCACGCTCTGGTCGATCGTCCTGCCGATGTCGCGCCCCATCCTCGGCGTGGTCTCGATCTTCGCCGTGACCGCGGTCTGGAAGGACTTCCTCTGGCCGAAGCTGGTCATGCCGTCGCCCGAGACCCGGACGGTCAGCGTCGGCATCTACGCCTTCTCGGGCGGTACGCCCATGAACGTGGTGGTCGCCGCCTCGGTCATCGCCGCGATCCCGACCGTCATCGTCTTCCTGATCTTCCAGCGGAACATCATGTCCGGCCTCACCACGGGCAGCCTCAAGGGATAGCTCCGGCGCAACCCTCCGCGGCGAACAACGACTGTTTGCCCGGGACACATCAAGGTCCGGCGAACCCGCCGACGCACTGACGCAGAAAGCAGGTGCTCGTGTCCAGAGCAGACAAAGGTCCGTGGTGGCGTGGAGCGGTGATCTACCAGGTGTACCCGCGTAGCTTCGCCGACGGCGACGGCGACGGCATCGGCGACATCGCCGGCATCCGGTCGCGGCTGGACTACCTGACCGCGCTCGGCGTCGACGCGATCTGGTTCAGCCCCTGGTACCCCTCCCCGATGGCCGACGCCGGCTACGACGTGGCCGACTACCGCGACATCGACCCGGTCTTCGGCACCCTGGCCGAGGCGGAGGCGCTGATCGCGGAGGCACACGCGCTCGGCATCAGGAGCATCGTCGACGTGGTGCCGAACCACTGCTCCGACGCGCACCCCTGGTTCCAGGCGGCGCTCGCCGGCGGCCCGGACGCCCCCGAGCGTGAGCTGTTCTGGTTCCGCCCCGGCCGGGGCCCGAACGGCGACCAGCGGCCCACCGACTGGGTCGGCGAGTTCGGTGGCGAGACCTGGACCCGGACCACCAACCCGGACGGCACCCCCGGCGACTGGTACCTGCACCTGTTCGCCCCGGAGCAGCCGGACTTCAACTGGGACCACCCGAGGGTGCGCGCCGAGTTCGAGGACATCCTCCGGTTCTGGTTCGACCGTGGGGTGGACGGCATCCGGATCGACTCGGCCGGCCTGCTGGTCAAGGACGGGACGCTGCCCGAGACGCTGCCGGGTCGGCCGCACCCGTTCCGCGACCTCGACGGGGTGCACGAGATCTACCGCGGCTGGCGGCGGATCGCCGACGAGTACCCCGGCGACCGGGCACTGATCGGTGAGGTGTGGATGCCGGACCGGCAGCGGTTCGCCAACTACCTGCGCCCGGACGAGCTGCACACGGCGTTCAACTTCGACTTCCTCGGCTGCGCCTGGGACGCCTCGGCGCTGCGGGAGAGCATCGACGGGACGCTGAGCGTGCACGCGCTGGTCGGCGCGCCGGCCACCTGGGTGCTCTCCAACCACGACGTGACCCGGCACGTCACCCGCTACGGCCGGGCGGACACCACGTTCAGCTTCGCCGCCAAGCGCGAGGGAACCCCCACCGACCTGGAACTGGGCACCCGCCGGGCCCGGGCCGCCGCGCTGCTGTCGCTGTCGCTGCCCGGCGCCGCCTACGTCTACCAGGGCGAGGAACTGGGCCTCTGGGAGGTCGAGGACATCCCGCGTGAGCTGCGGCAGGACCCGATGCACTTCCGCTCCGGCGGGGTCGATCCCGGCCGGGACGGCTGCCGCGTCCCGATCCCCTGGTCCGGCGAGGCGCCCCCGTTCGGCTTCAGCCCCGACGACGCGACGGCGGCGCCCTGGCTGCCCCAACCGGCCGACTGGAAGGACCGCACCGCCCGCGCTCAGGGCGGCGACGTCCACTCGATGCTGGAGCTGTACCGGGCCGCCCTCGCCGTCCGGCGGGCCGAGGCGGCCCTCGGCGACGGGGAGCTGAGCTGGCTACCCGCCCCCGAGGGGGTGCTCGCGTTCCGGCGGGAACCCGGCTTCGCCTGTCTGGTCAACCTCTCGGACACGGCGGTGCCGCTGCCGCCCCACACCGAGCGGCTGTTGGCCAGCGGGCCGCTCGACGACGACCGGTTGCCGCCGGACACCGCCGTCTGGCTCCGGGTGCGCGAGTAGGCGCGGCCGGAACCGGCCCGACCCCGACGGTGCCGGCGGCCCGTCCCGGCCGCCGGCACCGCCCACCCGCAGGCCCCGCGCCGGCCGAGGCCGACAGGGAGGTACGCGCACCGCACCGCACGACACGGGGGACCTGGCCACCTGAGGAAAGGGAGCGCCGCTCATGGCCGACCACACCACCCCGAACCACCAGCGAAGACACCGCATCCGCGCGGGGCTCGCCGCCCTCGCGGCAACCGCCC
This sequence comes from Micromonospora sp. CNZ303, assembly GCF_004345505.1. Lineage (NCBI taxonomy): Bacteria > Bacillati > Actinomycetota > Actinomycetes > Micromonosporales > Micromonosporaceae > Micromonospora > Micromonospora sp. CNZ303. Next base: position 6,800 of record NZ_SLVT01000007.1, on the reverse strand, counting down.
TCGCGGCGGCCTCGATCTCCGTCGTCGCGCTGACCACCACCGCGACCCCGGCCCGCGCGGCGGGACTCTCGCCGTTCGACATCCCGGGGCGGGGCGCCACCGTCCCGTTCGTCGAGCAGGAGGCGGAGGAGGTCGCGCACACCGGCACGAGGATCGGCCCGGACCGCCGCTACGGCACGCTGCCCTCCGAGGCGTCCGGCCGGGAGGCGGTCACCCTCGACGCCGTCGGCGAGTACGTCGAGTTCACCCTGACCGCGCCCGCCAACGCGGTCACCTTCCGCTACAGCCTGCCGGACAACGCCGCCGGCACCGGTCGGGACGCCAGCATCGACCTGCGGGCCAACGGCACGCTGGTCAAGGCGGTGCCGGTCACCTCGCGGTACGGCTGGTACTACGGCGGATACCCGTTCAACAACAACCCGGGCGACACCAACCCGCACCACTTCTACGACGAGACCCGCACGATGTTCGGGACCACGTACCCGGCCGGCACGAAGATCCGCCTCCAGGTCTCCTCGACCGCCCAGTCGCCGACCTTCACCATCGACCTGGCCGACTTCGAGCTGGTGGGCGCCCCGATCGCCAAGCCGGCCGGCGTGCTCGACGTGGTCACCGACTTCGGCGCCGACCCGACCGGGGCGACCGACTCCACCGCCAAGTTCCAGGCGGCGGTGGACGCCGGCAGGGCCCAGGGCCGGGCCGTCTGGATCCCGACCGGCACGTTCACCCTCTGGGACCACGTCGTCGTGGACGGGGTGACCCTGCGCGGGGCGGGACCGTGGTACTCAGTGCTCGGCGGGCGGCACCCGACCGACCGCAAGCGGGCCGCCGGCATCTACGGCAAGTACGTCCCCGGCGGCGGCTACAGCGGCGAGATCCGGCCGCACGAGGCCGGCGGACCCAGCCGCAACGTCACGCTGCGCGACTTCGCCATCATCGGCGACATCCGGGAACGGGTGGACGAGGACCAGGTCAACGCCATCGGCGGGGCGATGTCGAACTCGGTGGTCGACAACGTCTGGATGCAGCACACCAAGGTCGGGGCCTGGATGGACGGCCCGATGGACAACTTCACGATCCGCAACAGCCGGATCCTCGACCAGACCGCCGACGGGGTGAACTTCCACTGGGGCGTCACCAACTCCACGGTGACCAACACCTTCGTACGCAACACGGGTGACGACGCCCTCGCCATGTGGGCGCAGAGCGTGCCGAACGTGAACAACTCCTTCACCCGCAACACGATCGGCGTGACCATCCTCGCCAACCACCTGGTGACCTACGGCGGGCGCGACATCAAGATCACCGACAACGTCACCGCCGACTCGGTCACCAACGGCGGCGGCATCCACGTCGCGAACCGCTACCCGGGCGTGACCGGCCCGACCGCCGTCTCCGGGACGATCACCGTCGCCCGCAACACCCTGATCCGCAACGGCAACTCGGACTACAACTGGCGCTTCGGCGTCGGCGCCATCTGGTTCTCCGCGCTCAACGAGCCCATCCAGGGCGCGGCGGTCAACGTCACCGACACCGACATCCTGGACAGCTCGTACGCGGCGCTGCACTGGATCGAGGGGCAGACCAGCGGGATCAGCTTCAACAACGTACGGATCGACGGCGCGGGCACGTACGCCCTCCAGGTGCAGGCGCCCAGCCAGGTGTCCTTCACGAACGTGCGGGCCACCGGGATCGCCCAGGCCAACCCGATGCACAACTGCGTCGGCAGCGGCTTCCAGATCACCCAGGGCACCGGCAACTCCGGCTGGTACACGTCGACGCCGTACTGCGGGCCGTGGCCCGAGCCGCAGTGGGGCGGTGGACCGACCAGCCCGCCCCCGACGACGCCGACCACCCCGCCCCCGACCACCCCGCCGCCCACCACGCCCCCGCCGACCACCCCGCCCCCGACCGGCGGGAACCTGGCGCAGGGACGGCCGGTGACCGCGACGAGCACCAACCAGAACTACGTCGCGACGAACACGGTGGACGGCAACGCGGCCAGCTACTGGGAGAGCGCCAACAACGCGTTCCCGCAGTCGCTGACCGTCGACCTGGGCGCGGCACGCACCGTCGACCGGGTGGTGCTGAAGCTGCCCGCCGGCTGGGAGCGCCGGACCCAGACGCTGTCGGTGCTCGGCTCGACCGACGGCTCCTCGTGGGCCACCCTCGCCGGGTCGGCCGGGCGCACGTTCGACCCGGCCGGCGGCAACACGGTGTCGATCAGCGTGCCGGCCGGCGAGCGCCGGTTCGTCCGGCTGACCGTCACCGGCAACACGGGCTGGCCGGCGGCGCAGCTCTCCGAGTTCGAGGTGTACGGCGGCGGCCCCACCACCCCGCCCCCGACGACCCCGCCGCCGACCACCCCGCCGCCGACCGGGAACCTGGCGCTCGGTCGACCGGCCGCGGCGACCAGCCACGCCGACGTGTACGTGGCGGCCAACGCGGTCGACGGCAACCCGAACACCTACTGGGAGAGCGCCAACAACGCCTTCCCGCAGTCGCTGACGGTGGGCCTGGGCGCCAACCGGACGGTGTCCCGGGTCGTGCTCAAGCTCCCGCCGTCCTCGGCGTGGCAGACCCGCACCCAGACGCTGTCGGTGCTCGGCTCCACCAACGGCTCGTCGTTCACCACCCTGAAGGCGTCCGGCGGCCACACCTTCAACCCGGCCACCGGCAACACGGTCACCGTGACCTTCGCGGCGACCAGCCAGCGGTACCTGCGGCTGACGTTCACCGGCAACAGCAGCTGGCCCGCCGGCCAGCTCAGCGAGTTCGAGGTCCACTCCAGCTAGCCCGATGGCCCCCGCCCGTCCCGGCGGGGGCCATCGGAGTCCGGGCGGCCCGGCGCAGCGCCGCCCCGACATCGCCCTGCACCGTCCCCCACCTGTCGCGGCACGACGGGCGTACCCCTGCGCCCGTCACCGGGCAACGCACCCGCACCCCACCCCCGAAAGAGGTGTAGCGACCCATGTCCAGAAACGGCACCAGACCCGGGACCGCGCCGGCCGGCGCGCCCCGCCCCGTCCCCCGGTCGACCCGCCCGGCCAACCGGCGGCTGCTCGCCGGCGTGCTCGCCGGGCTGCTCCTCACCGCCGTCCCGGCCGTCACCCCGGCGTCCGCCGCGCCACCGGCGGACCCGGCGGCGACCGCCGCCCGCGCGGCCCTGCTCGCCGGGCTCTCCGCCACCATGACCGCCAGCAGCCACACCCAGAACTACGTGGCGGGCAACGCGAACGACGGCAACGCGGCCACCTACTGGGAGAGCGCCAACAACGCGTTCCCGCAGTGGATCCAGGCGGACCTCGGTGCCACCGTCAGCGTCGACCGGGTGGTGCTCAAGCTGCCGCCCTCGTCGGACTGGCAGACCCGCACCCAGACGCTGTCGGTGCTCGGCTCCACCAACGGCTCGTCGTTCACCACCCTGAAGGCGTCCGGCGGCCACACCTTCAACCCGGCCACCGGCAACACCGTCACCGTCAGCTTCACCGCGACCAGCACCCGGTACGTGCGGGTGCAGGTCACCGGCAACACCGGCTGGGCGGCCGCCCAGTTCTCCGAGGTCGAGGTCTACGGCGCCGCCGGGAACCCCGACACCCAGGCGCCCAGCGTCCCGGGCAACCTCGCGTACACCCAGCCCGCCAGCGGGCAGATCCGGCTCACCTGGTCCGCGTCCACGGACAACGTCGGGGTCACCGGCTACGACGTGTACGCCAACGGCGGGCTGCGCGGCAGCGTCAACGGCTCCACGCTGACGTACACCGACAGCCAGCCGGACAGCGCCACGGTCTCGTACCAGGTCCGGGCCAGGGACGCCGCCGGCAACCAGTCGGCGAACAGCAACACCGTGACCCGGACCGGCACCGGCAACCCGCCCGTCGGAAGCAACCTGGCGGTCGGCAAGCCGATCACCGCCTCCGGGCACGTGCACACGTTCGTGGCGACCAACGCCAACGACAACAACGTGGCCACCTACTGGGAGGGCAACGGCAACCCGAGCACGCTGACCGTGCAGCTCGGTGCCAACGCCAGCCTCAGCCGGATCGTGCTGAAGCTGAACCCCGACTCCGCCTGGGGGGCGCGTACGCAGAACATCACCGTCCTCGGGCGGGACCAGGGCTCCTCGACCTTCACCACCCTGGTCGGCGCGGCGAACTACGCCTTCAGCCCGGCCAGCGGCAACACGGTGACCATCCCGGTCTCCGGCGCGGCGGCCGACGTACGGCTCTCGATCGCCTCGAACACCGGCGCCCCGGCCGGGCAGGTCGCCGAGTTCCAGGTCATCGGCACCCCCGCGCCGAACCCGGACCTGACCGTCACCGGCATGTCGTTCAGCCCGTCCGCGCCCGTGGAGACGAGCACCGTCACGCTCTCGGCCACCGTCCGCAACGCCGGCTCGGCGGCCTCCGGCGCCACCAACGTCAACTTCTACCTCGGCACCAACCGGGTGGGCACCGCGCCGGTCGGCGGCCTGGCGGCCGGCGCCTCGACGACGGTCACCGCCAACATCGGCAACCGGGACGCGGGCAGCTACCCGCTGAGCGCGAAGGTCGACGAGTCGAACACCGTCGTCGAGCAGGACGACACCAACAACAGCTACACGAACCCGAGCCCACTGGTGGTCAGCCCGGTCGCCAGCTCCGACCTGGTCGCCGCCGCGGTCGCCTGGTCGCCGGGCACCCCGGCGGCCGGCAACACGGTCACCTTCTCCGTGTCGATCCGCAACGCCGGCAGTGTGGCCTCCGCGTCGGGCGCGCACGGCATCACGCTCACCGTGCTCAACGAGGCGGGCACGGTCGTGCGTACCCTGACCGGCTCGTACTCCGGGGTGATCAACGCCGGGGCCACCGTCGGCCCGGTCAACCTGGGCACCTGGACGGCCGCGAACGGCAAGTACACCGTCCGGGTGGTGCTCGCCGCCGACGGCAACGAGCTGCCGGTCAAGCAGGGCAACAACACCAGCGACCGGGCGCTCTTCGTGGGGCGTGGCGCCAACATGCCGTACGACATGTACGAGGCCGAGGACGGCGTGGTCGGCGGCGGCGCCAGCGTCGTCGGGCCGAACCGGACCGTCGGCGACCTCGCCGGTGAGGCGTCCGGGCGGCGGGCGGTGACCCTCAACTCGACCGGCAGCTACGTCGAGTGGACCACCCGGGCCAGCACCAACACCCTGGTCACCCGCTTCTCGATCCCGGACGCGCCGGGCGGCGGCGGGATCAACTCGACGCTGAACGTCTACGTCAACGGCACGTTCCACAAGGCCATCGACCTGACGTCCCGGTACGCCTGGCTCTACGGCAACGAGGCCAGCCCGGGCAACTCGCCGAGCGCGGGCGGACCGCGGCACATCTACGACGAGGCCAACGTCATGCTCAACTCCACGGTGCCGGCCGGCAGCAGGATCCGCCTCCAGAAGGACCCGGCCAACACCACCACGTACGCCATCGACTTCATCAACACCGAGCAGGTGGCGCCGATCGCGAACCCGGACCCGGCGCGCTACGCCACGCCGACCGGCTTCACCCACTCCGACGTGCAGAACGCCCTGGACCGGGTACGGATGGACACCACCGGCAACCTCGTCGGGGTGTACCTGCCGGCGGGCAACTACTCCACGGCGTCGAAGTTCCAGGTGTACGGCAAGGCGGTCAAGGTGACCGGCGCCGGCCCCTGGTACACCCGGTTCAACGCCCCGTCCGGCCAGGACAACACCGACATCGGCTTCCGGGCCGAGAACTCGGCGGCCGGATCGTCCTTCGCGAACTTCGCCTACTTCGGCAACTACACCTCGCGGATCGACGGGCCGGGCAAGGTGTTCGACTTCTCCAACGTGTCGAACATCGTGATCGACAACATCTGGAACGAGCACATGGTGTGCCTCTACTGGGGCGCGAACACCGACCACATGACGATCAAGAACTCCCGGATCCGGAACATGTTCGCCGACGGCATCAACATGACCAACGGGAGCACCAACAACCTGGTCAGCAACAACGACGCCCGGGCCACCGGCGACGACAGCTTCGCGCTGTTCTCGGCGATCGACGCGGGCGGCGCCGACATGAAGGACAATATCTACGAGAACCTGACCTCGACCCTGACCTGGCGGGCCGCCGGTGTGGCCGTCTACGGCGGCTACGGCAACACGTTCCGCAACATCTACATCGCGGACACGCTGGTCTACTCCGGCATCACCATCAGCTCGCTCGACTTCGGCTACCCGATGAACGGCTTCGGCGCCAGCCCGCCCACCCGGTTCGAGAACATCTCGATCGTCCGGGCCGGCGGGCACTTCTGGGGCGCGCAGACCTTCCCGGCGATCTGGGTCTTCTCCGCCTCGAAGGTGTTCCAGGGCATCCGGGTCAGCGACGTCGACATCGTCGACCCGACCTACAGCGGCATCATGTTCCAGACCAACTACGTCGGCGGGCAGCCGCAGTTCCCGATCACCGACACGGTCTTCACCAACGTCTCCATCAGCGGCGCCCGCAAGAGCGGTGACGCGTACGACGCGAAGTCCGGCTTCGGCATCTGGGCCAACCCGATGCCGGAGACGGGGCAGGGGCCGGCCGTCGGGTCGGTCACCTTCAACAACCTGCGGCTGAGCAACAACGCGGTGGACATCCAGAACACCACCTCGACGTTCACCATCAACCGCAACTGACCCACCCGGGTGTAAGGAAGGGCCCCTTCCTAACGCATAGCGGGCGGTTTCAAGGGGTCGTTGCAACGCGTTGGCTAGTCGGTGACGGCTAGGAGCTTAGCGAGGCGCTCGGCTGGGGTGTCCCAGCCGAGCGTTT